>NZ_JBIWLW010000010.1:0-288186 GCF_044766385.1 Streptomyces sp. NPDC102274 | reverse complement strand
ACTGCGTCCCCTGACCCGGGAACACCCACACCAGCTTCCCCGGCACACCCACTCGACCGGAAACCACACCGGCCACGCTCTCACCACGCGCCAACGCACCGAGCCGCGCCACAGCTTCCTCGCCGGACCCCGCCACCACCACCGCACGATCGTCCAACACCGCACGACCCGACACCAACGCCCCAGCCACCGACCCCAGCGAAACCCCCTC
This sequence comes from Streptomyces sp. NPDC102274, assembly GCF_044766385.1. Lineage (NCBI taxonomy): Bacteria > Bacillati > Actinomycetota > Actinomycetes > Kitasatosporales > Streptomycetaceae > Streptomyces > Streptomyces sp. NPDC102274. Next base: position 287,975 of record NZ_JBIWLW010000010.1, on the reverse strand, counting down.
GGCAGCACCCTCGACGAACGCAGCCAACCGACCGGCCTGCCCCGCCAACGAACCAGCACTCCGCGCCGACACCACCAACGGCACCACACCCGGCACCGGCATCTCCTCAGCCGCGCCCCACCCCTCCGGTGCTTCCTCGATGATCAGGTGCGCATTCGTCCCACTGGCTCCGAACGACGAGACCCCGGCCCGGCGGGGCCGACCGTCGCGCGGCCAATCCCGGGCCTCGGTCAACAGCTCGACAGCACCGGCCGACCAGTCCACCTGAGTCGTGGGCTCGTCCACATGCAACGTGGGCGGCATGACACCGTGCTGCATAGCCATGACCATCTTGATCACACCGGCAACGCCCGCAGCCGCCTGCGTGTGACCGATGTTCGACTTCAACGACCCCAGCCACAAAGGCGCTTCGAGATTCCGATGCTGCCCGTACGTGGCCAGCAACGCCTGCGCCTCGATCGGATCCCCCAGGGCTGTACCGGTCCCATGAGCCTCGACCACGTCCACATCGAACGGTGAGAGCCCGGCGTTCGCCAGCGCGCTGCGGATCACCCGCTGCTGCGACGGACCGTTCGGCGCCGTCAGCCCGTTCGACGCACCGTCCTGGTTCACCGCACTACCCCGCAACACCGCCAAGACCCGATGCCCACGCTCACGCGCCACCGACAACCGCTCCAACACCACCACGCCCACGCCCTCGGACCAACCAGTACCGTCAGCAGTCGAGGAGAACGCCTTGCACCGCCCGTCAGCGGACAGGCCCCGTTGCCGCGAGAACTCCAGGAAGGCGTCCGGACTCGCCATCACCGTCGCGCCGCCGGCCAGCGCCATCGAGCACTCGCCCTGCCGCAGCGCCTGCGCGGCAAGATGCATCGCCACCAGCGACGACGAGCACGCCGTGTCCACAGTGACCGCGGGACCCTCGAAACCGAACACATAGGACACACGCCCCGACGCCACACTCGACGCCGTACCGGTCATGAGATAGCCCTGGACGTCTTCGGGCACCTGGTGGAGTCGCGTCACATAGTCGTGGTGGACGATCCCGGTGAAGACACCGATGTCCCTGCCTTTGGCCGACAGCGGGTCGAGACCCGCCCGTTCCAACGCCTCCCAGGACGTCTCCAGCAGCAACCGCTGCTGCGGATCCATCGCCAACGCCTCACGCGGCGAAATCCCGAAGAGCCCGGCGTCGAAGCGCGCTGCCTCGTGGAGGAACCCCCCCGAGCGGGTGTAGCTCGTACCCGGGTGGGCCGGGTCGGGGTGGTACAGCCCCTCAAGGTCCCAGCCGCGGTCGAGCGGGAACCCGGACACCGCGTCCCGCTGCTCCACCACCAGATTCCACAGCTCCTCGGGACTGTCCGCTCCGCCGGGCAACCGAGTGCTCATTCCGACGATCGCGATCGGCTCGTCGGAGACGGATGCCGTTGCGGTCGACACGGGTACCGCTGCGGGCTCGCCGACCACTTCGGCCCGTAGGTAGGCCGAGAGCAGGGCGGGTGTCGGATAGTCGTAGACCAGCGTGCTGGGCAGGTCCACGCCGGTGAAGTCGTGCAGGCGGTTGCGGAGCTTGACCGCGCTGAGGGAGTCGAACCCAAGGCTGTTGAAGGACTGCTGCTCGTCGGACCCGTCCCCTTCGCGATGGCCGAGCACGACCGCGGTGCTCTCCTGGACCAGGTCCATCACCACACGGAGCTGCTCGGCGGCCGCGAGCCCGGCCAGCCGGTCGGCGATCGCGTCACCTGCCCCTTCACCACGCGGCACCACGCGCCGGGTGAGGGACAACGGCTGCACACCGGCGCTGGACTCCGCGGGTTCGCCGACAGCGGCGCCCAGGGCCAAGGGGCCGATGGCCGCGACGGGGTCACCTGCCGGGTCCGCGAGCTCCAGCAGGTGCCGGCCGTCCGGCGTCGCGGTGATCCTCAGCCGCAGCGAGGTGGCGCCTTCCGCGTACACCGCGACGCCGGAGCAGGCGGACAGGTCACGGTGGTCGTCGCCCGCGAGGACGCGCAGTGCGGTGTCGACGAGCACCGGAGGGAGGGTGAACGCCGCCGTACGGTCTGCCAGTTCAGCCGGAAGCGCGATCTCCGCGAAGGTCTGTCCGTCCTGCTGCCATGCCCGGTGCGCCCCCGGGAGGAGCACGCTGTCCGCGGGCGGCGACCAGTTCCGGAGGTCGAAGGCCGGCCGTGGCATTCCGGGAACCAGCACAGCGCGTGCGTGGCACGTCCAGGGCCCCCGCTCCGCGTCGAAGAGCCTGCTGTGGACAGTGGCCCGGCGGCGCCCGTCCGGGCCGGGGCCGTCCACGGACACCCGGACCTGGGTATGACCGTGCTCCGGCACCGTCAGAGGTGCTGCGACGACGACATCGTCGAGGCTTCCGCAGCCCACCTCGTCGCCTGCCCTGACGAGCATCTCCAGGAGCGCGCCGGCCGGCACCCGGGTGGTGCCGACGGGGAGCAGGCCCGGGATCCGCGGCGACAGCCGTCCGGTGAGCACGACGCTGGTGCCGCCGTCGCCCGGCACGTCGACGACGGTGCCGAGCAGTGGGTGCTGGGCGCTGACGGCGCCGAGCACTTCGGCGCCGCCCGTCACGGTGTCGTCGGACTCGACCCAGTACCGCTCGTGCTGGAACGCATAGGTGGGCAGGTCGATCCCGCCCGGCGTGGCCGTCCGGTCGAGAACGGCCGCCCAGTCCACGGCCGCGCCGCGCACGTGCAGTTCCGCGAGCGCGGTCAGGACGTCGGCGACCTCCGCACCGTCCTTGCGCAGGGTGGCGATGCAGCTCTGTTCCTGTGCGCCGAGCGAGCCGAGCGCCGACGCGGCGAGGACCCCGCCCGGGCCCAGCTCGAGGAACGTCGTCGCTCCCCGGTCACTCAGCGAGGTGACGGCGTCGCTGAACCGCACGGCGTTCCGCGCCTGGTCGACCCAGTAGTCGGGGGTACCGAGCTGCCCGTCCGTGGCGAGGTCGCCGGTCAGCGTGGAGACGATGGGGAGGGCACCGGGCCCGTACGGCAGCCTCTCCACGACGGATCGGAACTCGTCGAGCATGGGTGCCATGAGCGGAGAGTGGAAGGCGTGGCTGACCGGCAGCCGCCGCGTCCTGCTGCCGCGGCTCGCCAGCTCACCGGCGATGGCGAGCACGGCGTCCTCGACGCCGGAGAGCACCACCGAGTCAGGGCCGTTCACCGCCGCGACGCAGACCGCTCCTCCCGCGCGGGCCAGCAGCGGCTCGACGTCGGCCTCGGTCGCCCGGACGGCGACCATCGCGCCGCCTGCGGGCAGCGCCTGCATCAACCGGCCACGGGCGGCGATCAGTTCGCCCGCCTCGTCCAGTCCCAGCATTCCGGAGACGTGGGCGGCGGTGATCTCGCCGATCGAGTGGCCGACGAGGAGATCCGGTCGCACGCCCCAGGACTCGAAGAGCCGGAACAGCGCGGTCTCCACGGCGAACAGGGCGCCCTGCGTGTACACGGTCCGGTCGAGGAGTTCACTGCCGGGCGCCCCCGGGGCGGCGAACACCACGTCGCGCAGCCGCCGCGCCGTGTGCCCGCGCAGGTGCTCCTCCACCGCACCGCACGCGGCCGTGAAGGCGTCCCGAAAGACCGAGAAGGTCTCGGCGAGTTCGCGGCCCATGCCGGCCCACTGACTGCCCTGGCCGGTGAAGAGGACGGCCAGTTTGCCCGTGACCGGGGTGCCGGTGACGACCGCTGTGCTCGCTGCGCCACGCCCGAAGGCGCCGAGCTCCGCACTGAGTTGCCGCCGGTCGGACGCCAGGAAGACGGCGCGGTGTGCGAGTTGGGCACGCGTGGTGGCCAGTGCGTGGGCGGCATCGGTGAGGCTCACGTCAGGGCGGTCGTCGAAGAAACGGCTGAGCCGGTCGGCTTGGCCGCGCAGTCCGGCAGACGTCCGCGCCGTCACGGGCACCGGCACCGGCACCGGCACCGGGACGCCTGTAGGTTCGGGCTCCGGCGCGGGGGTCACCGGCCGGTCGGGGGCCTCTTCGAGGACGACGTGGGCGTTGGTGCCGCCGATGCCGAACGAGGACACTCCGGCTCGGCGCGGACGGCCGTTCCGCGGCCAGTCGTGGGCCTCGGTCAGCAGCCGCACCGCGCCCGCCGACCAGTCGACGTTGGAGGACGGCCGGTCCACGTGCAGCGTCCTGGGAAGGACGCCGTGCCGCATGGCCATGACCATCTTGATCACGCCTGCGACGCCCGCTGCCGCTTGCGTGTGCCCAATGTTCGACTTCACCGATCCGAGCCACAGGGGCCGGTCGGCCGACCGGTCCTGGCCGTAGGTCGCCAGGAGCGCCTCGGCCTCGATCGGGTCGCCGAGCGTCGTACCCGTGCCGTGCGCCTCCACTGCGTCGATGTCCGAGGTGCGCAGACCGGCATGGGCCAGTGCCTTGCGGATCACCCGCTGCTGCGAAGGGCCGTTCGGCGCGGTCAGGCCGTTCGACGCGCCGTCCTGGTTCACCGCCGATCCGCGGACCACGGCCACTACGTGGTGGCCGCGGCGGCGGGCGTCGGACAGCCGCTCCACCAGCAGCAGTCCCGCGCCCTCGGACCAGCCGGTGCCGTCCGCGCCGTCCGCGAACGCCTTGCAGCGGCCGTCGGGAGCCAGTCCGCGCTGCCGGGAGAACTCGACGAAGGTCTCCACGGTGCCCATCACCATCACGCCGCCGGCCAGCGCCATGGAGCACTCACCCCGGTTCAGCGCCTGCGCCGCCATGTGCAGCGCCACCAGCGAGGAGGAGCAGGCCGTGTCGACCGTGATGGCGGGTCCCTCGAAGCCGAAGTTGTAGGCGATACGACCGGAGGTGACGCTGCCCGAACCGCCGGTGAGGCGGAATCCCTCAACGCCGGACGCGTGGTGCATCCGCACGCTGTAGTCGTGGCTGTTGACACCCACGAAGACGCCGATGTCCTGTCCGGCCAGCGTGGTCGGGTCGATCGAGGCCCGTTCGAACGCCTCCCATGACGTCTCCAGCAGCAGTCGCTGCTGCGGATCCATCGCCAGCGCCTCGTTCGGCGAGATACCGAAGAAGGCGGCGTCGAACCCGGCGGCGTCATCGAGGAAGGCGCCATGGCGTACGTAGGTGGTGCCGGCGTGGTCGGGATCCGCGTCGAAGAGCCGGTCGGTGTCCCAGCCGCGGTCGTCGGGGAACTCGGTGACCGCGTCGACCCCGTCGGCCACCACCCGCCAGAGGTCCTCCGGACTGTGCACGCCCGCGGGGAAGCGGCATGCCATCGCCACGATCGCGATCGGCTCGTCGGTCGTCGCGGTGAGGGCGGCGGGCTCGGCAGGACGGTGCGACGTGCCGCCGAAGAGCCTGCCGCGCAGATGCTCGGCGAGTGCCGCGGGCTTCGGATAGTCGAAGATCATCGCCGGGGAGAGGGTGAGCCCGGTCACGGCGGCCAATCGGTTGCGCAGTTCGACCGCGGTCAGCGAGTCGAAACCGGCGTCCTTGAAGGTCCGGCCGGCGTCGACGGCATCCGGACCGGTGTGCCCGAGCACCTCGGCGGCAGCCCGCCGGACCAGATCGACCATGGCCTCGGTCTGCTCGGTGTCGCCCAGACCGGCGATGCGCTCCGTCAGCGACGCGGGCCCGGGCGCGGCAGCGGCCCGGGCCACCGGTCGCGGTGCCGGGGCCAGGCCGCGCAGCAGCGGCGGGAGCGAACCTTCGGCTGCCGCCGCGCGCAACGCGGACAGATCGAACTTCGCCGCCACCAGCGCGCCGGCCGTACCCATGGCGGCGTCCAGGAGGGCCATTCCCTCGCCGTCGGACAGACCGATCATGCCGATGCGCTTGTTGCGCAGCAGGTCCGCGGCGCCCAGGTGCTCGGTCATGGCGCTGACCGCCGCCCAGTAACCCCAGGCAAGGGACACAGCAGGCAGACCGCGGCGTTGCCGCTGTTGTGCCAACGCGTCCAGACAGGCGTTGGCCGCGGCGTAGTTGGCCTGCCCCGGGTTGCCCAGTACGCCCGCCGCGGAGGAGAACACCACGAAGGCGGCAAGATCCAGGTCACGGGTGAGCTCGTGGAGGTGGAGCGCCGTGTCCACCTTCGGCCGCAGCACGGTGTCGACACGGTCCGGGGTCAGCTCGGTGATCACTCCGTCGTCCAGGACTCCGGCGGTGTGCACCACGGCGGTGAGCGGGTGCTCGGCCGGCACCGCCCGCAGGAGAGCCTCGAGTTGGGCCCGGTCCGCCGTGTCGCAGGCGGCGATGGTGACGGACGCGCCCATGGCTGTCAGCTCGTCGTGGAGTTCCGGGGCACCGCCGCGGCGGCTGGCCAGGACCAGGTGCCGGATGCCGTACGTGCTGATCAGGTGCCGTGCCGTGATCGCACCGAGTGTTCCGGTGCCGCCGGTGATCAGTACGGTGCCCTCGGTGTCGAGCGGGCGCGGGTGCTGCCCGGCTTCGGGAAGTGCCCCGCCCCGCGTGGCGGGCACGCGTGTCAGCCGGGGCACCTCCGCGACGCCGCTTCGCACCCTCACCTGCGGTTCACCGCTCAGCACCACGGCCGGCAGAGCGGACCGAGAGTCGTCATCGAGGTCCGCCAGCAGGATCCGGCCCGGATGCTCCGATTGCGCCGAGCGCACCAGGCCCCACACCGCGGCCGCGTCGAGTTCGCCGCAGTCGCCGGTGATCACTGCCAACCGGCTTTCCGCCAGGGCTGGTTCCGCCAGCCATGCCTGGAGTACGGCCAGCGCCGCGCCGACCGATGCGCGGGGGTCGGCAGCCGCGCGCAGGGCCTCGTACAGCAGGACGTCCGGAGCCGACCCGGCCGAAGCGGCGACATCCTCGCCGGTCGCGACGGGCACGATGTCGAGGGCGCGGTCCACTGCCGGAAGCGGGAGTGCTGTCCAGTCGACGCGGAACAGGGCGTCGTGCGGCAGAGCGCCGGTGATCTCGGCCTGTTGGGGGGAGAACGGTGTTCCGCGGACCGACTCGACGGTCATGACGGGCCGCCCGGTGGAGTCGGTCAGCCGCAGACCGGTTCCCTGTGCCGACGTCGCGCCCGGTCGCACACGCAGTGCGGCGGCGCCGGATGCCAGCAGGGAGACCCCGGTCCACACGGACGGGAGCGTGCCGTCGGGGACGACCGTACGGGCGGCGGCTTCCAGCAGAGCCGGGTGCAGGCCGTAACGGTCCGCGTCGCGCCGAGCCGCCTCGTCCAGGGTGACCTCGGTGGCGGGCCCGGTGTTCGGGGATATCGCCATGGTCGCGGCGGGAGCGAGGGTGCCGTGTGCGTGCCGTGTCCACTGCGCGTCGAGCGGGGCGTCCGCGGCGCGGGAATGGATCTCCACGGACCGCCGTCGGGTCTCGTCGGGCCCGCCGACGATGACATGGATGCTGCGGCCGCCTCGCGGCGCCAGCACTACGGGTGTATCGACGGTCAGTTCTTCGAGGGCAGGAGTGGCGGCCAGGTCACCGAGCCGGATGGACAAGTCGACCAGGGCGGCGTTCGGTACTACGACGAGGTCGGACACCAGGTGGTCCACGAGCCAGGGGTGCGACCGGAGCGACCATCTCGACGTAGCCATCAGGCCGTCCGAGTTCGGCACGCTGACGACCGCGCCGAGCAACGGATGATCGGCCGCCGCCTGTCCCAACGACGCGGCATCCGTCGCCGTCCGTGCCGTCCGGAGCCAGTAATGCTGGTGATCGAAGGCATAGGTCGGCAGGTCCACGCACTCGGACGCCGCCCCGCCGGGCAGGATCCGGGACCAGTCCAGCGCGACACCACGCACGAACAGCTCGGCCATCGAGGCCATCAGGCGCCGCGTACCACCGTCGTCACGCCGCAGTGACCCGGTGACCACCACATCGGCGTGGCTCTCATGGACGGTCTCGCTGATCGGCTGGACCAGCACCGGGTGAGCGCTGACTTCGACGAACACCGTGTGTCCCTGCTTGAGCAGGTCCACCACCGCCGGGCCGAAACGAACCTGTTGACGCAGGTTGCGATACCAATACCCGCCGTCCAGCATCCCGGCGTCCTGGAGCCGGCCGCCGGTCACGGTCGAGTAGAACGGCACCATCGGCGCTTGTGCGCTGATCCCGGCCAGCGCCTCAGCGAGCGTGTCGCGGATCCGCTCCACATGCCGAGTGTGGGAGGCGTAGTCCACCGCCACTCGCCGTACTCGGCTGCCATGACCGGAGAAGGCTTCCAACGCTTCGTCCAGTGCCTGGGCTCCGCCGGCGATCACCACGGAGGAGGGCCCGTTGACCGCGGCCACTTCCACCTGGTCCGCCCACGGCGCCAAACCCGCGACCACCTCGCTCTCGCTCAGAGCGACCGACGCCATCCCACCTCGACCGGACAACTCCGTCGCGATGGCCTGGCTGCGCAGCGCGACCACCCGCGCCGCGTCCTCCAACGACAAGGCACCCGACACACAGGCCGCGGCGATCTCGCCCTGGGAATGGCCCAGCACGGCATCCGGCCGAACGCCCACCGACTCCCACACCGCGGCCAAACCGACCATCATGGCGAAACTGGCCGGCTGCAGCACGTCGACCCGATCCATCAGCTCGGGCTCGGCCTCGCCTCGCAGCACATCGATCAACGACCAGTCCACCCACGGCTCCAACGCGGCAGCGCACTGGCGGGTCCGCTCGGCGAACACGGAAGAGGAGTCCAGCAACTCCCGGCCCATACCGACCCACTGCGTCCCCTGCCCCGGGAACACCCACACCACTTTGCCCGGTACGCCCGATCCGGTCACCACACCGGCCGCGGTCTCACCGCGCGCCAACGCCTGGAGTCCGGTCAGCGCCCCGTCCCTCGAACCCGCCACCACCACCGCGCGCTGGTCCAGCACCGCACGGTCGGACACCAGGGCCCCAGCCACCGCGGTCAGCGACACCCCGTCGGCACGGTCGATGAACGCCGCCAGGCGCCCGGCCTGGCCCGAGAGCGAACCAGCACCGCGCGCCGACACCACCAACGGCACCGCACCCGAGGGCTGCCGCATCCCCTCGACAGCCGACACCGGCGCCTCGGGCGCCTCCTCCAGGATCAGATGGGCATTCGTCCCACTGACGCCGAACGAGGACACGCCGGCCCGACGCACATGGCCGTCGCGCGGCCAATCACGGGCCTCGGTCAACAACTCGACCGCGCCGGCGGACCAATCGACCTCAGGGGTGGGTGTCTCCACATGCAAGGTGGGCGGCATGACCCCGTGCCGCAACGCGAGCACCATCTTGATCACGCCTGCCACGCCCGCGGCCGCCTGCGCGTGACCGATGTTCGACTTCAGGGAACCGAGCCACAAGGGACGTTCCGGATCCCGGCCCTGCCCATAGGTGGCCAGCAGCGCCTGCGCCTCGATCGGATCACCCAGGGTCGTCCCGGTTCCGTGAGCCTCGACCACGTCCACATCGGACGGTGCCAGTCCGGCGGCGGCCAGTGCCCTGCGGATCACCCGCCGCTGCGACAGCCCGTTCGGCGCCGTCAACCCGTTGGAAGCGCCATCCTGGTTCACCGCGCTTCCACGCAGCACAGCCAGGACCCGATGCCCGTGCTCCCGCGCCACCGACAGGCGCTCCAGCACCACCACGCCCACGCCCTCGGACCAACCCGTGCCGTCGGCCGTCGAGGAGAACACCTTGCATCGCCCGTCAGGAGCCAGCGCCCGCTGACGGGAGAACTCCACGAAGGAGCCGGGCGTCCCCATCACCGTCGCACCACCGGCGAGCGCCATCGAGCACTCGCCCTGCCGCAGCGCCTGCGCGGCCAGGTGCATCGCCACCAGGGAGGACGAACACGCCGTGTCCACGGTGACCGCCGGGCCCTCGAAACCCAGGACATAGGACACGCGACCCGACGCCACACTGGACGCCAACCCCGTGCTCGCGTAACCCTCCAACTCCGCCCCGGCCACACCGACCCCGTAGCCTTGGCCGAACAGCCCGGAGAACACGCCGACATCGGCGCCCTTGAGCGAGATCGGGTCAATGCCTGCGCCTTCCAGCGCCTCCCACGAGGTTTCCAGCAGCAACCGCTGCTGCGGATCCATGGCCAACGCCTCACGCGGCGAAATCCCGAAGAACCCGGGGTCGAAAAGCCCTGCCTCGTGAAGGAAACCGCCCTGACGAGCGTACGACGTGCCGGCACGATCCGGATCCGGGTCGAACAGACTCTCCAGATCCCAGCCTCGGTCGTCGGGGAAATCGGAGACGGCGTCGACCCCGTCGGCCACCAGCCTCCACAGGTCTTCAGGCGAAGACACACCACCCGGCAGCCGGCACGCCATGCCCACGATCGCGATCGGCTCATCGGGATCGGCCGCCATGACCGGTTCGGTGACCGGTTGGGAGATGTCGAGGATCTCGGCCCGTAGGCAGGCCGCCAGCGCTGCCGGGGTGGGGTGGTCGAAGACGGCGGTGGTGGGCAACCGCAGCCCGGTGCCCTCCGTCAGCCGGTCGCGCAGTTCGACGATGGCCATCGAGGTCAAGCCCAGGTCACGAAAAGCACGGTCGGCCGGGACCAGTTCGAGGTCCGGCTGGTGCAGCACAACGGCAGCCCGGGTCCGGACCAGGTCTTCGAGCAGTGCCAGTTGCGCACGCTCGTCCACATCGGCCAGTCGGTCACGCAGGGCCGCCGTGACGGCCGCGTCGGGCCGGGTCTGCCGGGGCGGCGTCGTGACCAAGGCACGAAGGATCGCGGGGACGTGGCCCCCGTGGACCGATGTGCCTGACGTCAGTGCCAGCAGCGACGGCCGGTTCGTCGTAACGGCGATGTCGAGCGCTGAGAGCAGTTGGTTGTGCAGTCGACCGGTGTCGTCGTGCGCCGGGCCGGGGTCGCCGGGCAAGCCGCCCCATGCGACGAAGGAACCGGGCAGGTTCCGTAGCCGGCGGTTGCGTACCACCGCATCGGACAGGATCCCGTTGACGACCGTGCCCGGGTTGTCGGGCGAACCCAGCAACCCGGCGGCATCGGACACCACGACGAAGGTCGAGATCGCGTGGTCGTCCGTCATCTCGTCCAGGCACACGGCGAGTTCGGGATCGTCGGCCGCATGGACCACCGCGGTTACCGGTTGCCGCAGGTCAGCCAGCGCGGCCCGGAGCGGCTGCGGATTCCGTCCGTCCGCGTCCACCCGCATGATGCTCGTCCCGGCGACAGGCGCATCGCCGCCGGATGTGCTCGCGCTGCCGGGAGAACCGACGAGGAGCAGACGGTCCGCCTTGTGGACTGCGGCCAGCCGGCGCGCCACCGCGGCGCCGTGCTCCGTGTCTGCTCCTGTGACCACCACCACGTCGGCGGCTCCCGGCCAGGATCGTGCCCGTGGCCGGTCGACAACAGGCAGGCGGATCAGCCTGGGAGCGAGCAGAGCGCCCGACCGCACCGCGATCTGCGGCTCCTGGGAGGCGATCGCGGCCAGCAGGGTGTCGAGGGGCGGGTCTGTGTCTGCGTCGAGATCAACGACGGTGAGCGACGCCGGACGGAGCTCCTGGAAGGACCGGGCGACGGCCCAGATCGGTGCCTCGGTCAGATTCTGGGCGCCGTCGCCCCCGGTGGCCGCGACCGCGCCGCGGGTGAGGACCACCAACCGGGAAGCCGCCAGTTCCGGTCGGGCCAGCCAGGCCTGGACGTGCTCCGCCAGGAGCCTGGCGTTGCCGCGGCCGTCGGTGATCGGATCCCGCGCGGCCTCGGGCCCGGCGGGCCGGAGGAGGACCGTCACGTCGGGAACCGCTCTGCCGTCGGCCACCGCGGTGCCTACCGCCGCCAGGTCCCCGTAGTGCCGTACCTCGGTGCCGGTTGCTTTCAGGGCGGTGACGATTCCGGCCGTCCCAGGACCTGCCACCGCCCAACCCCGGTCCGAAGGACCGGGGTCGGGCGGTGCTGCCACGGGAATCCAGTCGACGCTCATCAACGCGTCGTGGTGTCCGCTCGCCGCGTACCGCAGCCAGCTCGGCTGATCAGCCAGCAGGCGCCGCTTGATCTTGCCTGACGCGGTGCGGGGGATGTCGGCGACCTCGTGGACCTGTTCGGGCACCTTGTAAGCGGAAAGGTGTTCGCGACACCGAGTGATCAGAGCCGTGGCGTCAAACCCGGTGGGTCCGGGGATCACGTACGCGAAGGGCACCTCGCCGAGCGTGTCGTGTGCCGCGCCGGCTACCGCCGCGTCGGCGACGCCCGGGACGGTGCGCAGTACCGCCTCGACTTCCGCGGGGTGGATGTTCTCGCCACCTCGGATGACGAGTTCCTTGATCCGGCCGCAGATGCTGAGGTAACCGGCGTCGTCACGCCGAGCCAGGTCTCCGGTCCGGTACCAGCCGTCCCGCATCGCCGCGGCGGTCGACCGCGGGCTGTTGTGGTAGCCGACCATGACGTTCGGCCCGCTGACCCACACTTCTCCTTCCTGGCCGACGGATACGTCGAGTCCGGTGTCGGGGTCGACGACGCGCACCCCGACGCCCGGCACGGGCAGGCCGCAGGACCCGTCGACCCGAGCGCCGTCCGGCCGGTTCATGGTGATGGCCCCGCTTGTCTCGGTGCTGCCGTAGGCATCGACCAAAGGGACCCCGAAGGTCTCCTCGAAGTCTCGGCGCAGCCCGGATCCGGTGACCGCTCCGCCAACCAGACCGATCCGCAGGCCGGGTGCCGAGAAGCCGTCCTGCTGTGCGGCCACCACCAGATGGTGGTAGGTGGTGGGAACACCCGCCAGGAACGTCGAATTGTCCTCGCCCAGCAGCCTGATCACGTCCTCGGCGGAACTCCCGTCCATGATCCGAGCGGTGGCCCCGACCACGGTGACGGAAAGGACGCATGCGATATGCGAGAGGCTGTGGAACAGCGGGAGCGGCCAGAGCACCCGGTCCTGGTCGGTCAAGTCCGGAATCGGCACGTAGCAGGAGGCGACGGACCAGAGGCAGTTGCGCTGCGTCGACTGGACGCCCTTGGGGCGTCCTGTCGTCCCTGACGTGTAGAAGATCCAGGCCACGTCATCAAGGCCGAGGTCGTCCCTGGCGGGCACGGCCGGCTCGCTGACGGCGAGTTCGTCGTACGAGTGGGCTCGCTTCCGCTCCCGGACGTCGCCTGTCAGCAGCAGCGTGATGTCAGGCGACACGGCCGGCAAGCGCCGGAACCTCTCCGCCTGCGCGGAATCGGTGATGACTACCGAAGCGCCGCTGTCGGCCAGCAGATACTCCAGCTCGGCAGGCGCCGAAGCGGGGTTGACCGGCACGCCGATGCCGCCCGCGCGAACGACCGCCAGGTAACTCTCGACCGTGGACACGGTATTGCCGAGACAGATGGCCACCCGGTCCCCGTGCTGAACGCCAAGGCTCGCCAGATGTCCGGCCAGCCTGCGCGTCCGCGCCTCCAGGTCAGCGTAGGTGACCGCCCGCCGGTCATCCTCAAAAGCCACCTTGTCGGGAAAGCGGATCGCGTTCTCCAGAAGTGCGTCGGGAAGTGGCTTGATGAGGTCGGTGCGCACTGGGCCGCAAATCCTTTCACCAGAGAGGAAAGCTCACCAGGAGACGGGCAGGTTCTCCACCGCGAAGACAGACCCTTTGAGCCGCAGCGGTACCTCATCGATCGTGGCCGCCAACCGGAGGCCGGGAAACGCCTGGAGGAGAGCCGACAGACCGGCACGCAATTCGACACGCGCCAGGTTTTGGCCAAGGCACTGGTGGATACCGAAGCCGAACGCCACGTGACCCGCGGCGTCTCGACCGACGTCCAGCTTCTCCGGGCATTCGAATTTGGCCGGGTCGCGGTTGGCCGCGGGCAGTGACACCGTGACGGTGTCCCCCTTCTTGACCGTTTCACCGTTCAGTTCGATGTCCTCCAACGCAGTACGGTACGTCTGGTACTGGTTGACGGTGATGTAGCGGAGCAGCTCCTCGATCGCGGTGTCGAGTGCCGCCGGGTCCGCGCGGACCGAGGCCAGCTGATCCGCGTGGTGCAGCAGAGCGAAAACGCCCACGGACAGCGCGCTCTCCGTGGTCTCGTAGCCGGCGAACAGCAGAAGAACGACAATGTTGCACAGCTCTTCGGTGGTCAACTGCCCCTCGGCGATCAGGCGGCTGAGCAGGTCGTCCTCGGACTGCTTTCGCTTTCTCCCGATGACCTCGGTGAAGAAGGAGCTCGCCCGTTCGAAAGCGGCTGCGAACTCCTCCGGCTTCGAGTCCGGGTCGTGCTGGAGCGTCGGTGCGTGTTCGAACTCCGCACGTTCGCTGTAGGGCAGGCCGAGCAGCTCGCACAGCGACCTCAGGACCAGCGGTTTGGCGAAGTTCGTCACCAGGTCGGCGGGCGCCCCGCACTCGCGCATGACGTTGATCTGCTCGGCGGCGAATGCCTCGACGCGCGATTTCAGCCGGCTCGTTCGACGGACGGTGAACTCACCCGTCAGCAGTCGCCGGTACCGGGTGTGATCGGGCGGGTCCATGTGAATGAACATCCCCGGGATCTTCGGGTGGTTCGGCACCAGCTGTCCTTGGTGCGTCACGGGGAAGTGACCGATTTCCAGGCTGTGGCTGAACCTCGGATCGCCAAGCACCTTGCGTACCAGCTCGTGGCTGGTGGCGATCCAGCCGAGGTGCCCGTCGGGATAGACCATTCTCGCGAGGGGACGCTCGTCGCGCAGGGAATCGAACACGGAAGGAGGATCGAATTGATGAGTCCGTGCCCATGGCACCTCGAAGGAAATTGCCTCGTCCATGGAACGCCCCCCACTCGAAATGAACTCCAACATTTGTTGCATCACAACCGTGTCGTTCAAGAACGCGGACATGGGACTGGGGACCGAGCAGTCGAATCGCGGAGACATGAAATGCGCACTGCGCGCATGTGGTCTTCAATCTCTTGGAGTCACACTAGACGACCCACGACCACGCGACATCCCTCAACCTGGTAGGCGCATCCGCAACACTGGACCACCGACGCCACACTGTCCGGTCAGGACACACGCTGCGGCCGACCTGCCCATCGGGTGGGGCACCGTGACGGACAGCGCGCCACCACCGCCCATCCGTGACCCGCCTCTACCGGGCAGAGGGATGTCGCGTGGTCATGGCTCGTCCGGCCTGAGGTCACACATCCGGGCCTACGTCGCCGCGGAACGAACCGCACACCACCGCGGAGCGTGCGAACAGGCCTTCGTCCTGACGACAGGTCGGAGAAGTCCGACGGCGCGGGCGCCACTGACGGCCTGCGAGGATCCCCGATTCCGGTCAAGCCCGTCCCGATGTCTGAGGCACGGCCAGATCAACGGGACGGCCGGTGTGCACCGATTCGTAGGCCGCCTGGATGATCCGCAGCGTACGCACCCCTGCTGCACCGTCCGGGCCGGCTCCGTGCCCCTTACCGACTGCGGCGATGAATTCGCTGAGCATGACCGAATTCACGTCAGGTCCGCCTGTTTCCCACCATTCACCGGCCGTGGCGCCGTCGAATCCACTGAGCAGCCGTGGGGTGGCGTTCAACTCCACACTCCCCCGGTCACCGACGAAGGTCATGGTCGGTCCGCCTTCCTCCGGCCGGTTCGCGGACAGACTCCAACTGCAGTCGACGGCCGCGACCGTCCCGCTCGAATAACGCACACTGACGAGTGCCGCGCTCTCGACGCCCGGCTCTCCGCCGAGGATGCTGTTCGCCTGCGCGTATACCTGCTCCGCCGGCTCCCCGCCGAGGACGGCGTCCACCATGTCGAGCAGGAATGCCGCATTGGCGGCCAGCGCTCCGCCGTCCGCGGGTTCCTGAGTCGCCGACCGACCAGGGGTGTGGTAGGTCCCGTGAATGGTCATCAGTTCGCCCACGACATCACCGTCGGCGATCGCTCGGCGCACGGCGGAGAACGCCGGACTGAAGCAGGCCGGGGACGCGAGAGTCAGCCGCACCCCCGCATCCGCGCAGGCATCCACCATGGCCTGCGCGGAGGTTTCCTTGGGAGCGAGGGGGTGCTCACACAGCACCTGTGCCCCGACGTCGGCCGCCCGCTCGACCAGTTCCCGACGGCGGGCGATCTCACTCGTGACCACCACGGCATCGGGGCGTAGCGCGAACACCTCGTCCCAGCCGCCCCCATACGGTGCGCCGAGCCGCTCGGCCATGGATTGTCCCCGAGCCGGATCACCCGGCGGACCGTCCGGATCCGCGGTGACCACGTCAACGCCCGGCATGGCGCGCAACAGCCGGACGTAGGTCGCGGCAGAGGCATGGGCGAACGACAACACGGCGACCTTCATGCGATCCCCTTCACGGGCAGCTCCACTGCGCGCCCCGTCCATGCGGACTCCGCCGCGGCCTGGGTGATACGGACAGCGGCCAGCGCGTCCCGGGGCCCCAGACGCGGCTCGGGACCGCCCATGAACGCCTGGGCGAACTCGCGCATTTCGGCGACGAACGGCGATTCCCCGAAGTACTGGAAGGTCCCGGCCGCCTCACCGGTCACCTGGACCTCTTGGGGCCTCTCGGAGTCGTACTGCACCGTCCCGCCGGTACCCGACACGTGGAATGTCACGCGCACGGGTGGGGACTGCTCCGCCGTCCAGCGACTCACGATCCGGGTGAGCGCACCACTGGCATGGGTGAGAACGGCGGTTCCGACCCCGACGGCCCCCGCTGGGGCCGGTGTGGCGATGTCGCCCTGGTAGTAGGCATGTGCCCGCACGACATCCCCGAAGATCCAGTAGGCGATGTCGGCACCGTGCAGCATCTGATCCGTCAGGATCCCGCCCGCCTCCGCGGACACGTGGCCGGTCCACGGCCGCGGGTGGTAACCGGTCACGGTGAACAGGGCGACCGCGCTCCGACCCAAGCGGCCTGCCGCCACCAGATGGTGGAGCCGGGCGAACGGCGGGGAGAAACGGACGTCGTGGGCCGGATGGAGCCGCACGCCGGCCCGCTCCGCCGCGGCGACGATCTCCTCAGCCTCAGCGATGTCGGCCGACAGCGGCTTCTCGCACACCACCCCCACACCCGCGGCGATGGCGGCGAGGGCTATTTCGTGGTGACTGCCGGTCGGGGTGCAGATGTCCACGACGTCCGCCCCGTCCAGCGCGTCGGCCAGGGAGCCGACAGCCCTGGCACCGAATTCGCGTGCCAGGGCTTCGGCGCGGCCGTCGTCGGAGTAGACGCGAACGGACGCCCCGGCACGGACCCAGGCATCCAGGTGCAGACGAGCTATCAGTCCCGCGCCGATCAGTGCTGCCTCAAGCTGCCGCATGGCGTCCCCAGCCCTTCTTCCCCATGGTCTTCACAGGCAGGCCCTGCTGGGAAAGCCGCATGTTCAGGTGCCACGCGGCAAGGCCGACTCGGGTCGGGTCGCCGGACATACGAAGTCCACGAAATCCTTGAACGCCTCGCCCGACGATCCGGTGGCGCACCAAGCCGTGCCTGGTATCGACCACCTCGCCCGGGAACGCACCAGTCTCCGCACGAGGGACCACCGCGGGCCGTGACGCGTCGGCGTCCTCCGGTACCTCTCCGGCTGGATTCAGACCCGGCCTGTACGCCTCCTGGCATGTCTCCTCGAAGAACGAGCTTCCGACTGTCAAGTGAAGTCCTCCGGTGGACTGCTGCTTTCGGGTATCGAACCGAGACAGTCACTCCCGTGGCTGCCGACGTCTCACACGTCTGGAGCCTGATCAGTTTCACCCACGCCGCTCCTCCGGGCCATCACCAACGTGGGTAGTGCCGTCGGGTGTTGAACCTGGTGCACCGCGCAGGACGGCCACCGTAGTGGCGTTCGCCGCGGCGATACGCACCCGCGCCGTGGCCGAGGCGATCGAGGTCTTCGGCATGCTGATGTCCGGCCTGGCCCACACCTCCGCGAACCTGGCCACCAAGCAGCGCATGCGTACCCTGGGCGACCTGGACGCCGCCGCTTTGATGCTGCGCGAGGCGTGGATCACCCGACTACCAGGCCACCAAGCTACGTCGGCCGCGTGCGGTAACCAACCCGGCACCATAGCGCCGCACGGTTCTCACCGGCCGAGCGGCTCTTGCGCGCCCGGAATCTTTCCTGCTCCAACGGGTAATCCCAGCACCCGCCCCTTTCTTCGGAGGTCCTTGCGTGAACTCCCCCAGATCACTCGGCCGTGCGAAGTCCACGGCACTGGCCCGGTCCATGTTCAGGCGGCGCAACCTGCTGCGCGCGGCAGGTGCGAGCGGCGCCGGTCTCACCCTCGGCGCGGCGCTGTCCGCCGGCACCGCTTTCGCGGCGGAGGCCGCGCGAGCCGGGTTTGGCAAGCAGCGCTACGACGTGCTGCTCAGGACGAGCAAGGAGACGGCGCTGTGGGGATGGTTTCCCACCAGCCGTCCGTCGGTCCTGACCGTGAAGTCCGGGACCGTGGTGAAGATCGACGCTGTCAATCAGTCCGGCGTCTCGGACGCGCGGGGCCCCGTGGCGTACTTCGAGGCGCTCGGCGTCCCCGGCGACCGGGTACTTCCCGAGCTGGAAGAGATCCACACGATTCCCCGTACCCCAGGGTCCAGCGGCCACGTCCTCACCGGCCCGCTCTACATCAAGGAGGCCGAACCGGGGGACGTCCTTGAGATCCGCATCCTGGATGTCTCACCGCGTGTGCCGTACGGAATCAACAGCACCGGCCCCGGAAGCGGTGTCCTGCCGAACCTGCTCAGCGAACGGTCGACCCGGCTGCTCACGCTCGACAAGCACAACAAGTACTATCAGTTCGCGCCCGGTATTCGGGTGCCGTTCAAACCGTTCATGGGAATCACCGGCGTTGCGCCGCCCACCGAGGCGGGCTTTGTCTCGGCCAACCCGCCCAACCGGTGGGGCGGCAACCTCGACGTGCGTGACCTCACCGCCGGCTCGACACTGTTCCTGCCGGTGTTCCAGCCCGGAGCACAGTTCTACACCGGTGACAGCCACGGCGCGCAGGGCCACGGTGAGATCGACCAGACCGCGATCGAACACTCCATGTCGCTGACCGCTCAGTTCATCGTGCGCAAGGGCGCCGGCCTGGAGTACCCACGAGCCGAACTGCCCGACCACATGGTGTCGATGGGCATCGACGCGGACCTCGACATCGCACTGCAGATAGCCGCCACCCAAGCCATCGGCTTCCTCCGCGATGCCACCAAGGGCGCGCTCAGCGCCGCCGACGCGTACGCGCTGTGCAGCGTTGCCGTGGACTTCATCATCGCCGAGGCCGTGGACGGCAACAAGGTCGTCGCCGCGTACATCCCCAAGTCACTGCTGCCCAAGCGATAGGGAGATCCCGCCAGGGCGCGGGCCGGAGCCCTCAGCTTGTCCTACCTTCCGAGCGTGGGCCTGAGGCGGTCATTCGTAAGATCGTCGCGCCCAGGGGTTCCGGGTATGGCTGTGAGCTTGTCGACATTGGATGGCTCAAAGAACTTGGCCGCCCGGAGCCCCGCGACGACTCGACCGCTGTGTAGGTACTGGTCGATCCGGGGATCGGCCTGCACCCGCCGCTCCAGCAGGATCCAGGTCGGGCTGCGAGAACCCGGACATCTGCGCGTGGCCGGACTCCGACTCCAGCGGATACTCCGACCCGCCCAGTGTCCGACCAGACCCGTCCGCGAAGCTGAACCGCTGCCCGTCCAGGCCCCAGGGGTCGAGCATCCCGTCGAGTTCGGCTCCCATGCCGAGCTGCCGCAGGACCCGTTGGACGTCATGGCTCATGGCCACGGCGCGCGGCAGAGGGTAAGGCTGCGCCCACCGTTCCGGTGCCGTTGCGCAGGTACACGATGCGCTTGCCGCGATATCGAGTATCTCGGTGACGACGAGGAATGGACCTTCGCGATCGGGGTGTCGGGTAGTCGGCGCCGGTCCAGTGCTCCAGCTCGGCCACCACTCCCGCCGGGAACAGCACACTCATGGTGTCGTTGCCGTCCTGGGTGCAGGGCTTCCAGGAGCTGGCCGGGAGGCGGCATCCGAGGGTTTCCGTTCGCTGAGGCGTTCGACGGTAACGGCGATCGCGGCGCGTACACCCGTCGGCGGCAGCTCAGCCGGCCCCGGAACGACCGGCACCGCCGTGATTGAGGACACCTACTGGCGCGCCAGCCCATGGCGGTCGGCCCAGGCGTTGATCGCCGTGGCCAGTTCCTCGGGGCGGTCCTCCGGGGAGTGGTGGCCGGCGAGGCCGTGGCGGGAGACTTCCAGGCCCGCGATGTTCTCCTCGCACCAGGCCACGGCCCCTTGGTCGGTCATCGCGCCCGGGCCCGGCTCGAACGCGACGAGCAGCTTGGGGACGTCGGGGCTGGCGGCCAGCCAGGCGTCGTAGCGCTCGACGCGGGCCACGACGTCGGCGGGCTCGGCGTCCAGCGGCATCATGCGCGTCCACGCCAGTACCGGGCGGCGGCTGTGCGGGGTCGGGAAGGGCCGACGGTAGACCTCCAGATCGGCAGGGTCGAGCGGGGTGGCGAGCGTGTCCGGGAGACCCTCGATGAACAGCGACTTCTCCAGGATCATCTCCTCGCCTACCCCGGCGGTGCGCAGGAGGGTGAACAACTCCCGCCCGGCCGCCGGAAATTCGTCGCCGACCAGCGGCTTGACGATCGTCTCGGTGAAGGAGAGGCCGCGGACGGTGCCCGGCAGGCGGGCGGCGCGGTCGAAGGCGAGCGCGCCGCCCCAGTCGTGGCCGACGAGGACGGCCTCGGCAAGGCCGAGGGCGTCGAACCAGGCGTCGAGGTAGCGGGCGTGGTCGTCGAAGGAGTAGGCGAGGTCGGGCTTGCCGGAGTCGCCCATGCCGATGAGGTCGGGGGCCAGAAGGCGGCGGCCGGGCGCGGCCACACCCGGAAGGACGTTCCGCCACAGGTGGGAGGAGGTGGGATTGCCGTGGAGGAAGACGAAGGGCAGCCCGTCGGGGTCGCCTGACTCGCGGTAGTGGAGGGTGGACTCGAGGACGGGGAGGGCGGGCATCGCGGTGTCACTTCGCTTTCATTAGGGGGATTCAGAGGTTGAGGCTCAGGACGCGGTCGACGGCGATCTCGACGACGACCAGGTCCAGCGGGGCGGGCGGAGCCGTGCGGTAGCGGACGGTGTAGCGGCGGACCGCCTCGGCCAGGCGCGCGGGGTCGCCGGTGACGGCGGCCCCGCCTTCGAGGGTGACCCAGCGGAAGCCGTCCGCCTGGCAGAGCGCGACACGGGCCGCCGAGCCGCCCGCCGCCACGTTCCGGGCCTTGTGGGCTCCCGCCCGAGTGGCCACCCAGACCAGGCCGGTGGCCACGTCGAAGGTGAAGCGGACGGGGGTGACGTGCGGGGTGCCGTCGGAGCGGAGGGTGGTGAGGGTGGCGGTGTGGGGGCGAGTGAGGAACGCCTTTGTGGCGGCAGGGAGTTCGACGGTCGCCCGGCTCACTTCTTCTTCACCCCTTCGTTCCAGATCAGCTTGGCGATGTTCGGCTGCACGGCCGTGGTGATGACGCCCATGGCCGTACGGACGTACCGCCGCTCCTCCAGCTCGCGCAGCATGCTCGCGGCGAGGTCGGCACGGGCGGTGAAGACGCCGTCGGCGCTGGTTTCGGCGGTGTGGTAGTCCGTGACGACGGGGTGCTCGAAGAGGCCCGAGGGCCGGACGAGGGTCCACTCGAGGTCCGTCTGACGGATCACGGCCTCCATGCGGCGCATGTCCTCGTGGAGGGTGCGGCCGAGACGTCGGTTCACGAGCGGGTCGAGCACCTGGTTGAAGAAGTGCGCGCCGGTGGGACGCCAGTTCGGGTCGGCGATGCTGGAGCTGACGGCGAGCAGCCGCTTGACGCCGTGGCGGGTCATGGCCCCGGTGATGGCCGTGGCGCTCGCCGAGTACGTGGTGATGGTCTCCTTGCTGAAGCGCGCACCCAATGCGGAGAGGACGGCGTCCGTCCCGCCGATCGCGGCGTCGACAGCCGCCGGATCGGTGGCGTCGGCGACGGCCACGACGAGGCGGGGCCGCGCAGGGAGGGAGCCGGGGCGGCGGGTCACGGCGACGACCTCGTGGCCGGCGGCGAGGGCCTGGTCGGTGAGATGGCGGCCGGTCGGTCCGTTGGCGCCGAAGACTGCGATACGCATGATGTCGGGTCATCCCTTCGTGTGGTTCCCGGAACGCCCTTGACTGTGCCGATCACGAAACGCAGGCTCAACGCTGATGAATAACGCCGCCCCTGCCTCCGCCCGCACCCGAGGCCGCCCCCGCGGCAACCCGCCGACCCGCGAGTCGATCGTCTCGGCGGCCCGTGCGCTGTTCCTGGAGCGCGGCTACCGGCGTACCACCCTGCGCGCGGTGGCCGGGGCCGCCGGAGTCGACCCGGCGCTGATCGCGTACCACTTCGGCTCGAAGAAGGGCCTGTTCGCGGACGTCATGCAGTTCCAGTGCGCCAATGCGCTGGCGGTGGACGATGTCCTCGGCGGCGACCCGGACACCCTCCCCGACCGCCTGATCGACGCGGTGACGGACCTGTGGGAGGACGCCGACTTCCTCCAGCTCACCGCCCAAGGCGACGAGGCCGCCGAGGTGATCCGCGAATACCTGGAACGCGAGCTGCTGGCCCGACTTGTTGAATTTCTCGGCGGCCGGGACGCGACCGCCCGCGCCACGGCCGTGGTGACGATCCTCGGCGGCCTCATCTACACCCGCTACCTCAACCCTCTCCCCACCCCCGCCGCCCTCACCCCGTCCGAGACCCGCCACATCCTCACCCCGGCGCTCCGCGCGGCGCTGGCCCCGAGGCCCCGCACCGCGGCAACCACCAGAGCAGGCTTTCGGGACTCACCGACCTCCGGCGGAGGCGCCGTCCGGCCTTGACCACCTCAGCGCCTCCGGTGCGCCTACCCCTGTAGGTAGCGGTGCAGTGAGGTTTTCGGGATGCCGGTCTTGGTGCTGATCTCCCCGTAGCCGGCGCCCTGGGCCTTGAGCAGGCGCGCGTACTCGATCTTGTCGGCGGGGTGGGCGACGGGGCGGCCGATGCGACGACCTGCGGCTTCGGCGACGGCGCGGGCGCCGGCAGCGCGTTCGGCGGTGAAGGTGCGTTCCGTTTCGGCGAACAGGACCAGCAGCAGGAAGGCAATGTGGCCCATGCCCTCGGCGGCGGTGTTGATCGGCAGTGCGGCCCCCGCGCGCTCCCCGTGCCGGACCGGCAAGGGCAAGGTAGCCAACCAGTACCACACCGCCCGCTTCCGCCTCGTGCCTCAGTTGGCCAAGGGTGCTGAACGTGCCGACCCCGGCCGTCCGTAAGCCGGGGTCCATGTGGACCGAGCTGCCCCGGCCTGTGCGCGCCGGCGCCGAGCCGGTCGGGCACGTCATACTCGGGTACGCCCGTGCCTCGACCGCGCGGCAGTCCTGGACGCCCAGCTCCACTCTCTCGCCGAGGCCGGGGTCACCCGGGTCTTCTCGGAGAAGATCTCCACCCGTGCCACTAAGCGCCCCGAGCTGGAGGCCGCCGTCCAGCTCGCCGGGGAGATCCGCTCTTCCGGTGTCGCCGTCACCCTCGTCGTGCACGAGCACAAGCGGCTGGGCCGCGGCATCGAACTCGCCATGCTCGCCGAGGAGCTGAAGGCGAGTGACGTCGGCCTGGAGTTGCTCACCGGGGAGCTGAAGGGCTCGCACGACCCGTCCGGCATCGTGTTCACCGTGCTGGCTGCCATGTCGGGCATGGAGCGCGAGTACATCCGAGACCGCACCCTGGAGGGCCACGAGAGCGCGCGAAAACGCGGCAAGACCATCGGCGGCGCCAGCGTCGCAGACGCGCACTCCGCCACACGATCCTGGACGACCTGCTCCCGCCCCGACGGGAGCGGGTGAGCACTCGCAAGGTCAAATCACCGATCTCCCGCTACAGCGAGCGACAAGGCGATGGACGGCCCGACGCCAGCCGCACCGTCACCGGTCTCGTCATCACCGTCCTCGAACCCCCCGATCCGCAGCCCGTGCTGCCCACCCGTTCCAGGGACGACCGCCACACCACTCCCACCCAGCGACGCAGGCATCGGATCCTGGCCCTGCTCCAGGAAGACCCCACCCGTCTCCGGCGCCCCCGCGACATTGCCGCACACTTCGGGGACGTCACCCTGGACACCATGTACAGACAGCTCTCCCGATGGGCCGAGACCGGACTCATCCACAAAATCAGCCTCGGCCTCTAGGCCGCCACCACATGGACGTCAACTCCCCTTGCGTGACCTGCGAAAACACTAACTACCCGGCCTTGGGGCAAGGCCTATCCGCCCTGAATCCGATGGTGTGGATCAACAGCGACCCGCCTCACCCGAATAAATGTACGTCGCCGTCGGTAACAAGCCCTTGTGCCCCAGGCCGTGCCGGGTGGTGAGGTTGGATCGATACTGGATCCGAACGTCGGACCGCCGCGGAGCGTTCCCACTCGCGACCCAAGGAGCTGACCATGCGTCAGGACCGTCGGTACGGGGTCGGCGTCAGTACCGCCGGAAGCCGCTTCGGACCGCCGGGGACCGCCAAGATCAGAGCGTGGCCACAGACGGCATGACCTGCGGAAACCATCGCCAGAGACACAGCTGCTGCCTACCGGGGAGACAACCATGAAGATGCTCATCAATGTGCCCGAGACGGTCGTCGCGGATGCCCTGCGGGGTATGGCCTCCGCTCATCCCAGGCTCTCCGTCGATGTGGACAACCGTGTGGTGGTACGGAGCGACGCGCCCGTGGCGGGGAAGGTGGGGCTCGTGTCCGGGGGTGGGTCCGGGCATGAGCCGTTGCATGCCGGGTTCGTCGGGCCCGGGATGCTCTCCGCCGCCTGTCCCGGTGAGGTGTTCACGTCTCCCGTGCCCGATCAGATGGTGCGGGCCGCCGCCGCTGTCGACAGTGGGGCCGGGGTGCTGTTCATCGTCAAGAACTACACCGGGGACGTCCTGAACTTCGACATGGCCGCCGAGCTGGCCGAGGACGAGGGCGTACAGATCGCGAAGGTGCTGGTCAACGATGATGTGGCGGTGACCGACAGTCTGTTTACGGCGGGGCGGCGCGGTACGGGTGCGACGTTGTTCGTCGAGAAGCTGGCGGGGGCCGCGGCCGAGGAGGGGCAGCCGCTGGAGCGGGTCGAGGCGATCGGCCGGCGGGTGAACGAGAGCGCGCGGAGCTTCGGTGTCGCGCTGACCGCCGTCAGCACGCCCGCCAAGGGCAGCCCGACCTTCGACCTGCCCGAGGGCGAGCTGGAGCTGGGTATCGGGATCCATGGCGAGCCCGGCCGTGAGCGGCGCGCGATGATGACATCGCACGAGATCGCGGACTTCGCCGTGAACGCGGTGCTGGAGGATCTGCGGCCGTCGGGCCCCGTGATCGCTCTGGTCAACGGCATGGGCGGCACACCGCTGCTGGAACTGTACGGATTCAACGCCGAGGTGCAGCGGGTGCTGGGCGAGCGGGGCGTCGCGGTGGCCCGTACGCTCGTCGGCAACTATGTGACTTCGCTCGACATGGCAGGCTGCTCGGTGACTCTCTGCCAGGTGGACGAGGAACTGCTGCGGCTGTGGGACGCGCCGGTCGAGACCGCCGCGCTCCGCTGGGGCCGCTGAGTACCGACGGGAACCCGGCACGGCAGGGACGGACAGCAGGGTCGGCAGGGCACCGACCCACGGGGCGAGGAGATCACGTGACCGATCAGAATCCCGGCCGGATGCTCGACACCGGCTTCTTCCGCGGCTGGCTGACCGCGACGGCGGCCGCGGTGGAGCGTGAGGCGGACCGGCTCACCGAGCTGGACTCGGCCATCGGCGACGCGGACCACGGAAGCAATATGCAGCGCGGTCTCCGGGCGGTCGTGACCGCGCTGGAGAAGGAGCAGCCGGCCGGCCCCGGCGCCGTACTGATGCTGGCGGGACGCCAGCTCATCTCCACAGTGGGCGGCGCGGCCGGTCCGCTGTACGGGACGCTGTTGCGGCGCACGGGCAAGGCACTCGGCGACGCCACCGAGGTGACGTCCGCGCAGCTGACCGAGGCCCTGCGTACGGGGGTGGCGGCGGTGGCCCAGCTGGGCGGGGCGAAGGCGGGCGACAAGACGATGCTGGACGCGCTGGAGCCCGCGGTCGAGGCGCTCGGCACCTCGTTCGCGGCGGCGGCGGAAGCGGCGGACCGGGGAGCGCTGTCGACCGTCCCGCTCCAGGCGCGCAAGGGCAGGGCGAGCTATCTGGGCGAGCGGAGCATCGGGCACCAGGATCCGGGGGCCACTTCCTCCGCCCTGCTGATCGGCGCGCTCGCGGAAACGGCGGAGGCGGCGGGAGCGCCAGGGGCGGCAGGGGCGGCAGGGGCGCTGGAATGAGCATCAAGGCGCCGGTGGGCATCGTCCTGGTGTCGCACAGCGGGCCGGTCGCCGTAGCCGTCGCCGCGCTGGCGCGGGGGCTGGCGGCCGGCGGTGCGACCGCCCCGGTGGCGGCGGCGGGCGGCACCCCCGACGGCGGGCTCGGCACCAGCTCCGAGCTGATCGTGGCCGCGGCCACGGAGGTGGACCGGGGGGCGGGGATCGCGATCCTGGTGGATCTCGGCAGCGCCGTGCTGACGGTGAAGTCGCTGCTCGCCGAGGGGGACGAACTGCCGGAGGGTGCCCGGCTGGTGGACGCGCCCTTCGTGGAGGGCGCGGTGGCCGCGATGGTCACCGCCTCGGCCGGCGGCGACTTGGACGCGGTGGCCGCCGCGGCGGCGGAGGCGTACCAGTACCGCAAGGAATGACCAGTGGACGAGCCGGTGGACGAGCCGGTGGACGAGCCGGTGAATGAGCCGGTGGGCGCCCCGGCGCGTGAGCGGACACACCGGGACGACCCGCCGAGGTGACGCATGGGCACATGGGCACATGGACGCACGGACGCACGGACGCACGGGGAGTTGCCCGGGGCGACCGGCAACGCGGCGCGGACGCGGGTGGTGGACCGTCCCGGCGCCTGGTATGTCAGACGGGTGGTGGACCGCGCTCCCGGCGATCCGGTGGTCGGAGCCGCGTTCCGCGCCGCCTGCGCGCTGACCGCGCCGGTCAGCGGGCTCTTCGCGCCACGGATGGCGCGCGCGGTGCTGTTCGGGCCTCCCCTGCCGGCGCCGGCGGATCCGGCCCGTCGGCCGGAGAGCGCGTAAGCGCGTGATCCGCGGTCGCCTTGCAGCCCCTCCGTTCCGGGCACAGGCTCATTCCTGAGGAACCTCGAACGGAAACCCTGGAAGTGGGGTGCGGCGCATGACATCGGACGAGTCGGATCTCCCGGCCGCCTCGGAGCGAGCGGTCTCCGGCGCGAGGGCCGCCACGGAACCCGGCGAGGGCGCGCGCTGTCTGGTCACCGGTGCCACGGGATACCTCGGCGGCCGGCTGGTGCCCGAGCTGCTGGACGCGGGCCATACGGTCCGCTGTCTGGCCCGGTCGCCCGGCAAACTGCGTGATCACCCCTGGGTCGGCCGTACCGAGGTGGTGCGCGGCGATGTGACCGACCCCGAGTCCGTCGGGGCGGCCATGGACGGTATCGACGTGGCGTACTACCTGGTGCACGCGCTGGGTACGGGACGGGACTTCGCGGCCACGGACCGGCGGGCCGCCCGGATCTTCGCGGAGCGGGCCAAGGCGGGGGGCGTACGGCGCATCGTCTATCTCGGCGGTCTCACCCCGGCCGGGGTCCCCGAGCGTGAACTCTCCCCGCATCTGCGCTCGCGCGCCGAGGTCGGCCGTATCCTCCTCGGCTCCGGCGTGCCGACCGCGGTGCTGCGCGCCGCGGTCGTCATCGGCTCGGGGTCCGCCTCGTTCGAGATGCTGCGCTATCTGACGGAGCGGCTGCCGGTGATGGTGACGCCCAGCTGGGTGCGTACGTCCATCCAGCCGATCGCGGTCCGTGATGTGCTGCGCCTTCTCGTGGGCTGCGCCCGGCTGCCCGCCGAGGTCTGCCGGGCCTTCGACATCGGCGGCCCCGACGTGCTGACGTACCGGGACATGATGCGGCGGTACGCGGCGGTGACCGGGCTTCCCCGGCGGCTCATCCTTCCGGTGCCCGTCCTGACACCGGGGCTGTCCAGCCACTGGATCGGTCTGGTGACGCCGGTCCCCCCTTCGATCGCCCGGCCGCTGGCGGAGTCCCTGCGCCATGAGGTCATCTGCCATGAGCGGGACATCACCCGGTACCTCCCCGATCCGCCGGGCGGTCCCATTCCCTTCGACCGCGCGGTCGAACTCGCCCTGCGGCGTATCCAGGACGCCCAGGTGACAACCCGCTGGTCGTCCGCGTCCGTACCGGGCGCACCGAGCGATCCGCTGCCCACCGACCCCGACTGGGCGGGCGGCAGCCTCTACACCGACCGCCGCGAACTGACCGTGGACGCGTCGGTCGCTTCGCTGTGGTGCGTCATCGAGGGCATCGGCGGTGACAACGGCTGGTACTCGTTCCCGCTCGCCTGGGCGGTACGGGGATGGCTCGACCGGTTCGTCGGCGGGGTCGGACTGCGCCGGGGCAGACGCGATGCCGCGCGGCTGCGGGTCGGTGACTCGCTGGACTTCTGGCGGGTGGAGGAGATCGAGCCGGGCCGGCTGCTGCGGCTGCGCGCGGAGATGCGGCTGCCGGGGCTCGCCTGGCTGGAGCTGCGCGTGGACCGGGACGACCGGGACCGCACGGTCTTCCGGCAGCGGGCGGTGTTCCATCCACGGGGGCTGCTCGGCCACGCCTACTGGTGGAGCGTCTCGCCGTTCCACGCGGTGGTGTTCGGCGGGATGGCCCGCAATATCGCGCGGGCGGCCGAGGCCCATGAAGCGGCCACGGCCGAAGTCGGGGCCGGGGAGCCCGCGCGGACCTGACCGCGACAGCGGGCAGGACCTCACGGCGGGCAGGACCTGACGGCGGGCGCGGGCGTCGGCGCGGGCGTCGGTACAGGCGCGCGGTCCTGGCCGCCGGTCGCAGGGGCGCGGCGGCCTTCCGTCAGAGGGGCGTGGCGGCCTTCAGCAGGAGGAAGAGCGTGACGGTCGCGTTCGCCGAGGACAGGGCGGAGCCGAGCGTTCCGGCAGCCGCCGCCCAGACCGCCAGCCCCACCGCCGTGAACATCGGTGGCCAGCGGACGGCCGAGGGTTCGGGCCCCAGCAGCGCGGCCACCCTGCGCGGCACCGGTCCCGGCCCCGGTCCCGACGCGGCGAAACCGGCCAGGGTCGGCGTGGGGGTGGCCCGGGAGACCAGCGCGGCCTTGCCGATCGCGCGGGCCACGACCGTGCGCTCGCCGGTGACCTTGGCCGCCTCCTCGTCCGCCCAGCGTTCGGTGGTGTACGCCACCGCCGACCTGAGTGGCCGCAGCAGCGGATTGGCCCGCGCGGCGAGCCGTACCGCCAGCAGGAACCGGTGGTGCCTGCCGCTGAGATGCGCGTGCTCATGCGCGATCAGGGCGGTACGTTCCCGGTCGTCCAGGCACGCGAGCATGGCCGTGGAGACCACGATCCGCCCCCGAGCGGCGATGCCGGAGCCGACGGCGGGCCCGGTGGCGGCCCGGGGGCCGGGGAGTGCGTAGGCGTACGGCGCGTCGTCGGTCAGTACGGCGAGTTCGCCGTCGGGCAGCCCGGCCAGCGCGCGCTGTGCGCGGCGGCATACCCGGCGGTGGCGCCCGGCGGCGGCCGCGCAGCCGACGGTGACCCCGGCCAGGGCGATGATGGCCACCTTGCCCGCTATCTCGTCGTACGGGACCGCCTCCCTGACTTCCGGGTCCGACCAGCCGTCCGGCAGGGGATTGCCCGGCAACTGCGCCGTACCGACCACCACCAGCAGCCCCAGACAGAGGGTGCTGCACAGCGCCAGGACGCCGGCCAGCGCCGACAGCAGCCGGGTGGCGACACGGGGATGGAGATGGACCTCGGCCAGGCGCGCGATGGGCAGTGCGGTCAGCGGCAGGACGAGCGGCAGAAAGACGAACAGCCCCATTCCGTCAGGCCCCCGCCCCGTCCTCGGGCGCGTCCCTGGAGCCGCCCTCGGAATCGGCTTCGGGCTGGAATCCTGGGCCGGGCTGGAATTCGAGGCCGGGGCCGGGGCTGTCCTCGGGGAGGACGAGCAGGTCGCGCAGCAGCCGCTCGTCGTCCGGGGAGAGCGCGGTGACGAATCGCGCCAGCACGGCCTCGCGGTCCGTTTCCCCGTCCAGCACCTTGCGCATCCGGAGGGCGGCGAGCCCCGCCTCGTCCGAGGCCGCGCGCCACTCGAAGGAGCGGCCGGCGCGCTCCCGTGTCACCGCGCGCTTGGCCTGGAGCCGGGTCAGGATCGTCATCACCGTGGTGTACGCGAGTGTCCCGCCGATCCGGTCCTGCACCCAGGCGGCCGTGACGGGCCCCGGCGCCTGCCGCAGCGCGGTGAGTACCTGGGCCTCCAGCTCGCCCTGACCGCGCCGGCGGGGACGCTCGTCCGGACTGCCGTGCACCCTCACGATGTCTCCCTCCTGCCGCGCCGCCATATCCGGGGGCAGGTCGTACATGCTACCGAGCCCGCGTCCCCCGGTCTCACGAGGCGTACTCCCGGACTCTTCTACAGTCCTGTAGATTTTGATTCGGATCACCGGTCCGGCTCGGCTCAGGGGGGGCTGCCTGGGAGTTTTCCTGTCCGGGCCTGCCGGTATCGCGGCAGATTTCGGCGTCGGGTGCCGGCACCAGGCCGGACACCCGGCACCGGCACCGCAGGGGCACAGGGCGCAGGGGCGCGCTTCCTGTGCCCCGTTTCCGTTGTTCCGGAGCCGCACCGGTGTTCCGGAGCGGTGCCCCGGAGCGGCTCCGGGCTCAGGGGTGGCTGGGCGCCGCGTCGTTCGCTTCCGTGGCGGGCGGTTCCGCTACGGGCGGTTCCCCCCCGGGCGGGGCGGACGCCACCGGCGACGCGGAGGCGGCAGAGGCGGGCGCGGCAGAGGCAGCAGCGGCCGGTGTGGGCGCGGGGGCGGGCGCGGCAGGAGCGCGCTTACGGGTGAGGCGCCGGGCCAGCGGTTCCGTCCAACGGGCCGCCAGCGGGCCGAGGATCACCAGGAGGAGTACGTACGCGGTGGCCAGCGGCCCGATCCGCGGCTCCACCCCGACCGCCAGTCCCGCGATGACGATGGAGAACTCACCGCGCGCCACGAGCGTGCCGCCGGTGCGCCAGCGGCCGGCGGTCCGCACTCCGGCCCGCCTGGCCGCGTACCAGCCGGTGCCGATCTTCGTCAGGGTGGTGACGGTCGCCAGGATCAGGGCCGGCACGAGGACCGGCGGAATGGCGGCCGGGTCGGTGTTCAGACCGAAGAAGACGAAGAAGACGGCGGCGAACAGATCGCGCAGCGGGGCCAGCAGGTTGTGCGCGCCCTCGGCGACCTCGCCGGAGAGCGCGATACCGACGAGGAACGCGCCGACGGCGGCGGAGACCTGGAGTTCCTGGGCGACTCCGGCGACCAGGAGCGTGAGACCGAGGACCACCAGGAGCAGCATCTCCGGGTTGTCGGAGGAGACGGCACGGCTGATCAGCCGCCCGTGACGCAGGGCCAGGTAGAGGACGGCGCCGACCGTGCCGAGCGAGATCAGCAGCGTGAGACTCCCGCCGGCGAGGCTGAGTCCGGCGAGCAGCGCCGTGAGAAGCGGCAGATAGACGGCCATGGCGAGGTCTTCGATGACCAGGACACCGAGGATCACGGGTGTTTCGCGGTTGCCGAGCCGGCCGAGGTCGCCGAGGACCTTCGCGATCACGCCGGACGAGGAGATCCAGGTGACACCGGCCAGGGCCACCGCGGCGACCGGGCCCCAGCCCAGGATCAGCGCGGCGGCGGCGCCCGGTACGGCGTTCAGTACGAAGTCGACGATGCCGGAGGGGTATTGGGTCTTGAGGTTGGAGACGAGTTCCGAGGCGCTGTACTCCAGCCCCAGCAGGAGCAGCAGCAGAATGACGCCGATCTCCGCGCCGGTGGCGACGAACTCCTCGCTCGCGTTGAGCGGCAGCAGCCCGCCGTGGCCGAAGGCGAGCCCGGCGAGCAGATAGAGCGGAATGGCGGAGAAGCCCACCCGGCCCGCGAGCCGGCCGAGTATCCCGAGGCCCAGGATGATGGCCCCGAGTTCGATGAGCAGTGCGGTGGTGTTGTGCACGGGCGCTTATCCTCCGGTGATCAGTTCGGCGACGGCGTCCACGCCTTCCCGGGTGCCGACGACGACGAGCGTGTCCCCCAGGGCGAAGCGGAAGTCCGGGGTGGGTGAGGGAAAGGCGTCGGTGCGGCGCAGGACGGCGACGATCGAGGCGCCCGTGCGGGTCCGCATCCGGGTGGCGCCGAGTGTCCGGCCCACGTACGGGGACCGCTTGGTGATCTGGATGTGCTCGGTGAGCAGATCGATTTCGAGATGCTGGTGCAGATGGGCGACGGGATCGGGCGTCAGGAGCTTGGAGAGCGCGGTCGCCTCGTGCGGGGCGAGCGTCGCGGCGTCCCGGCAGTTGTCGTCGTCCTCGGGATCGTGGAAGGCGAGGATGCGCCGGCCGTCCTGGTGCACGACGACCGACAGATGCTTGCCCGCGTCGGTGCTGAGGTCGTAGCGGGTACCGACCCCGGGCAGGGCGGTTTTGCTGACGTGAGCTGTGGGCTCCATGGGAACGCTCCATGCGGGCGTGGGGTGTCGGTGTGCGGGCACGGCGGCCCCGCGGACGGGCCCACCTGGCGGCCGGGCGTGACGGTGCGTCGCCCACCACCAGACAGTGATTCCGGGTCACGCGTCATGCGCCGTGCGAAAGCACCGTCGCGGAAGGCAACGGTGCGGGCAACTCCGGTAAGGGCACCCGCGACGGGACCGACGCGGCGTCGGTCGATCCGGCGCGGCGGACAGGCAGGGGAGCGCGCATATGGAAACCGCCCCCTCAGGCCCCGCGTGACCGACCGTTCGCCCGGAATCAATGCCATGGGCACACCAACACTCAAGGGAGCGTTGGTCACCCGCTCGCCATTTTAACGTAAAATAAAATGTGAGGATTGGGCCTTACGAGAGGAAAAGAGCGATCTGTCCGTGGACAGGGCTATTCCGAAGTGCGGGCGATGCCCCGCCGGACGCGGCTCCGGTCGGGGTCGAAGAGATGGGCGGCCGCGCCGGCCAGCACCAGTCCGCCGGCGATGAGAAGTCCATGGCCGACGACGACGCCCAGAACGAATCCGCCGAGTGCGACGGCCAGCAGCAGCCAGGCGACACCGTACCGGTACTCACGCGGAGGGCAGGGGGAGCCGGACTCCAGGGCACGCGCGAACCGGGGATCGTCCTGGCGCAGCCGCGTGGCGAGATCGCCGAGTCGCCGGTCTTCGAAGGCTGCCACGGGTTCCCTTCCCTTCGGGTCCTTCACACGATCACCCGCCGGGACGCCGGGGCGCCATCGGAGCCGACACCCATATCCGGGGGTCGCCGACATGTAGACACACGGGTGTACGCCCCCCAGGAGGGCGGGAGCCCGGGGCGGCTTTCGGACCGCTCTCTCGGGGCGGGCGATAGTTGGGGGCGTCTACTGCGAGGAGGAGATCCTCAAGCTGGTGGCCGAGGGACACACCTCCAAGGAGATCGCCGGAATCCTGGTCATCAGCGCCAAGACCGTCGAACGCCATCGCGCCAACCTCCTCCAGAAACTCGGGCTGCGGGACCGGCTGGAGCTCACGCGCTACGCGATCCGGGCCGGTCTGATCGAGCCATAGACGAGTACGTCCGAAGTCCCGTCCGCCCGGGAACGTCTGGTACCCGGCGGGAGTCCGCGCGCCCCGTGCTGGGCAGAGAGTGGATGGCGCCCCTACGAACCCACGTACGGATTCGGTGCCCAGGACACCGCACCAACACGAGCGGAACGAGGCGAGGCATGAACCCGGGCAACAGCTGGGAGTTCACTGACGACCGCGGCCATGTCACCGTGGCACGACGTCACCCGACGAGGGTGGTGGCCTACATACAGGCGGGCGCGACCCTCTGGGACCACGGTCTGCGTCCCCTGGGGATCTTCGGATCCCACCATGACGGGGACACCCCCGATCCGGCGAAGGCGGGCGAACTGCCCCTCGACGAACTGCGCTCCTTCGGCGCGGGCGGCGCCCTCGATCTGGATGCCCTGTTCGCGGCCGAGCCGGATCTCGTCGTCGCCGTCAGCTATGGCGGCGGGCAGGTGTACGGCATCGACCCGGAGGCGGCCAAGCATCTGGAGGAGCAGGTGCCCGTCGTCGTCCTCGATGTGGGGAAGGACCGCTCACTCGACGGGATCAGGGACCGGTTCACCGCGCTGGCCCGCTCGCTGCGTACACCGCTCCGGCCCGCCGAGGCGGACCTGGAGCGCGCGGAGGCCCGGCTGCGCGCCTCGGCGGACCGCCCCGGCGCGCCCCGGGTGCTGGCCCTCTCGGCGGCGGGACCGGGAACGGCGTATCTGGCCCGGCCGCTGACCTGGCCCGATCTACGGGCCGTCAGCGAACTGGGGGTGGCGCTGATCGAGCCCGCGGAGGGTGGCGGGGCCAACTGGCGTACGGTCGAGTGGGCCGAGGCGGCCGCGCTGGAACCGGACATCGTGCTCGCGGACGTACGCGCGAACGCGGCGCCGCGCGACGAACTCCGGGGCAACGCGCACTGGCGTGCCATCGAGGCGCGGGCGCGGATCGTGCCGTGGAACCCGGAGGCGCCGGGCAGCCACCGCGCGCACGCCCGGTTCCTCCACACGGTCGCCGACGCCGTGGACGCGGCCGGCGCCTCGGACGGCGTGTAGGCGCGCTGTCGGTGCCGTGTCGGAGCCGGCTGCCAGCGTGGCCCGTATGACAGACAACGCACCTCAGCCGGACGGCGGCGCCGCACCACGAGCGCTGCCGGTACGGACCGTCGAAGTGACCGCGGTCCGGCGGATCTCGCCGCATATGGCACGCGTCACCTTCGGCGGCCCGTCCCTCGCCGACTTCACCCTGGACGGGCCCGATCAGCAGGTGAAGCTGTACTTCCCGAGGCCGGGGCAGCACGTCCCACGGCTGCCGGAGGCCGGTACGGACGGCGATGTGATGCGGTGGTACGGCGCGTTCCAGGCGATCCCCGAGGAGGAGCGGCCCTGGACGCGCAGCTATACCGTCCGGTCGCACGATCCGCTGCGTGCCACGATCGACATCGATTTCGTCCTGCACGGCGACGTCGGCGGGGACAGCGGGGACGGGGAGGACGGCGGGGACGGGGAGGCGGGCGCCGGTCCCGCGACCTCGTGGGCACGGAAGGCCGCGCCCGGTGCCGTACTCGGCATGTTCGGGCCGTCCGCCTATTTCGCCACCCCCGTACCGCTGGGCACGACCGACTGGCTGCTGCTGGTGGGCGACGAGACGGCCCTGCCCGCGATCGGCACCCTCGTCGAGGCGCTGCCGGAAGGCGCCCGCGCGGTGGCGTATGTCGAGGTCGCGGACGCGGCGGAGGAGCAGCGGTTCGAGACGGCGGGCGAGGTGACGGTGCACTGGCTGCACCGCGGCGGGGCGCCCGCCGGGCGCGGCGGACCGCTGGTGGCGGCGGTGCGTGCCGCGGAGTTCCCGGCGGGTTCGGTCCTCGCCTGGCTGGGCGGCGAGGCGGGCGCGGTCCGTGCGCTGCGGCGCCATCTCGTCGAAGAGCGGGGGCTCGACAAGCGGTCGGTCCACTTCTCCGGCTACTGGCGGCTCGACCTCACCCAGGACGACGCACCGACGGAAGAGGATCTGGCGGAGGCGCGCGAACGTCTTTCGGACGCAACTGACCTGACCAGTGCCGCGACCGGCAAGGTTTGCCCGTCGAGGAGCGGCGGCCGGTGCGTGTGATCGCAAGGCGGCCGGACGTCCTGGTAGCGGAGCTACCCGGGCTTTTGGCCAACGCCGCGAGCGCGCGTGCCGGCCGCCTCGACGGGGCGAACGTTGCCGGTCGCGGCACTGGCGTCAGATGAGGGCGGCGGCCTCCTTCACCGAGAGGCCCTCGCCCTCGGCGCGGGTCCGGGCGCGGGTCCGTTCGTCGAGCGCCGCGCGCACCGCCGCTTCGGCCCTGGCGAGGATCTCCGCGTCCGGGACGGACGGCAGGGTCCCGATACGGAAACCCTCCGGCAGAGCCCGGTGACGGGCGTACGCGCCGAGCAGTCGCGCCGCGTCCTCGGCGGCCCCCAGCCGGGCCTTGGCCCAGGCCGCGCAGGGAAACTGATGGACGATCAGGTGAGGGGTGACCAGATAGGCCAGGCCGTCCAGCCGCCGTACGGCCTGAGCGGTCCGCTCCCGCGCCCGCTCGAAGTCCCCGTCCAGACAGTCCAGCCAGCCGTGCATGCCCGCGACCACACCACCGAGGAAGGGCTGTTCGGCGAAGGCGGCGTCCTCCGTCGCCGCGCCCTCCTCCACCGCGTCCGCCTTCACCGCGTCCGCCTTCACCGCGTCCGCCTCCAGGGCGCCTTCCTCCAGGGCGCGTAGCTGCGTACGCGCCTGATCCGTGCGTCCGGTGCGTCCATAGCGCCGGGCGAGCAACAGCCGGGCGGTGCCCTCGGCGTGCCCCGCCGCCTCGGCGGCCTCCGCGACGGCCTCGATCAGCAGCCGCTCGGCGTCCTGTTCGGCGGCCGGGTCGCCCGCCGACTCAAGGCGTACGGACGCCAGCCGGGCCTTGAACAGGGGCACTTGGGCGAACGCGCCGATCGGCGCACAGCTCTCCATGGCACGTTCGAAGTCGGCGGCGGCCTCCTCGTACCGCCCCTGATACTCGTACAACTCGCCGCGCGCCCAGAGGGCTTGGGCGATCGCGTGGAGATCCCCGGCCCGCTCGAACCGGGCCAGCGCCTCGTCCGCGTCACGCGCCGCTCCGGCCGGCCCGTCGGGACCGCCGTCCAGGCCCTGTCCGGCCAGCTGTGCCCTGAGCATCAGCGCCACCCCGAGATCCCAGCCGCTCCCCCGCTCCCGGCAGGCCCGCACCTGTGCGTCCAGAGCCGCGCCGATCCCGGGGAAGTCCCCCACCATCAGCTTGGCGACGAACCACATGGTTCCCGGCTGGCGGCAGATCTGCGGCAGTCCGGGGCGGTACGCCGCGACGAGCGCGCGCAGCCGCGACGGCGTACCGGGCCAGGTCGGCTCGGAGACATCCGCCTCGCCGCTGCTCGCCAGCACCAGCAGCCGCGCTCCGCGCCGCGCCTCCCACACCTGCTCCTCCGGCCAGGGCGGCGCGAGCGCCGTGCACGGCTCCGTCAGGGGTACGGCGGGCCGTACGGGCGCCCGGAAGGGATCGGGACCGAGCCCGGCGGCGGCGGTGAACCAGGCCCTGGCCTCGGGCCGGTGGTCGCGCAGTTGCCAGAACCAGCTCATCGAGAGCACCAGACAGAGCGCTTCCTGCTCCTCCTTGTGGTCGACTGCGGTACGCAGCGCGGCACGCAGATTGTCGTGCTCCCGCTCGAACCGGCGCAGCAGTAGCGCCTGGCGCGGACCGCGCAGTTCCTGGTCGCCGGTACGGGCCAGTTCCCGGTAGACGGCCAGATGACGGCGCTCGACGGCCGCCCGCTCCCCCGACGCGTCCAGCCGCTCCGCGGCGTACTCGCCGACGGTCTCCAGCAGCCGGTAGCGCATACCCTCCGCGCCCCCGGGGTCCGCGACGACCAGCGACTTGTCGATGAGGGAGGCGAGCAGCCCCGCCGTGTTCCCGTCCTCGGCGCTCTCCTCGCACACGGCCTCCGCCTCCGCGGGGGCGCAGCCGCCGGAGAAGACCGACATACGGCGCAGTACGGCCCGTTCGCCCTCGGTGAGCAGCTCCCAGGACCAGTCGACGACGGCCCGCAGCGTCCGCTGTCTCGGCAGTACGGTCCGGGCCCCGCTGCCCGCGCCGAGCAGCCGGAAGCGGTCGTCCAGCCGGTCCGCGAGCTGACGCGGCTCGAACGCGCGCAGCCGCGCGGCGGCCAGCTCGATGGCTAGCGGCAGCCCGTCGAGCCGGTCACAGATCTCGGCGCACGCGACCGGGTCGTCGGCGGTACGGAATCCGGGCCTGGCGGCGGCGCCGCGTTCGGCGAGCAGCCGGAGGGCCATGTCCTGCGGCAGCGGCCCGACGGTACGTACGGACTCGCCCGGCACGCCGAGCGGTTCGCGGCTGGTGGCCAGCACGCTCACTCCCGGGCAGCCGGTGAGCAGGGTCTCGGCGAGCACGGCGGCGGTGTCGATCACATGCTCGCAGTTGTCGAGCACGATCAACAGCCGCCGCTGTCCACAGTGATCGACGAGCCGTGTCAGCGCGTCGCGAGGCGTGCCTTCCCCGGCCGCCGGGCCCCTTACCACGGTCTCGCGGGCGCCGAGCGCGGTGAGCACCGTCTCGGCCACGGCGGCCGGGTCGCGTACGGGGGCCAGCTCGGCAGGCCACACGCCGTCCGGCCATGCCCCGGCCGCCGCGCGGGCGGCTTCGATGGCGAGCCGGGTCTTTCCGGCGCCGCCGGGACCGGTCAGCGTGATCAGCCGCGCGGCCGGGAGTTCGGCGGCGAGCGCGGCCAGCTCCGGCTCGCGGCCGACGAAGGAGGTGAGAGGGGCGCGGAGGTTACCGGGGATGGCCTGGTCCGCGGGGGCGAGGGACACCGAGTCCACCGGGACCGTCGAGGCAGCCGGGGCGGTCAAGGTCACCGGGGCGGCCCAGGCAGCGGGGGCGGTCGAAGCAGCCGGGGCGGTGGGCGCGGGCTCGTCATCGGCCAGCAGTGCGGCGTGCAGCGCCCGCAGCTCACGGCCGGGTCCGGTACCCAGACGCTCGGCGAGCCGGATGCGCACCTCCTCATACGCCTGGAGAGCCTCGGCCGGCCTGCCGGCCGCGCGCAGAGCCCGGATACGCAGCGCGTGGAGCGGCTCGTCGAGGGGCTGCCCGGCGACGAGGGCCGCGAGACCGGCCAGGGCCCGCTCCGGCCTCCCCCGCGCGACATCGGTGGCCAGCCGGGCGCGGCGGGCCTCGGTGTGCCGCTGTTCGGCGCGTACGGCACGCGGGTCGGTGTCCCGTCCCGGAAGGTCCGCGAGCGCGGGCCCGTCCCAGAGCGCCAGGGCCTCGTCCAGCACCGTGGCCGCCTGCCGCGGATCGCCGGCGCCGAGGGCCGCGGTGCCCTCGGCCGCGAGCCGTTCGAAGCGGTAGAGGTCAATGTCGTCGCGGTCCGCGTTCAGCCGGTAGCCGCCGGGCGCCGAGGCCACGGCAGCGCTTCCGAGGGCTCGCCGTACCCGCCCCACCAGGGCCTGGAGCGCCGCGATCTCATCGGTGGGCGTGTGCGCGTCCTCGCCCCGGATCTGGTCCGCCAGCTGTCCGGTGCCCACGACCCGGCCCCCGGCGGCGGCGAGCGCGCAGAGCAGCGCCCGCAGCCGCGCCCCGCTGAGCGGCACCTCGGTCCCGTCCTGGCGAACGGCCCGGGTGGTACCGAGCACGCGATAGCGGTAGGTCACAGGACCATTGTCCCCGCCGCCCAGGCCCCGGGACGCAGCG
The DNA here is from genome assembly GCF_044766385.1 of Streptomyces sp. NPDC102274. Taxonomy (NCBI): domain Bacteria; kingdom Bacillati; phylum Actinomycetota; class Actinomycetes; order Kitasatosporales; family Streptomycetaceae; genus Streptomyces; species Streptomyces sp. NPDC102274. The sequence goes on along the minus strand of NZ_JBIWLW010000010.1, from coordinate 248,691 downwards.
GGGACTCCGCCCCCGGCCCGTCCGCCGACATCCGCTGTGTAAGAGCAGCGCTCCATGCCTGGTCGCGCTCAGCCCCGTCCGCCGCCCGGCCGGAACTCGCACCAGACCGCCTTGCCGTCCCCGCGCGGCTCGACCCCCCAGCGCTCGGCCACCGCGTCCACCAGCAGCAGCCCTCTTCCGGAGGTGGCCGCCTCGCCGGGCTCCCGGCGGCGGGGCCAGACGCTGGAGCGGTCCTTGACCCACAGACGCACCCGGCGCACCGGCTCCGGCAGGACCTCCAGGGTGAGTACGGCGCCGCCCTCGGTGTGGAGCAGCACATTCACCAGCAGCTCGCCGGCGGCCAGCTCCACATCATCAGTGAGCCCGGCCAGTCCCCAGTCCGCCAGCGCCTGGCGCAGCACGGCACGGCTCTCGACCAGGCCCTCCGGGTCCGCCTGGTGGACGTACAGATGCATACGGGGCGCCTGGTCGGTGCCGGGATCGGGGCGGCGGCGCAGCACGAGCAGTGCGATGTCGTCGCCCGTCCCCCAGCGCTCCCACAGCCGCTCCGAGAGATGGTCGGCCAGCGCGCCCGCCCGTCCGGGACCGGTCCGTACCATCTCGGCGAGGGCGTCCATCCCGACCGAGATGTCGGTGCCGGGCTCCTCGACCAGCCCATCGGTGCACAGCACCAGGGTCTCGCCCGGTACGAGGTCGAGCCGGGTCTCCGGGAACTCCTCCTGTCCGAAGGCCGTGGCGAACCCCAGCGGCAGTCCGCCGCGCAGATTGGGCCAGCCGATTCTGCCGTCGTTGTGCCGGACGAGCGGACCGAGATGGCCGGCCCGTACGGCGCGTATCCCGCCGGTGGCCAGGTCCACCTGGGCGTATACGCAGGTCGCGAAGCGTTCCGTGTCGAGTTCGGTGAGAAAGCGCGAGGCGCGTGCCAGGACGGTCGCGGGCGCGTGGCCCTCGCCCGCGAAGGCGCGCAGGGCGATACGCAGCTGGCCCATGATGGCGGCGGCGTGTGTGTCGTGCCCCTGGACATCACCGATCACGATGCCGACCCGGCCCTGGGGCAGTGCTATGACGTCGTACCAGTCGCCGCCCACCTCCCTGCCGCTCCAGGCCGCGTGGTAGCGGACCGCGATCTCCGCGCCGGGGAACTCCGGGATGTCGCGGGGCAGCATGGACGCCTGGAGGCCGGTCGCGAACTCGCGCTCCTGGTCGAAGAGGACGGCGCGCTGAAGGGACTGGGCCACGATGCCCGCCAGGCCCATCAACATGGCGCGGTCCTCGGCCGAGAAGTGCGTGCGGTGCCGGTAGAAGAGCGCCAGACAGCCGATGGAGCGGGTCTGGGCGACCAGCGGCAGGAAGGCCGCCGCGTCGGCCCCGAGTCCCCGGACGTACGGCCGGAGCCGGGGGAAGCGGTCGATCACCAGATCACGCAGTGAGCTGACGAACCTCGGCCGCTGGTTCAGGACCGCCTCGGCGAGCGGCAGGGAGCCGTCGAGGCGGTGGAGCCGCAGGTCGTCGAGTACCTCGATGGACTCACCGGCCAGCGCGATGAGCTTCAGGGCGCCGCCCTCCACCAGGCCGAGTGCGAGTCCGTCGGCGCCGAAGTGCTCAAGACCGCCCGCGCCCGTCAGCGCGGCGGCGACATCGTCCACGGTGATCGCCCGGGAGAGGGCGTCCGTGGTGCTGTGGACCATGGTCGTCATGCCCGCACTGCCTGTACCACCTGTACCGCCCGTGCCGCCCGTACCTCCCGTACCGCCCGCTTCCGCCGGGTTGACCACGGTGAATTCGGAGAGGTCCGCCGTGGCGTTCCGTACGATGCCGACGATGCGGTACGGGCGGCCCTTTTGGTCGCGCAGGATGTGGCCCCTCGTATGGGTCCACTGGCGTATTCCGGTGCGGCGCGTCAGCTGGAAGTACGAACCGTACGAGGACCGGCCGCTCCGGATCGCCGTGTCCACCACGGCCTGGAGGCGCAGCCCCTCCTCGCGGGGCACCCGTGCGCCCAGGGTCTCGGCCACGCCGTCGTACTCGTCGGGGCGCATGTCGAACACGTCGAGGCCCGCCGCATCGAGCTCGAAGGCCCCGCTTTCGAGGTCCCAGTCGAAGCTGCCCATGCGGTTCAGTGCGAGTCTCTCGTCCGCACCGATCACCGGCCGGTCCCGGTCCCGATCGCGTCCTGCCATCGCCCGCTCCGGAGGTGGGCTGAGAGCCCGGTCAGCCTGCCGGACTCCTCACCGAGTTTTCGTGGCGTTCGAACGCATGTAGCGTAACTTTCCCGGGAAAACGTTGCACTACGGGCGAATCGTGACCGCCGCCCGGCTCCCCCTCGACCAGGCCCAGCGGCGAGCCACGAGGCGGAGAGCGGGGACCGGGCCGCGCCCGTGCCCGAAGGCCGCCCGTGTGACGGACAGCAGATGGTCCCGGGTGACACCTCCCCGTATGGCATCCATCCCGTGCCTCCCCGCGCATCGTCCGGGCCGAAAGGATCAACCTAAGGGCTGTCCCGTGATCCACCAGGGATTACCGGACAGCCCTTAGCCTTCCGATCCGCTCCGCCCCACGCCTGGACAGAGCGACAGCCGCGTGCTGTGATGCCAACTCCCCTCATTTTCAACGTTGTACAGCTCGGCACCGACATGGATGGGAGTCCCTGATCATGCTCGACCGACGACGTTTTCTGCACACCGGCACCCTCGCGATCGGCAGCGGGGTCCTCCTCGGCCCCTTCGCCCCCTCCGCCTCCGCCGTGGCTCCGGCACCCGGCGGCTGGTACGCGCCAAACGCCGCGCCGCTCGCCCCCACCGCCTTCCAGAAGCTCCCTCTCGGCAGCGTCACGGCCCGAGGCTGGCTCTCGGGGCAGCTGCGCCTCCTCCTCGACGGCCTCTTCGGCCGCTACGCCGAGATCTCCCACTTCCTGCGGTTCGACGAGTCCGGCTGGGTCCACCCGGAGAAGGACGGCTGGGAGGAAGTCACCTACTGGCTGCGCGGATACGTCAGCCTCGCCGCGCTCACCGGCGACCGGGACGCCCTCGCCACGAGCCGCCGCTGGATCGACGCGATCCTCGCCACTCAGCGGCCGGACGGTTTCTTCGGCCCCACCCGGCTGCGTACCGCCCTCAACGGCGGCCCCGACTTCTGGCCCTATCTGCCGCTGCTCCAGGCGCTGCGCTCGCACGAGGAGTTCACCGGAGACCAGCGGATCTTGCCGTTCATGGTGCCTTTCCTCCGCTATATGAACGCGCAGGGCCCCGGGGCGTTCAACTCCAGCTGGGTTTCGAAGCGCTGGGGCGACGGTCTCGACATCGCCATGTGGGTCTACAACCGCACCCGCGAGCCCTTTCTTCTCGACCTGGCCGACACCATGCACACACATGGCGCGAACTGGGTCGATCGCTTCCCCGATCTGCACAATGTCAATATCGCCCAGGGTTTCCGCGAGCCCGCGCAGTACGCCCTGCGCTCGGGGTCCGCCGAACTCACCCGGTCCACCTACCGCAACTACGCCGCCGTCATGGGCTCCTACGGCCAGTTCCCCGGGGGCGGATTCGCGGGGGACGAGAACGCGCGGCCCGGCTTCGGTGACCCCCGGCAGGGCTTCGAGACCTGCGGCATCGTCGAGTTCATGGCCAGCCATGAACTGCTCACCCGTATCACCGGCGACCCGGTGTGGGCCGACCGCTGCGAGGAGCTGGCCTTCAACATGCTCCCGGCCGCCACGGACCCATGGGGCCGGGGCGTGCACTACATCACCTCCGCCAACAGCGTCGGTCTCGACAACTCCCGCAAGAGCCAGGGGCAGTTCCAGAACGGCTTCGCGATGCAGTCGTTCCAGCCCGGCGTCGACCAGTACCGCTGCTGCCCGCACAACTACGGCATGGGCTGGCCCTACTTCACCGAGGAACTGTGGCTCGCGACCCCCGACCGGGGACTGGCCGCCGCGATGTACGCGGCGAGCCGTGTCCGGGCGAAGGTCGCCGACGGCACGGAGATCACCGTCACCGAGGACACCGACTATCCCTTCAAGGAGATGGTCACCCTCACCGTCTCCACCCCGCGCCGCCTCCGCTTCCCTCTGTATCTGCGGATTCCCGGCTGGTGCGAACACCCCGAGCTCTCCGTCGACGGACGGCGGACAGCCGCCACGGCGGGGCCCGCCTTCGTCAAGGTCGACCGCACATGGAGCGACGGTGACCGGGTGGCTCTGCGGCTGCCGCAGCGCACCACCGTGCGCCGCTGGGACGACAACCACGGCGCCGTCAGCGTCGACCACGGCCCGCTGACCTATTCCCTGCGGATCGGCGAGCGGTACGAGCGCTACGCGGGGACGGACGACTTCCCCGAGCTCGCCGTGCACGCGAGCGGACCGTGGAACTACGGCCTCGCCACCGACCGGCCCGCGGATCCGCCGGCGGATCTGCGGTTCTCCGCCGACGACGGCCCGCTGTCGGGCGACCCCTTCACCCAGGAGGGCACCCCGGTCCGGATCACCGCCCCCGCCCGCCGGATCACCGAGTGGGTCGCGGACAACGAGCGGGTCATCGCTCCCCTCCAGGACAGCCCGGCCCGCGGCACGTCGGCCGTGGAGCGGGTCACGCTGATCCCGATGGGCGCGGCCAGGCTCCGTATCACCACCTTCCCGACCGCGAACCCCGAAGGGCGGCCCTGGACGCCCGAACCCGCCTTCCGCCGCGTCCAGAACAAGCACAGCGGGAAGGTGCTGGCCGTGGACGGAATGTCGCTGGCCGACAGCGCCCGGGTGGTGCAGTTCGACAATTCCGGTACGGCGGACCATGCCTGGCAGCTGACCGACGCCGGCGGCGGCTGGTCCCTGATCCGGAACGGGAACAGCGGCAAGGTGCTCGGCGTCGACGGAATGTCCACCGCCGACAGCGCGCCGGTGGTGCAGTTCGCGGACAACGGGACCGACGACCACCTCTGGCAGCTGCTGGACAACGGCGACGGCTGGTATCGCATCCGCAACAAGCACAGCGGGAAGGTGCTGGGCGTCGACGGGATGTCGACCGCCAACAGCGCCCAGGTGGTCCAGTTCGACGACAACGGCACGGACGACCATCTGTGGAAGCTGCTCTGACAGGACTCCGACCGGGGCGTAGCGATTCACACGTCGGCGTGATAGCAACGCTACGCTCTGGTTGGTAGCATCCCTTCCATGAGCACGCGAACACGCATCCTGGAAGCGGCCGCCGATCTTGTGGCGAAGTCGCCGGACGGCGATATCTCCACGCGCGCGGTCTGCGAAGCCGCCCAGGTCGGCGCACCGGTGCTCTACCGGCAGTTCGGCGACAAGGAGGGGCTCCTCTCCGCCGTCGTCGACCACGGCTTCGACAACTACCTGGCGACCAAGCGCCTTCGTCAGCCGGGAACCGATCCGATCCAGGATCTGCGCGACGGCTGGGACACCCACGTGGCGTTCGCGCTGGCGAATCCCAACCTGTACCGGCTGATGAACTCCCCACTGATGCACAAGCCGCCGACCTCAGCACTGGAAACGCATCAGATCCTCACCCGCGATCTCGAACGAGCCGCGGCCCAGGGCAAACTGCGGCTCTCCCCCGAACTCGCGGCCCAGATGGTCATGTCGGCCAATGTCGGCGTGGCACTGATGCTGGTCGCCCGCCCCACCACCTTCACGGACCCTGATATGTCACGGCGGGTGCGCGACGCGGTGCACGCCGCCGTGTTCACTCCGGAGGCGATGTACGGGGAGACCTCGGCCGATGACACGGCCACGCAACCCGTCGGCACCCCGGCCGCCGCGACACGCCTGGGGGCACTGATCCGGCAGTCGCCACCCAAGGTCCTGACCACCGCCGAGGCCGTACTGCTGAACGAGTGGCTGGAGCGCGTGGCGAACGCGCCGGACACCCCAGGCGCACCCCCGTCGTCAGATCTCGAAACGACGCCCACCCGAGACGCGACATAAATAACCACAACGGCCGCGCCCCGACCGTGATTTCTTGTCCGCCGCGGAATGAGACGGGCGGGTTCGCGCACAACTCTTGACGTGTACGAAACACGGGAGAAGCATCTCCGGTACTCAGAGAGCGCTCTCCAAGCTCTCTTCCGCTGCGCCTCCCGCATTGCCGATGACTCAGGAGACCTGCCCATGCACGCTCCTCCGCTCGCTTCACCGGTGTTCCGCAGACCCTCGCCCGCACGGCGGCGAACCGCACACCGGCGAGGGCTGGCCGCCTCCCTCGCGGCGACCCTGATCGCCTCCCTGTTACTCCTCCTCCCCGGCACCTCCGCCCAGGCCGCGCCCGCCCTGCTCTCCCAGGGCAAGCCCGTGACCACCTCCAGCCAGGAGAACGCCGGCACCCCCGCCACCGGGGCCGTCGACGGCGACAACGGGACCCGCTGGTCGAGCGCGGCGTCCGATCCGCAGTGGATCCAGGTCGACCTCGGGGCCACCGCCGCCGTCGGTCAGATCGTCCTGCGCTGGGAGACCGCGTACGCCACGGCGTACCGGATCGAGTTCTCCACCAACGGCACGGCCTGGACCACCGCGTACTCCACCACCACCGGGCCCGGCGGCACGGAAACGCTCAACGTCTCGGGCGACGCCCGTTATGTACGGATATACGGCACCGCGCGCGCCACCCAGTGGGGCTACTCGCTCTGGGAGTTCCAGGTCTTCGGCGGCACCCCGGGCGGCGGGGACCCGCTCCCGGGCGGTGGTGATCTCGGGCCGAACGTGGTGGTCTTCGATCCGTCGACGCCCAATATCCAGGGCAGGCTGGACGAGATCTTCCGCCAGCAGGAGACGGCGCAGTTCGGGTCGGGCCGCTACCAGCTGTTGTTCAAGCCCGGCACCTACAACAACATCAACGCCCAGCTCGGCTTCTACACCTCGATCTCCGGCCTCGGACTCTCACCCGACGACACCACCTTCAACGGTGACGTGACCGTGGACGCCGGCTGGTTCAACGGCAACGCCACCCAGAACTTCTGGCGCTCCGCCGAGAACCTCGCCCTCAACCCCGTCAACGGCACCAACCGCTGGGCCGTCGCCCAGGCCGCACCCTTCCGCCGCATGCACGTCAAAGGCGGCCTCAACCTCGCCCCCAACGGCTACGGCTGGGCCAGCGGCGGCTACATCGCCGACAGCCGCGTCGACGGCACCGTCGGCCCCTACTCCCAGCAGCAGTGGTACACCCGCGACAGCAGCGTCGGAGGCTGGACCAACGCCGTCTGGAACATGACCTTCTCCGGCGTCGAAGGCGCCCCCGCCCAGAGCTTCCCCAACCCGCCCTACACCACCCTCAACAACACCCCCGTCTCACGCGAGAAGCCCTTCCTCTATCTCGACGGGAACGCCTACAAGGTGTTCGTACCCGCCAAGCGCACCAACGCGCGCGGCACCACCTGGGGCAATGGCGCGCCACAGGGCCAGTCGCTGCCGCTCGACCAGTTCTATGTCGTCAAGCCGGGCGCGACCGCGGCGACGATCAACCAGGCGCTCGCGCAGGGGCTCAACCTGCTGTTCACACCCGGCATTTACCACGTCGATCAGCCGATCAACGTGAACCGCGCCAACACCGTCGTGCTGGGGCTCGGGCTCGCCACGATCGTCCCGGACAACGGGGTGACCGCCATGAAGGTCGCCGATGTGGACGGGGTGAAGCTGGCGGGCTTCCTGATCGACGCCGGGCCGGTGAACTCGCCGACGCTGCTGGAGGTCGGCCCCCAGGGCTCGGCCGCGGACCACTCCGCCAACCCCACCACCGTGCAGGACGTCTTCATCAGGATCGGCGGCGCCGGCCCCGGCAAGGCCACCACCAGCATGGTGATCAACAGTGACGACACGATCATCGACCACACCTGGGTCTGGCGCGCCGACCACGGCGCCGGCGTCGGTTGGGAGACCAACCGCGCGGATTACGGTGTCCGGGTCAACGGCGACGATGTGCTGGCCACGGGGCTCTTCGTCGAGCACTTCAACAAGTACGACGTGGAGTGGTACGGCGAGAACGGCAGGACGATCTTCTTCCAGAACGAGAAGGCGTACGACGCCCCCAACCAGGCCGCCATCCAGAACGGCGCCATCAAGGGCTACGCCGCCTACAAGGTCGCCGACACCGTCAACAACCACGAGGGCTGGGGTCTGGGCAGCTACTGCAACTACACCTCGGACTCGACCATCCGCCAGGATCACGGCTTCCAGGCGCCGGTCAAACCCGGAGTGAGGTTCCACGATCTCCTGGTCGTCTCCCTGGGCGGTATGGGCCAGTACAACCATGTGATCAACAGCATCGGGTCGCCCACCTCGGGAACCTCGACGATTCCGTCGACGGTGACCTCCTTCCCGTAGGGGTCCCCAAGAGGTCCTCGGGAGGTCAGGTCCCGTAGAGGTCCCATACGAAGTCCCGCTCGAAGTCCCGCTCGAAGTCCCGCTCGAAGGGGCCCGGCCTCGCATCGAGGCCGGGCCCCGGCCCGTTACCCGACCGACGGGCCGGCGCCGTGTACTGACCGGATGCGGCGCCCACGTACGGCGGAACCATTCATACGATCGGCCGGGCGGCACACCGTAAAGCTGCGGCTTCCCGTGACGCGCCCGATGATGCGTCGAAGGCCCCGCCGCCCACGGGCCCGGCACAGAACATCGACATCGAGGACGTGAGCGGAACCCGCACAGACAGCCGACGCCCGGAATGCACCGTTACGTACCTGTGCCCAGACTGACGGCATGTCGGGCAAACAGAGCGCGGGGCTCCTGGTGTACCGGGTGACGGACACCGGTGCCGAGGTGCTCCTCGGGCACATGGGCGGGCCGTTCTGGTCCGGCCGCGATGCCGCCGCCTGGTCGATCCCCAAGGGGGAGCACGGACCGGACGAGCGGCCGGAGGACGCCGCGCGCCGGGAGTTCCAGGAGGAACTGGGTCTGCCACCGCCCGACGGACCATGGATCCCGCTCGGCGAGGTTCGGCAGCGGGCCGGCAAGACGGTGACGGTCTGGGCCGTAGAGGGGGATCTCGATCCCGTCCTCGCCGTGCCCGGCACTTTCACCATGGAGTGGCCGAGAGGATCGGGTGTCCTGCGCGAATTTCCCGAGCTGGACCGTGTCGCCTGGTTCTCCCTGGAGGACGCCGTGGAGCCACTGGTGACGGGGCAGCGGGTCTTCCTCGACCGGCTGAGCGAGTGCATAGGCGACGGCCGCAGGCCGTCCCCGCCCAGCCGCTGACCCTGTCATCCGGGTGCCGCCCAGGCGCGCCGTCCAGTCCGGTTCATTCAGGAAAGGGATCTTCTTCGTGCCCCGTCGTCCCCATGTCTTCGTCGCCGCCAGTACGGCGCTGCTCGCCGCCGCGGTCCTCCCCGCGACCGTGCTCCCCGCCCTGGCCGTGCCCGCCGAGGCGCCGCACGCCCCCTCATCACCCGCCCGCGCATCGCCCGACGCCGCGTCCGTCGACCCCGCGTTCCGCGCCTACGCCGCCGGCTCCGCATCCACACTCCCCTCCGTACCCCCCTCCGTGCCCCCCTCCGCACCCGCACCCGCATCCGCACCCCCCTCCGCGCCCGCATCCGCACCCCCCTCCCCATCGCCCGAACGGCACGGCCCATCGCCCGAACGGCACGGCGCGCCGGAGCCCGCGGCAGGGCCGCCCGCCGCTAAAGAATCGTTCAGGCAGGACGGGCTCCCCGAGGACGGACCCGTCACCGCGGCCGCTCTGCTGGCCAGGGCCGGCGGCTGCGAACAGATCTCCAACGGGCAGTACCGCACCCGCGAGAGCACTCCGGCCACGATCCCTGTCTGCGACGCCAAGGGCGCCGTCTTCTGGAAGGCCGACATGGACATCGACTGCGACGGCCAGGCCACGGCCCACTGCAACTCCGCGGCCGACCCCTACTACCAGAACACCACCGCGTACACCCAGGCCGACGGCAAGGCGCTCAACCCGGAGGAGCTGCCGTATATCGTCGTGCCCCTCTCCAGCTCCATCTGGGACTACCGCTCGTCGGGCATCCGGGGCGGATCCGTCGCGGCGGTCGTCCACCGCGACAAGGTGGAGTACGCCGTCGTCGGCGACAAGGGCCCACCGGGGATCATCGGGGAGGCGTCGTACGCGACGGCACGCGCGCTGGGGATCGCGGCCGACCCCACGGGCGGCGGGGTCCCGTCGGGAGTGACGTACATCGTCTTCAAGGACTCCGAGCTCTCCCGGCTGGACGACCAGGAGACCATCACGCGGCGCGGCGACGAGCTGGCGAAACAATTCCTCAGGGACAACTGAGCGGAGCCGGCCGGAAGAACACCGGAGAACGGGGGAGGAAAGCACCACGCATACGTGCGGCGGGGGCCCCGCCCTCGGGCCGGACCCCCGCCGCACACCGCGTCCCTCCGGACGCAAGAAGGCTCAGACGATGCCTTCCGAGATCTCCGACTGCTCGCGCGCGTTGCCGTACGCCTGCGGGGTGCTGTACGAGCCACGGGCTATGTACCACCAAGCGGTCGCCAGGATCAGCACCACGGCCAGGGCGATCACGGCGTAGTTCATCGAGTCGACCGTCACCGGGTTCGACTGGGGCAGGCAGAAGAGCACGGTGACCAGGGCCACCCACACCACGGCTGTCCAGCCGATCGGCTTGCTCCAGCGCCCGAGCGTCCACGGTCCGGGCTCGAAGCGGTCCTTGGCGCGCAGCTTCAGGAAGATGGGGATGGCGTAGGCCGGGGTGATACCGATGACGTTGATGGCCGTCACCGCGCCGTACGCCGTCGTGGAGTACAGGGACGGTAGGGCGAGCACACCCGCGACGATGACCGCCAGCCAGACCGCGGGGACCGGGGTCTGGGTACGGCTGCTGACGCGCCGCCACAGCGCCGAACCCGGCAGGGCGTTGTCACGGCTGAAGGCGAAGACCATCCGGCTGGCCGCCGCGACCTCCGCGTTGCCGCAGAACAGCTGCGCCACGATCACGAGCAGCAGCAGCGCCGTGGCACCGCTCGTACCGAGGGCGTCGATCAGGATCTGCGCGGGCGGCACGCCCGTGGCACTGTTCTGGGCGCCCGCGTAGTCCTGGATGGCGAAGGTGAGACCGGCCAGCAGGACGAAACCGGCGATCCAGGAGACCCAGATGGCCCGGACTATCCCGCGCGCGGCGGTGACGGACGCGTTCGAGGTCTCCTCCGAGAGATGCGCCGAGGCGTCGTAGCCGCAGAAGGTGTACTGCGCGAGCAGCAGCCCGATGGCGGCCACATAGAGCGGGTTCTGCCAGCCGGTGTCATTGACGAACTCGGTGAAGACGAACGACGGCGACTGGTGGTGGTCGGGGACGATCGCCAGGGCACCGACGATGATGGCGACACCGGCCAGATGCCACCACACACTGATCGAGTTGAGCACGCTGACCAGCTTCACCCCGAACAGGTTCAGCACGGCGTGCAGCAGCAGGATGCACAGGAAGATGACAAAGGTCCAGCCCGGGGTGGGGCTGAAGCCGAACTGGAGATTGAGGAAGGCTCCAGTGAACAGCGCGGCTCCGTAGTCGATTCCCGCGATCGCGCCGAGCAGTCCGAGCAGGTTGAGCCAGCCGGTGTACCAGCCCCACTTACGGCCGCCGAGCCGGTCCGCCATGTAGTAGAGGGCGCCCGAGGTCGGATACGCGCTCGTGACCTCGGCCAGCGCCATGCCGACGCAGAGCACGAACAGACCGACGCCCGCCCAGCCCCAGAGCATCACCGAAGGACCGCCGGCGCCCATGCCGAAGCCGTACAGGGTCATGCAGCCGGACAGGATGGAGATGACCGAGAAGCTGATGGCGAAGTTGCCGAAACCGCCCATGCGACGGGCGAGGACGGGCTGGTAGCCGAGCTCGCGCAGCCGCTCTTCTTCGTCCTTCTGTGGCATGGGACCGACCTTCGACCAGGCCGGTGGCGAAGTGGACATGGAATGTACCTCCGGTAAGAAACAACACATTGGTAGACGGGGACGGGTACGGGACGTGCTGCCGAGAGCGGAGGGACACAGCGGCACCGCGGCGGGTGCCGCTCAGCCGGCCGGCCCGTCCCGCTGGTCGCGGGCCGCCGCGAGACACCGGCTGCGGGCGCGCAGGAACACGTCCTCGGCCTGCGCGGCGTCGCCGGGGCTGCGCGTACGATACGCCCACGGCACGGAGGCGTAGTAAGGCCCCAGGGCCTCGAACACCCGGGCTCCTTGCCGGAATTGGAGCGATCCCCACAGGGCGTGCCCCAGCTGGTTGAGGTCGAGCAGCGAGGCCTCGGCCAGCACCGCGTGGTCGAACCACAGCTGAAGGGCCCGCAGCGCGTCACGGGTGGCGTCCTCCGTGACCCAGTGGAGGTCGAGCGCCTTCTCGTGGCCGTTCTCCCGGCGGTAGCGCTCCACCCGTACGAACAGCGGCATGACATGCAGCGCCGAACCCTCGGGCGCCGAAGAGGCCGCCCACTGGACGAAGTTGACCGCCTCCGAGAGTGATCCGTCGGCCCGACGCGCGTAGACGAACTGGAGCATCCGGTGGTATGCCTCGCGGTTGTACGGATCGCGCTTGTCGGCCTCCGCGAGCAGGGCCCAGGGACCGGGAAAGAGCATCGGCCCCGGCGGCGCCAGCCGGTGTTCCTCCAGCCGCTGTCTGCCGTCGAGTTGGGACAGGGCCAGCAGACATACCCAGGGCACCGGGTCGGCGGGGGCGTGGCGCGCGGCCGTGCCGCACGCCTCCCATGCCTGCTGCCACAGCTCCTGCGTGCGGGAGTGTCCCTCGCGATGGGCCCGTACAGCGCGCTCCACCAGGACGCGGGTGTGCATCACGAGTGCGGCGACGCTGCCGGGCTCTTCGGACAGCCAGGCCCGTACGGCGTCGGAACCGGCGGCGACGGTGGCGAGTACCTGGGTGCGCTGGGTCCACAGGGACCACTCGGGCGTCTCGGCGAGGAGGTTGCGCATCGAGACCCAGCGTCCTGTACGCAGATCCTGGACCGCGGCGCGCAGTTCGTTGTCGTGACCCGCCGGGTGGTAGACGGGGCGCATATTGTCGCTCGCCATCAGCTCGGCCCCGTCCGCGCGCGCGAGGACGGCGGCACGGGGGACAGCTGCGCGGGCGACAGCGGCACGGGGGACGCTAGCACCGGCCCTCCGTTCCCGGACCCGGTGGCCCGGGGACCCGTGGGTGACAGGCACTCCCCCGTTCCGGGATCCCGGAACTCCCGTGCCGCGGCGGCCTGGAGGCGCGGGCCACCGCGGGCTGCCTACAGGACGTACTGAGCCGGGCACGACCGAAGAGGCGCCTGGCTGAAAATATGTTCGTCATAGATCCTCTAGGACGGTGGGGGGTGGAGCGATCCGGCGTCGTCGCAGAAGGCACGGACCTGCCGTGCCGCAGGTGAGGATGAACCGAAGAGCACTCCCTGCCACTGCGGCGATCAGTGTAGGGGGCGGAAAGACATGGCTCGAACACTTTGCTGATCTTTCGCAACTCTCTGTTGATCAAAGAAGGTTGGACTTCTTCCGGCGGCGGCGCCCGGACGTTTTCCCGGACCGCCGGGCCGGGCCGCCGCAGCACCCACGCAGGGACGGTCCGGAGAACCCTTGACGCCCGCTCTGACCTGCACCACGCTTTCGCTCAGCGATCACGACCCGCCGCGACCGAAGAACGGGATATGCCGCCAGTCCAGCACTCGCCCCGCACCCGCGCCGGCTCAATCACCCGGCCGGTGCTCGCCGTCGACCAGGGAACCTCATCCACCAAGGCGCTGGTCATCTGCCCCGAACGAGGCGTGATCGGTACGGGTTCCGCTCCGGCGCCGCCCCGCTACGGCTCCGGCGGACTGGTGGAGGTCGATCCCGCCGTCCTCCTCCGCTCCGTGCTCGACGCCGGGCACCAGGCGCTCGCGGACGCGGCGGAGCCGGTCGCGGCCGTCGGTCTGGCCAACCAGGGCGAGACGGTGCTCGCCTGGGATCCGGCTACGGGTACGCCGCTCACCGACGCGATCGTCTGGCAGGACCGCCGCGCCGAGCCGCTCTGCGCGGAACTCGCCCCGTACGGCGACCGCTTGAGGCAGCTGACGGGGCTTCCGCTGGACCCGTACTTCGCCGCGCCGAAGATGGCCTGGATCCGGCGCGAGCTGACCCGCGAGGGCGCCGTCACCACCAGCGACTCCTGGCTGATCCACCAGCTGACCGGCGCGTTCGTGACGGACGCCGCAACTGCCGGGCGCACGCAGCTGCTCGACCTCGACCGGGTCGACTGGTCGCCGGAGGCGCTGGACATCTTCGGGCTCTCCCACGAGCCGCTGCCCCGTATCGTCGACGCGGCGGGACCGGTCGGCACCACCAGTGCCTTCGGCGCCGAGATCCCGCTGACCGGGCTGCTCGTCGACCAGCAGGCCGCGCTGCTCGCCCAGGATGTGACCGAACCAGGATCCGCCAAGTGCACCTACGGCACCGGCGCGTTCCTGCTCGCGCAGACCGGCGGCCTGCCGCGCCGGGGGACATCGGGGCTGGTCAGCTGTATCGCCTGGCGGCTGGACGGACACACCAGCTACTGCCTCGACGGACAGGTCTACACGGCCGCGTCCGCCGTGCGCTGGCTGACCGGTCTCGGGGTGATCTCGGGTGCCGCCGATCTCGATACGGTCGGCTCCGCCGTACCGGACAGCGGTGGCGTGACCTTCGTACCCGCGCTCGCGGGGCTCGCGGCGCCGTGGTGGCGCGGCGATCTGCGCGGCTCGATGACCGGCCTCGGCCTGGACACCGGCCCGGGGCAGTTGGTACGCGCGCTGTGCGAGGGCATCGCCGCCCAGGTCGTGGAGCTGGCGGACGCGGTGGCCACCGATCTCGGCACCCCCCTGACGAGCCTGCGGGTGGACGGCGGGCTGACCCGGTCGGCACTGCTGATGCAGACCCAGGCCGATCTGCTGCAACGGCCCGTCGAGGTCTCGGCGTTGCTCGATGTCACGGCGCTGGGGGTGGGCGCTCTCGCGCGTCTCGGTCTCGACCCGGCGCAGTCGTTGCGGCAGGTGATCCCGGAGTGGAAACCCGCGGCTGTCTACGAGCCGAGGATCGGCGCGGACGAGGCGGCGGAGCGTCTGGGCGTCTTCCGCGCGGAGGTGGCCGCACTGCTCGACCGTACTCCTCCGCCCTGAAGTGCGGCGGTCCGAAACGCGACAGCTCGGACCGTACCGAAGAGAACCACAGCGAACTGACGCGAATCGAAGAGAACCGAACCCCGGCCCGGACCTCCGTCCCGGCTCGGACCTGGAGCACCATGACTGTCACGACCTCGGGCACGCTGCCGGACGAAATGTACGACGTCGCTGTCATCGGCGCCGGAGTGGTCGGCACGGCCATCGCCCGTGAACTGTCCCGTTACCCGCTGCGGATCGCGCTGGTGGAGGCGTCCGACGATGTCGGCGACGGCACGTCGAAGGCCAACACGGCCATTCTGCACACCGGTTTCGACGCCGTGCCCGGTTCGCTGGAGTCCCGGCTCGTACGCGAGGGACAGCGGCGGCTCGCGGAGTACGCCGCCCGGACGGGGATCCCCGTCGAACCGCTCGGCGCCCTGCTCGTCGCATGGGACGAGGAACAACTCTCCGCGCTGCCCCGGCTGGCGGAGAAGGCCGAGCGCAATGAGTACCACGAGACACGGATCATGGGCGCGGAGGAGCTGTACTCCCGTGAGCCGCATCTCGGCCCCGGCGCGCTCGGGGCGCTCGAAGTCCCCGGCGAGAGCGTCATCTGTCCCTGGACGACGACGCTCGCGTACGCCACCCAGGCCGTCCGGGCCGGGGCGGATCTGCATCTCAACTGCCGGGTGGAGGGCGTCGCCGGCGTGCTCGGCGACGAGCCACCGCACGAACTGACCACCGGCCGCGGCGTGTTGCGGACGCGCACACTGATCAACGCCGCCGGACTGTACGCCGACGAGATCGACCGGCTGCTCGGCCACACCGACTTCACCGTGACCCCACGGCGCGGTCAGCTCCTGGTCTTCGACAAGTTCGCCCGCGATCTGGTCCGGCACATCCTGCTGCCGGTGCCCACCGCGGTCGGCAAGGGGGTGCTGGTGGCGCCCACGGTGTACGGCAATGTGATGCTCGGCCCGACCGCCGAGGATCTGGCGGACAAGACGGCGACCGGATCGACGGCCGAGGGGCTGGACTTCCTCCGGGAGAAGGGCGGACGGATCATGCCGGAGCTGCTCGACGAGGAGGTGACGGCCGTCTACGCGGGACTGCGCCCCGCCACCGAGGACGACGACTACCGCATCCGCTCCCATCCCGGGCAGCGCTACATCACGGTGGGCGGTATCCGCTCCACCGGGCTGACCGCGTCCATGGCGATCGCCGCCCATGTCGTGGAGCTGCTGGCGGACTCCGGCCAAGACCTGGGCGCGGCACGGGAGCTCGAACCGGTACGGATGCCGAATATCGGCGAGGCGTCGCCACGGCCGTACGAACGCGCCGATCTGATCGCGGCGGACCCGGAGTACGGCAGGATCGTCTGCCACTGCGAACGGGTCTCGCGCGGGGAGATCCGCGACGCCCTCGCCAGTACCGTCCCGCCCCGCTCGCCCGAGGGGCTGCGGCGGCGCACCCGCGCCCGGGGCGGCCGGTGCCAGGGCTTCTACTGCGGCGCCGCCGTGCGTGCCCTGCTCGCCGCCGAAGCCCCCGAAGCCCCGGAAGCCCCCCTCGCTTCCCAAGCCCCGGGCGCGTTCGGCACGCCCGGTACGCCCGGCCCGTCCGGTGGCGGCGAACCATCCCAGCGGCCGGAGGTCGGACCATGAGCGCGACAGCGGACCGGGACGCAATGTCCTCCGTCCCGAGCCCCGGCCGACGGCAGCGCTCGGTCGATGTACTGGTGGTCGGCGCGGGTCCGGCGGGTCTGGCCGCCGCCGCGCGACTGGCCGCCTCGGGCGCCGGTACGGTCGAGGTCGTCGACCGCGAGGACGAGGCCGGCGGCGTCCCCCGCCACTGCTTCCACACCGGATTCGGTGTGCGCGATCTGCACCGTCCGATGAGCGGCCCCGCGTACGCCCGCCACTGGCGCGATCTGGCGACCGGCGCGGGAGCGACGCTGCGCACCGGTGTCTCCGTCACCGGCTGGGCGGGACATCCCGGGCGCGAGGTCTCCCCCGGCGGCCCGGGGCCGCTCACCGTGGAGACCACCGCACCCGAGGGCCTGGAAAGCCTCTCCGCCGGGGCGGTCGTCCTCGCCACCGGCGCGCGCGAACGCCCGCGCGGCGCACGGCTGGTGCCGGGGACACGGCCGGCCGGCGTGTTCACCACCGGTGAGCTGCAACAGGCCGTCCATCTGCACCACCAGCGGATCGGGCTGCGGGCCGTCGTCATCGGGGCCGAACCCGTCAGCTACTCCGCGGCGCGCACCCTGCGCGGCGCGGGCGTGGAGATCGCGGCGATGGTCACCGAACAGCCGCACCAGCAGTCCTCCTGGGCCTCGGGCCTCGGGGTCCGGCTGCGCCACCGCGTGCCACTGCTCACCGGCACGACCGTCACCGAACTGCTCGGCCGGGGCCGGCTCACCGGGGTCGCGCTGCGGCACGACGACGGCAGGACGACCACCGTCGGCTGCGACACCGTCGTCTTCACCGGGGACTGGATCCCCGACCATGAGCTGGCCCGCCGGGGCGGGATCGCCCTCGACCGGGGCACCCGGGGTCCGGCGGTCGACACCGCGTTCCGTACGGCCACGCCCGGCGTCTTCGCCGTCGGCAATCTGCTGCACGCCGTCGAGCCCGCGGGCACCGCCGCCCGGGAGGGCCGGCTCGTCGCGGGGCCCGTGCTGCGGTATCTGGCGGACCGCGCGTGGCCGGGCGGACAGGTGTCGGTGGAGGTGGACGCGCCCCTGCGGTGGGTCGCGCCGAACCGTATCGACCCGCGCGGTCCGCGCCCGCCGCTGGGCCGCTTCACGCTCCGTACGGCGCGCTCGGCGGACCGGCTGTCGTTCCTCCTCGTCAGCCAGGACGGACGGGTGCTGCACCGGGAACGGCTGCGGCGTGGCGCGGTGCCGAACCGCCCGCTGTACGCCTCCGCCGACTGGATCGACCGCGCCGATCCCGGCGGCGGCCCGGTCGTGATCAGCACAGGCT
Organism: Streptomyces sp. NPDC102274; assembly: GCF_044766385.1. Taxonomy (NCBI): domain Bacteria; kingdom Bacillati; phylum Actinomycetota; class Actinomycetes; order Kitasatosporales; family Streptomycetaceae; genus Streptomyces; species Streptomyces sp. NPDC102274. The sequence continues at coordinate 230,616 of NZ_JBIWLW010000010.1, read as the reverse complement.
GAGCCCGGCCCCGGTGCCGCCGTGGCGCGTGCGTACGGGCTCAGAGACCGTCGGACCCCAGGACCGCCGCGTAGAAACCGGCACGCGCGGCGAGCGGGGTCAGCTCGCCCGCCCGCACGGCCGGGAAGCGGACCAGCGGATAGCAGTCCGACTCTATGTCGAGCACGGCGAGCGCCACGCCCAGATCCAGATGGAGCCGGCCGGCGTCATTGAGGAAGGCGGCGGTGTCCAGCGGCGCCCCGTCCGTTCCATCCGTGTCCTCCGGATCGGCGAGGGACCACGGGTCGACGGCGGGACGGGATTCCAGGGCCCGGAGCTGACGCCTGATCTCGTCGCCGTCCTCCTTCCAGTCCACCTCGGCCAGCAGCCCCTGGGCGGTGAGGGCGTCGACGAGCGCGATCCACGCGAGGTTCTCGATGGGCGCGTCGATGCCGCGGCGGTCGAGCCGCGTGGCATGCGTACGTACGTAGGCGTCCGGATCGTCGTACGCGTACAGGACCTCTTCGGCTACGGCCGCGCGGCCGGGCGCGAGGAGCTCGGCCAGCGCGACGAGCGCCCGCGCGACGGGGGCGGACGCGGACGGGGAGGCAGAGGCGGGGGCGGGACGATCCGTCATGATGACAGCTCCTCAGAGGTCGGCTCAGGGATCAGCGCGGAGCGGGAACCAGCGCGGGGTTCAGGGAATCCAGGCGTCCCGAGGTGGAACACCGGCCCGGGAATCACCCTCCCACGGGGGTCTGACAACCGGCCCGTTCGCACGGGGCCGTGGGAAACGAGGCCGTGGGAAACGAGGCCGCCCTTCCCCGCAGAGTGAACGGTGAGTGACCGGCTCCGGTCCTGTGGCCATGGGCGCGGCGACGGTTCGTCGACACGGTGATCCCTGTGTGGTGATCGGTGTTGGCCGTTGGAACGTCGTTCACGCGCAGGCCACGCCCAGTGTCAACCATCGAGGAGTAGCCAGGGGGCCGTCCCCGGCGCGCTTGTTGATGCGCTCGCACTCGGGAGGCCGCAGAATGACACGCATACGCTCCGCAGTCGGCGCCGTCGACCGCCGCTCCTTTCTCACCGCCACCGGAGCGGTCGGCGTCTCCGCCGGGATCGGACTGGCGCTCGGCGCGGGCGGCGGTTCCGGGGAGGCGGCCGCCGCGCCCGGAGCGACCGCCGCACCCGCCGTCCCCAGCCCCCGCGGCCCCGTGGCGCCCGCCACGCCCATCCGTACCGTCCCCGCCCGTACGACGCTGGATACGGTGGCCGCGCCCCGCGACAGCGCCGCGGCCTTCCGGCGGCTCGGCGACGGTCCCGGCTGGCGCCGGGTCGTGCGCGAGACGCTCGCGGCCCCGCGGCCCGGCCGCGCCCAGCGGCGTACCGTACTCAGCTCCTTCGTCCAGCTCACCGATCTGCATCTGGTGGATGTCCAGCACCCGGTGCGCACCGAGTATCTGCGCTCGCAGCAGCTCTCGGGATGGCGGCCGCAGGAGGCGCTCACCGTGCCGGGGGCGGTGGCCCTGATCGAGCAGATCAACGCGCTGAAGGCCGGGCCCGCGACCGGGGCGCCGCTGTCCTTCGCCGTGACGACGGGCGACAACACCGACAACAACTCCCTGGCGGAACTCGACTGGTTCCTCACGGTGATGAGCGGTGGCCGTATCTCCCCCAACACCGGTGACCTACAGCGCTACGAAGGGGTGCAGAACTCCGACGAGCGGTTGTTCTGGCACCCGGAGGACTCCGGCCGCGACACCGACAAGCGGCTCGGCTACCCCCGTATCGACGGGTTCCTCGCCGCCGCGATCCGTTCCGTGAACAGCCCGGGGCTGCGGATCCCGTGGTACTCGACGGTCGGTAATCACGATGGTCTGGCCAGTGGGGCGATGGCCGACCGGTCCGGCTTCCTCGCGGAGTTCGCCGTCGGTGCGAAGAAGCTGTACGGCATCCCCGACGCCGAGGCCAAGCAGCTGCTGAAGCTCCTCTCGAAGGGCGGGGACCCCGACGGGGCGAAGCTGATCGACCTGCTGCGCCGCTCGAAGCGCGCGATGCGATCCGTCACCGCCGATCCGCGCCGGGCGCCGTTCGGTGCGCGTGAGTATCTGACCGCACACCTCGATCCGGCGCGGGCGGGCGCCGGTCCGGCCGGCCATGGCTACACCGCGGCCAATCTCGACAGCGACACGCTCCACTACACGTTCCCGATGGGCGAGAACGTCACCGGCATCAGCCTCGACACCACCGACCGCGGCGGGCACTACACCGGTTCGCTCAACACCGCCCAGCTCAACTGGCTGAAGGACAAGCTCACGGAGCACCGGGACGGCTACGTCGTCATCTTCAGCCATCACAACAGCTGGACGATGACCAACACCCACCCCGATCCCGCCCACCCCGGCGAGTCCCGGCACAACGGCGACGAGGTCCTGGCGCTGCTCAAGCGGAACCGCAATGTGCTGGCATGGGTCAACGGCCACAGCCACCGCAACGCGATCCTTCCGCACGGCAGCTTCTGGGAGATCTCCACTGCCTCGCACATCGACTTCCCGCAGCTCGCCCGGGTCATCGAGATCACCGACAACGGGGACGGCACGCTCTCGCTGTTCACCACGCTGATCGAGTCGGCGGCGCCGCACGGGACCGACTTCGAGGACCTCTCGCAGACCGGTCTGGCCGCCCTCTACCGGGAGCTGTCGCACAACGCGCCGGGTTCGACCACGGCCCCGGCGGGCAAGTCCACGGACCGCAACACCGAGCTGCTGCTGAGCCGCTGACACCCCCGGCCGTGGACACCCGCGGCCGTCGACACCCCTGGCCGTCGACACCCCCGTCCTCCGACACCTCGCAGGAGATGACACCACTCAGGAAGGGACGCACAGCCATCCTCCCCGGTCCTGCCTCCGACCACGCGCACCGGACCCTGCACACTGTCCAGGGCGGTTCCGGATCCGGTGCCCGCCCGACGACCGCCGTGGGAGGCACGATGCCGCTGCAGATCAGCGCGACCAACCCGGAGCAGCCGGCCGTGCTGCTGGATCTGCCGTGGAACACCCCGCTCGACCGGTGGCCCGACGAGTGCCTGGTCGCGCTCCCGCGCGGTATCTCGCGCCATGTGGTGCGCTTCGCCTCGGCAGGGTCCGAGATCGTGGCGGTCAAGGAGATATCGGAGCGCGGGGCGGTCCGCGAGTTCGGTCTGCTCCGCGATCTGCACCGCCTCGGAATCCCGGCCGTGGACCCGGTCGCGGTGGTGACCGGACGCGTGGACGCGGACGGGGCACCCCTGGAGCCGGCGCTGATCACACGGCATCTCAAGGGATCGCTGCCGTATCGCTCGATGTTCGAGTCGACGATGCGGCCGACCACCGTCAAGCGGCTGATGGACGCGCTGGCCGTGCTGCTCGTACGACTGCATCTCGCCGGGTTCGCCTGGGGCGACTGCTCGCTGTCCAACGCGCTCTTCCGGCGTGACGCGGGCGCGTACGCCGCGTATCTGGTGGACGCCGAGACAGGGCAGATCCAGCAGAACCTGAGCCGGGGACAGCGCGATTACGACATCGAGCTGGCGCGCGTGAACATCGCCGGGGAACTGATGGACCTGGAGGCGTCGGGCGCGCTGCACCCCTCCGTCGACCCGGTGCCGTTCGGCGCGGCGATCGTCCAGCGGTACGAGGATCTCTGGCACGAGGTGACGCGCGAGTCGGTGTACCCGGTGGACAAGCGGCACTACATCGACCGACGGATCCGCCGGCTCAACGATCTGGGCTTCGATGTCGCGGAGATGCAGATCGAGCGCTCCCCGGTGGGCGACACGGTCACCTTCCTGCCGAAGGTGGTGGACGCGGGCCATCATCAGCGGCAACTGCTGCGTCTGACCGGCCTGGACGCCGAGGAGAACCAGGCGCGCCGGCTGCTCAACGACCTGGAGAGCTGGATGGCGGGCGAGGAGGACTACGCGCCCGGCGATCCGCTGGGGGCGCGGCCCGAGGTCCTCGCCCACCGCTGGGTCCGCGATGTCTTCCGGCCGACCGTACGGGCCGTACCACTGGAGATGCGCGGCGAGATGGACGCGGCGCAGATCTACCACGAGGTGCTTGAGCACCGCTGGTATCTGTCCGAGGCGGCGGGGCGCGATGTCGGCCTGGAGGCGACGATCGCGGACTACATCGTGAACGTACTGCCGCACACGGTCAAAGCGATGACGCCCCCGGGGACGGACACGACGGGCGATCTCTCGCCCTGACCCCGGGAGCCGACGCTCCGGCCCGGGGCACTGCCCTCTCACTGGAGGGCGCGCACCGCCGCTCACTGGAGGGCGCGTACCGCCGCCGCGAAGACCGAGGGCATCCGGGCCGCCGCCGGGACGATCAGCCGGGCTCCCGCCGCGTGACCGCTGACCTTCAGCAGTCCCTCCGTCAGCATCCGGTGGCGCCGGGACAGCGCGCGCCACCGCCGCTCGTACTCCTGCGGCCGACCGGCCCGCAGACACCGTACGGCCGCCTCCGCCGAGGCCAGCGCGAGCGCGATCCCCTCGCCGGTGAGGGCGTCGACATAGCCGGCCGCGTCGCCGACGAGCAGCACCCGGCCCGCGCTGCGGCGGCGTACCCGCTGGCGCAGGGGGCCCGCGCCGCGCACGGCGCCGACCGGCTCGCCGTCCAGCAGCGGGAGCAGCCGCGGGAATCCGGCCAGATGGTCGTCGTAACCGCCCTTCACCGTGGTCAGTACGGCCACCCCGACCAGATCGTCCGCCACAGGTGTCACATACGCCTCCCCCGCCCGCCCCGACGACGACCAGTGGACCTCGACGAAGTCCGTCCAGGGCTTCATGCGGTAGTGCCGCCGCTGCCCGTACCGCCGGGGCCGCCGGTCCGGGAGGTCCAGACCGAGGCGGTGGCGTACGGGTGAGCGCAGCCCGTCCGCGGCGACCAGCCAGCGCGCCCGCAGCCCGCCCGCGGTCACGGAGTCCGCGTTCTGCTCCACCTCGCCGACCCGGCCGGTCACGGTCCTGGCGCCGGCTTCGGCAGCCCGTCGTGCCAGCGCGGCGTGGAGTTCCGTACGCCGCACCCCGAGCCCGGGTCCGTCGTCGAACGGCGCCTCGGCCCGGTGGTCGCCATGGACATAACGGATGCCGCGCAGCGGATGGCCCGGGAGCGGGTCGAGGCCGAGGGCGGACAGCGCGCGTACGCCTTTCGGCATCACGCCTTCGCCGCACGCCTTGTCGACGGGGGTGGTACGGGGTTCGATCACCACCGTCTCCAGACCGGCCAGCGCGGCATGGACCGCGGTGGCGAGACCGGCGGGTCCGCCGCCCACCACCAGGAGATCGATCACGGCAGGGCGCCGGCGGTGGCGGACTCCAGCGCGCGGTTCTCGCACCGTATCCGGATCGTCAGCAGCACCGCGTTGAACGCGGTGAACAGCAGCGCGGTGATCCAGGCGCCGTGCACGAGCGGCAGCGCGATCCCCTCCGCCGCCACCGCCACATAGTTGGGGTGCCGCAGCAGCCGGTACGGGCCGCCCGTCACCAGCGGAAGTCCCGGCACGACCAGCACCCGGGTGTTCCAACGCGGGCCGAGCGTATGGATGCACCACCAGCGCAGCGCCTGCGCGGCCAGCACGACTGCGGCCATGGGCCAGCCGAGCGCCGGGTCGAACGGCCGGTCGGCCAGCCACGCTTCCGCGAGACAGCCGAGCAGCAGCAGGGTGTGCAGCGCGACCATCGGCGGGTAGTGCCGCCGCCCCCGCTCGACGGCGCCGCGCGCCAGACTCCAGCGCGCGTTGCGCCGGGCGACGACGAGTTCGGCGACGCGCTCCGCGCCCACGGCCAGTACCAGCGCGGTGTACCAGATCATGTCTCCCCGTCCCTCCGTCTCATCTCCCCGCCCCGCTGTTCTTCGCCCCGCCCCTCCGCCTCTTCCCCCCGTCCCTCCGCCTCTTCTCCGCGTCCCTCTCCGCCGGTGCCGCCTGCTCTACCAGCGGAGCAGCACGAGCTCGGAGCAGAATCCGGGCCCCATCGCCAGCAGCACCCCATGGGTACCGGGCGGTGGCGGGCGCTCGGCCAGCGTGTCACGCAGCACATGCAGCACGGAGGAGGACGACAGATTCCCCACCGCCGCCAGCGAACGCCAGGTCATGTCGAGGGCGTCCGCGGGCAGCTCCAGGACCTCTTGGACGGCTTCCAGCACCTTCGGCCCGCCGGGGTGGCACACCCACGCGGTGATGTCCTCGCGCGTCAGTCCGTTGTCGGCGAGGAATCCGTCGACATCCGCGGCGAGGTTCTTGCGGACCAGATCCGGAACGCTCGCGTCCAGGACGATACGGAACCCGGTGCCCGTGATGTCCCAGCCCATCGCCTGCTCGGTGTCCGGATACAGATGGCTGCGCGTGTCGACGACGAGGGGGCCGCCGGCCCGGCGCCGGGGGCCGCAGGCGACGACGGCCGCGGCGCCGTCCCCGAAGAGCGCGGTCGCGACGAGGTTGGCGGACGAGACGTCGTCACGCTGGAAGGTGAGCGAGCACAGCTCGACCGAGAGGAGGACGGCCACATCGTCGGGCCGTCCGAGCAGATAGTCGTGCAGCCGGGCGATACCGGCGGCTCCCGCCACACAGCCGAGCCCGAAGACCGGCACTCTCTTCACGTCGGAGCGCAGTCCGAGCCGCCCGACGAGGCGCGCGTCCACGGACGGCGCGGCGATACCCGTCACCGAGGTGAACATCAGCAGATCGACATCGCGCGGGGAGAGCCTGGCCGCGTCCAGCGCCCGGCCGACCGCCTCGACTCCCAGCGGCACGGCCCCGGCGATGAAGGCGTCGTTCACCGACCCGAAGTCCTCGAGACCGTCGTACTGGTCGAGGGGCAGGGCCGTATGGCGCGTGTCCACGCGCGCGCCGCGGTGCAGCCGGTCGAGTACCTGCCGGTCGGCACCTGCGGGCAGACAGGTCTTGGCGACCATGTCCGTGATCTCGTGCTGGGGGTACCGATGCGGAGCCAGGGCTCCGTGGACGGCTGCGATGCGAGTCATCTGCGCTCCGGGGTCCGGGGGCGACTGACGTGCAATCCCTGCCCCCGCTCGGTCGTGCCACACACGAAGTAGCCTGTACGGCCCCCGCACGGCCCCTCAGGGACGGTTGTACGACCGCGCCGTGACGGGCGGTCACGCCCGCGCGACGTACGGACGTCACGGACCTGCCCGCTGTCGGTGGTGCTGCCTACGATGGACGCGTGGACGTTATCGACGGGCTCGGGAACACCGTCCGTACCCCGCTCGGCGCGGCTCCGGGAGGGTGGCCGCGCCGGGTGGCCGCGCTGCTGGGTGCGTGCCATCCGGGGCCCACGGTCGCCGTGACGCTGCTGGTCGCGGGGCTCGCGGTGGCCGCCGGGCAGGACGCATCCGGCTGTCTGCTGGTGACCGCCGCCGTTCTGACAGGGCAGTTGTCGGTCGGCTGGAGCAATGACGCCGTCGACGCGGCGCGGGACGCCGCGGCCGGGCGCCGTGCCAAGCCCGTGGTGGGCGGGGCGGTCGGCGCGCGTACCGTACGGGCGGCGGCCGTGACGGCGCTGGTTCTGTGCCTTCCGCTGTCGTTGGCGTACGGCGCGCTCGCGGGCGTGGTGCATCTCGTGGGAGTGGCCGCGGCCTGGCTGTACAACGTCCGGCTGAAGTCGACGGTGCTGTCGTGGCTGCCGTACGCGATCGGGTTCGCTTCCCTGCCCGCCTTTGTGACGCTCGGTCTGCCGGGGCAGCCCCGGCCGGCCTGGTGGATCGTCACCGCCGCGGCGCTGGTGGGGGTCGGGGCGCATCTCGGCAATGTGCTGCCGGACATCGAGACGGATCTCGCCCTGGGGATACGGGGCTGGCCGCAGCGGCTGGGGCCGGCCGCCGTGCGGCTGCTGCTGCCGGCCCCGCTGGTGACGGCGACGGTCCTTCTCGCGCTCGGCGGAGGGGGCGCGCTCGGTGCCGTCGCCGTCGCCGTGGCGCTGATGACGGCGGTCGGCGGCTCACTGCTGGGCCGCCACCGCCCCAAGGTGCCGTTCCTCGCGGCGATCGCGGTCGCGGGTGTCGATGTCGCGCTGCTGCTGTGGCAGGGGGCCGCGCGCGGCTGACCTGGTGCCCGCCGCGGTACGGCGTCAGCCGGAGGCGCCGAGCCGCTCGCGGAGGAAGGCGATCGTGCGCTCCCAGGCGAGTGCGGCGGCTTCGGCGTGGTACGCCTCGGGGCGGCCGTCGTTGAAGAAGGCGTGGCCCGCCCCCGGATAGAGATGGATGACCGGAACGATGCCGGACTGGGACTCGATCGCGGTACGCAGTTCCTTGAGGGTCGACGGCGGAACGGTGTCGTCCTCCGCACCGTAGTGGCCCAGGATCTCGGCCTTGAGGTTCGAGAAGTCGGGGACACCGTCCCGGTTGACGCCGTAGAACGGCACGGCCGCGGAGACCCGCTGGTCCTTGGCGGCGAGGCTGAGCACGAAACCGCCGCCCATGCAGAAGCCGACGGTGCCGATCGTGTCGCCGTCCGTCTCGGGCCGCGCGAGCAGATAGTCGACGGCGCCGGAGAGCAGATCGACACCCCGCTCGGTGGGCAGTTCGCTCATCATGCGCAGCGCCTCGCCGGAGTCGTGGGCGACCCGGCCGCCGTAGAGATCCGGGGCGAGCGCGACAAAGCCCGCCCGTGCGAAGCGGTCGGCGATGTCCTTGATGTGGGCGGTCAGGCCCCACCACTCCTGGATGACGATGACGCCGGGGCCGTGTCCGGCGGGCGGTACGGCGAGATATCCGTACGCGGTCGTTCCCGCGCTCGGGAACGAGACGTTCTGCAGGGTGGATTCGGTGGGCGCGGTGGAGTCGTTGGAGTCGGTCGGCTCGGTGGCCATGGCGGATGCTCCCAGCTCTGGTGCGGTGACGGGGCGACATCATGATCGTATGAAACCCGGGCGCACGGAGGGCGTACGCCCCTCCGGGGCACATCCGGGTACCCGCGACGGGCACGCGGCGGCGTTCTCGCGCGTTGTCGGAGTGGCCCTGTGTGACACCTGAGGAGAGATGACGGAATGGCCCTGTGGGACCGGTTCAAGGAATCCGCCGCGACGATGCAGACGCAGCTCATGGAGAAGAAGAACGACCTCAAGAGCGGCTCGTTCCGTGACGCGAGCATGGCGATGTGCGCCCTGGTCGCCGCGGCCGACGGCTCCGTCGACCCCGCCGAGCGCCAGCGGGTCGCCTCGCTGATCGCCACCAATGAAGTGCTGCGGAACTTCCCCGCGGAAGACCTCCAGCGCCGCTTCGACGACTATCTCGGCAAGCTGACCGCCGACTTCACGTTCGGCAAGGTGGGTGTCCTCCAGGAGGTGGGCAAGGCCAGGAAGAAGCCGGTCGAGGCGCGGGCCGTCATCCAGATCGGCATCGTCATCGGCGGCGCCGACGGCGACTTCGACAAGACGGAACAGGCCGTGGTCCGCGAAGCCTGCTACGCCCTCGACCTGCCGCCGCACGAGTTCGACCTCTGAACGGGTCGTCCGGCCGAATACGTGGGGCGGTGGCTGTCGGCCACCGCCCCACGTCGTACTCCCGAGCCTCGGCTCTTCAGCTCTTTCCGCGCCGCTCGGCGGGGTCGGGCCTGAACGCCCACGCCATGTCCGGTTCCAGCGCGAAGCGGAAGAGCCGCTGGATCGGGGGCGTACAGAGCAGCGTGACGACCGCGCCCGCGAGGACCGTGACAACGACGGCGCCCATGGGCCGGTGCGGCCAGTCGGCGTCGTACCAGTCCCAGGTGCTCGCGCTCTGGGCGACGAATCCGTGCAGCAGATAGCCACAGAGCGTGCCGGCTCCCAGCACCGTGAACCACATGCGGCGGCCGGGGACCCAGGAGAAGAAGCAGGCGGTCAGCACGAGGGAGCACCCGAAGAGGGCGAGTGTCATCGGGATCCCGCTCCACCAGGGCGCGCCCAGTTCCCGCGCGCTGTCGCGGTGGAAGAACCACGCCATGTTCATCCGGGTGACGGCCCAGTACGCGAAGACGACCGTGGCGGCGAAGACCGGAACGGACAGGACGCGTACTTCCTTGCGGCGGACCAGCTGGAAGTGCTCGGGCTTGAGCCGCAGGCCGAGCACGAAGAACGGCAGGAACTGCAGGACCCGCTGGAGATCGAGGTCGTCGCCGATGTCCGGTGAGAGGGTGGCGAGCATGGCGATCGCCAGCGCGACCGGGACGGGCCACCGCACCAGACGCCAGATCGGCGCCGTCATCCGCCAGACGAAGAGGGCGAGCAGGAACCAGGTCAGATACCAGGGGTCGAGAAGGGTGATCTTCATGGACGGATCGTCCGCGACCCAGCGGTGGAAGAGGCTGTAGGCGACCTCGAACACGATGTACGGCACGGCGATGCCGGTGATCAGCCGGCGCACCCGGTCGGGCCGGAAGTCGAAACTTCGGGAGAAATAGCCGGAGATGATGATGAACGCTGGCATATGGAAGGTGTAGACGACGATGTAGAGCGCCGAGACGGCCCGGCTGCCGTCCCGCAGCGGCTCCCACGCGTGCCCCGTCGCGACCAGCACGATCGCCAGGAACTTGGCGTTGTCGAAGAACGCGTCCCGCTTCTTGGCCGGTGGCGGGGCCTGCGCGGCTGCCGTCGGTTTCGCGGTCGCCGTGGCCCGTACCGACTGATCAGTGAGCTGCATCACAGGTCCTCCCAGAGGGAACCCGGATCGGTGAACACGCCTCTTACAGAAAATGTGGGGGAAAATCGAGGGGCAAACATCCAAGGCACCCTAACCAGGGCTGCCGCCGCCCCTCCACCTGGGTGGCGCGGATCCGGATGCCCCTACCGAGCCGACACAGACTCGCCACACCGCCTCCTTCCGGCCACATCCCCTCAGGCCGTGAGAATGCTCACCGTCGGACCCGCCGAACCCCCTGGCCTCGCCGGACCCGCCGGACCTCCTGGACCCGCCGGACCTCCTGGACCCGCTGGATCCGCTGGACTCGCTAGGCCTTGAGGAGGTCCGCCGCGAGCTGGTCGATCCGCGTCCGCCAGGCGGCCAGGGCCGCGTCCGCGTCGGCGCCCTCGGGACCGGTCTGGGTCAGCACCAGCCGGGCTCCGTGGCCCGTCCCCTGTCCCAGTTCCCAGGTGACCGACCCCCCGGGCTCCCAGGTATAGGTGAGCGACTTCGGCGCCCTGACCTCCGCGACATGGCCCGCCGGGACGTTCTCGGCGGTGAACCCGACGGGGACGGGCAGGCCCGCCACCGGTTCGATGCCGGCCGAGAGGACGTCCCAGACGGTCGCGGCCGGCCGCACCAGCTGACGTTCCAGCCGGATCCGCGGACCGGCGTCGTCACCCCCGGCCGGCTCGGCGGTGCCACGGCCGAGACCGAACCGCCGTACGTACGTCTCGTGCAGCTCGCCCGCGTCACGGCCGACGGCGACCGGGCCACCGGCGAGCAGCTGGGCCAGGGCGGTGATGCAGAGGTGCCAGCCGGAGGCGAAGCTCGCCGCGCCCGCGAGATCGTCGAAGGTGTGCACGAGCGTGAGCAGCGAGCCCTCGCCGTCGGGCGCGATGGACCAGCTCAGATGGTCGGTACCCCAGGTGAACGCGAAGAGGCGGGGCTCGTCGACGTCCGTGACGGTGCCGGTCATGCCCGGTCCGCTGACGCCGGGGAAGTGGAAGCGCATCGCGCCACCGGGGGTGAGGTCGACGGTCACCTCGGAGGGGAACCACTGACCGAGAGCGGCGGGTTCGGTGATCGCGGCCCAGACCCTCTCGGGAGGGTGCGGGAGCCTGCGCTCCATCCGCAGGGCGGTCCGGCCGTCGGCGGCCGTCGTCAGCGTGTCGTCCTGCGAGATGTCGTGCCAGGTGTGGTCGTAGGGGGTGCCGTCGTGCGGGTTCGTGTTCATGAGGGGTCGTCCTCCATCGCGTCGAGACCTGCCGGCCCCCGACGAGGCCGGCGTCGCGCAGTACCCGCAGATGCTGGCATACGACCCCATGGCAATGGGCGCTCCATCGCGGCGCGGTGTCATGAAATTTCCGCCATACGGGACGGTGATTACGCTCCGAATCTGGCCGGATCCGTGTCGTGACAGGACGTCAGCAAAGGCTCCATAGTTGGAAGTTCGGGCATTCCAGAGTCTTTTTCCACTCCCCCGGGAAATCGCTCCCCACTGCGCCCGACGGTACCCGCGCAACGTCACTGCAAAAGCACTGCGGCCCAGGCCATCAGGGACCACAGAACGGCGCAAGGAGAGCGGCCGTGCATGACGAATTCCTGTGCCATGTCACCGCGTACGGAATCTGCGGTGGACAGCGTATCGGCGTTCCGCTGGGAACATATCGCGCCCCCACTCTGGCACTTGCACTGTGGTGGTTGCGGGATCGTGCGACCTGGATCGCGGAACGGCTCGATCCCAACCCCGAAAGCGAATGTTTTCCGGCCGCCGCGCTCACTCCGGTGGGGCGGAGCGTGCCGGACGTACCGACGACACTCCGGACCTGGCGGGACGATACGGCTCATCAGGACATGGTCGCCGAGCACTTGGCGGCCGGGCGTCTCATCCGTGTCGCCACGCGCGACGACACCACGGAATACGAGTTGCTGGCGGAATCGGTGGACGCGCTGCGCATGGACCGCGCGCTGCCGACTCTGATCACACCGGAAGCGCTGCCGGAGCCGCTTCACCGGGAACGTCCACTGGTCGCCTCCGCGCCGGCCTCCGCTCAGGAGCACCGAAGACACGGCCGCGATCCGGTCCGGAGGATCGGGGGTGATGATTCCTTCGGGGACACCTTGGAGTTCGGCCGGGTATACCGGTGACGGGCGAATGACGGCGGGAATCCGGGGTTATCGGCACGGCATCGCCGGTCAGCGCCCGGGATTCTCTCCCTGCGCGATCTCGATATGGGTGTGCAGATCGCTCGCCGCCTCCACGGCCGAGACGCCGGACAGCGTCAGGGACACCAGCAGCGCCCCCGCGACGAGGCGGCGGGCCCGGGGCGTGAGCGCGGGCACGCCGCTCGGGCCGGTGCCCAGCAGCGCGGCGACCCGCCGGGGCACCGGGCCCGCGGTCGCCGCGAGCACGGTCCGGGGCCTGACCGCCCCGGACAGGCCCGGCACACCGCGGGCGGCCAGCGCGGCCCGCCCGATCGCGCGGGCGGCGAGACGCCGGTCACCGACGGCCGCGGCGGCGGCCTCGTCCGCGGCGCGCTCCAGTGCGTAGCCGAGCGGCTCACGCAGCGCGCGCAGGGCCGGGTGGCAGAGCGCGGCCAGTTCCGCCGCCGCGAGCAGGACATGGTGACGGCCGCGCAGATGCGCGCGTTCATGGGCGAACAGCGCCTCGCGCTCGGGCGGTTCCAGGGCGCGCAGCATGCCCGTGGTGACGACGATCCGGCCGGGGCGCCCCGGCAGCGCGTACGCGTCGGGCCGGTCGTCCCGTACCACCGCGAGTTCGCCGTCCGTACCGCCCGTGGCGGTCCTGGCCCGGCGCAGCTCCGTCCGGTCGCGCCGTACGGCGGCGGTGAGCGCCGCCGTACGCCAGACCAGCAGAGCCCCGGCGGCGAGCGCGAGCGCGATGGTCACGGGGGGCGGTCCGGCCGTCAGCGGCTCGGCGAGTTCACCGAGGACGGCGACGACGGGGAGATACGACGCGCCCGGTACGACCAGCAGCACCAGGGCCGCCGAACTGCTGGCGGCCAGGACCAGCGCGACGGCGGTGAGCAGCCAGGCCGCGCGACGCGGCGGAAGGACCGCGGCGACCCGGCGGGCGGCGGGCGCCGCGAGGAAGGGCATCAGCAGCGGGACCAGTACGACGTAGGTCATCCGGCCTCTCCGCCGTCCAGCAGAGAGCGCAGCATCCGCTCGTCCTCGTCGTTGAGCTGGGAGACGAAGCGGGCGAGCACCGCGCTGCGGTCCTCGTCCTTCGCCAGCTCGGAGTGCATACGGCGGGCGGTCAGCCCGGGGGCGTCCTCGGTCGGGGAGTACGCGTAGCCGCGCCCCGATCGGATGCGCGTGACACTGCCCTTCTCGTACAGCCGCGACAGAATCGTGGTGACGGTGGTGCGGGCGAGCGATCCACCGAGCGCTTCCTGGACGCGTCCGGGCGTGAGCGGCTCCTCGGCCGCCCACAGCGCCGCGAGCACACCGGCTTCCAACTCCCCCGCCGGCCGCCGTTCCGCGCCGTCGTCGCCCATGGGAACGCTCCTCCCGTTCTCTTCGTCTACAGTGAAGTAGACCGTCTACATAACTGTAGTCAATCAGGTCGTCATGCGGGACACCCCTGTCCACCCCCCGTCCACCATTATGGGAGCAGCCCTTCAATGGACGTATCCGCCCTCGCGACGATGCCGCAGGCCGTGAACCTTCTCGACGCGGGATCACTGCTCTCCGCGTTCGGCGCCCTCGGCATCGCCGTCGTTCTCTTCGCCGAGACCGGCCTCCTCGTCGGCTTCTTCCTCCCCGGTGACTCGCTGCTCTTCACCGCGGGGCTGCTCTGCGTCTCCGGCGCGAACGGAACCGCGCATCTCTCGCTCCCGCAGGTCCTGATCGCCTCGGTCCTCGGAGCGCTGCTGGGCGCGCAGACCGGCTACTGGATCGGCCGGCGCGGCGGCCGGACGCTGCTGGCGCGCAGCCGCGCCCGCAAGCTGCACGAGGGAGCGGCCCGCGCGGAGGAGCTGCTCGAACGGTACGGCCACGCGAAGGCCATCGTGCTCGCCCGCTTCGTCCCGGTCGTACGCACGGTGCTGAACCCGCTGGCCGGCGCCCTGAACGTGCCCGCGCGCCTCTTCACCCTCTGGCAGGTCCTCGGCGGCGTGGTCTGGACCGTCGGACTCGTACTCGCCGGATACGCGCTCGGCTCGTCCGTGCCCAACGTCGACCGTTACCTGCTGCCCATCGTCGCGGTGATCGTGGTCATCTCGCTCATTCCGCTGGCCCTGGAGGTACTGCGCTCGCGCCGGGCGGCCACGGCCCCGGCCGGGGCCGGCGCCGCCGGGTCCGGGGCCGAGTCCCCCGAGGAGGCCCGTTGACGGCGATCGCGCGGACGGCGTCCGCGTCCGAGGACCGATGGTTCGACGAGGGCCTGTACAGGTCCGTGACCGGCCTGGCGGACCACTCGCCCGGCTGGCTGGACACCGCCGCCTCCCTCTGGTCCACGTACGGTCTGGTCCTGTTCGGCGTGCTCCTGCTGGCCGCGTGGTGGCGCGCCCGGCCGGTGGCCGGGGCTCCGCGGTCCTCGGCGCGGGCCGTCATGGCGCTCGCCGCGCCGCTCGCGCTGGTCCTGGCGTATGTCGTCGGTCTGGCCCTCAAGTCGGTGATGCGGGAGCAACGGCCCTGCCAGACGCTGCACACGATCACCATCGAGGCATGCCCCCCGCTGGGCGACTGGTCGCTGCCCAGCAACCATGCCGCGATCGCCGCGGCCGCGGCCGCCGCGCTGCTGTGCATCGACCGCGCGCTCGCGGTGGTCGCGCTCCCGGCCGCGCTGCTGATGGCCGGATCACGGGTCTGGGTCGGGGCGCACTACCCGCACGACGTCGTCCTCGGGCTGCTGGTCGGTGCGGTGGTGGCCTGGGCGCTGATGCGCCTCGTACGACGCACCGCTCCGCTGGCCGAACGGCTCCATGACACCCCGCTGCGCCCGCTGGTGGTCCGGCGGTGAGCCTGACGGCACCGCCGGTCCGCAGAGCCGTCCGCACAGCGCCGCTGGCCGTCACCGCGCTCTGCGCCGCGGCCTTCACGCTGCTGGCCGTGCTGGTGACGGGCCGCGGTGGAGCCCCGTTCCCGCTGGACACGGACGCGCTCGACTGGTCGGTCGGGCACCGCTCGTCCCCCGCGGGCGTCACAGCGGCGCGGGCCGTGACGGCGAGCGGCACCGGGCCGTACCCCTATCTGTGCGCCGTCGTGGCCGGGCTGCTCGTCGGCCGCGATCCGCGACACCGGCTGCTGGCGGCGGCCGGCGCGCTGGTGTTCCTCCTCGCGGGGCAGGCCGCCCGTTACGGCCTCCTGGCGGCCGTGGCCCGTCCCCGGCCGCCGGTGGCGGACTGGCTGACCCACGCCTCCGGCTTCGCGTTCCCCTCCGGACACACCTCCACGTCGGCGCTCGCGGCGGGTCTGCTGATCTGGGGCCTCGTCCGATTCGGCCGCGGATCCCGGGCGATCCCCGGATGGGCGATCCCCGGATGGCTGAGAGCGGTGCTCGTCGCGTTCCTCGTCTGCTGGGCCGTCGCCGTGGGGCTGAGCCGGATCTATCTCGGAGTGCACTGGGCGACGGATGTCGTGGGCGGATGGCTCTACGCCGCCACCTGGCTCGGCCTGGGCGCGTCCTTCGTCCCGGCCGGACGGTCGCGCCCGTAAGCGCTCGCCGTATCCGCCGCCGGAACGACCGATGAGTCCCGGGCCCCGCTGGTGTCTACCTTTTCGACAGCCCCGATCGAGGAAGGACGGCCGTCATGTTCGGCAACAGCACAGCGTTCAGCGGTTTCGCCGTGGACGACATCGAGAAGGCCAGGAACTTCTACGGCGGGACACTGGGCCTGAAGGTGGAGGAGGAGCACGGCCTGCTGCGGTTGCGTCTCGCGGGCGGTGCCGCCGTGCTCATCTACCCGAAGCCCGATCACACACCCGCGTCGTCCACGATTCTCAACTTCCCGGTGGACGACATCGACGCGGCGGTCGACGAACTGGGCCGCCGCGGCGTGACCTTCGAGCGCTACCCCGGTATGGAAGCGGACGAGAAGGGCATCTTCCGGGGCGGCGGTCCGTACATCGCGTGGTTCACGGACCCGGCAGAAAACATCCTGTCCGTGCTCCAGGAGCGCTAGGGCCGGTCTTCAAAGTCCCGCCTGCTCCTCGGGCCGACGGCGCTACTTTGAAGACAGGCCCTGGACCCATTCGTTTGGATAACGCGCTCAGAGCGCGCGGTGCATGATGTGCACTCCGACATAGCCGTGCGCCGGGTGCAGGAAGCCCTCCGGGAGCGTGCCCAGTACCTCGAAGCCGAGCGACCGGTACAGCTTCACCGCGTGCACATTGGTCTCGATGACCGCGTTGAACTGCATGGCACGGTATCCCTCCGCACGGGCCCAGTCGATCGTGTACGTACAGAGCGCCCTGCCCACCCCGCGCCCCGCGTGCGCCGGGTCGACCATGTAGCTCGCGCTCGCGATGTGCGAGCCGTTGCCCATGTGGTTCCGGTTCATCTTCGCCGTGCCCAGGACCGTACCCGCGTCGTCGACGGCGACAACGGTGCGGTTCGGGGGCGCGAGCAGCCACATGTCACGCCCGTCGGTCTCGCCGAGCCCGAGGGGGTAGGTGAAGGTCTCGCCCGCGGCGACGATCCGATGGAAGAACGGCCAGATGGCGGGCCAGTCCGCGGTGGTGGCTTCCCTGATCAGCATGGAGCCAGAATGCCCGTAGGCCGCTCGCGTACACCAGCGCTTTTCCCGCTCACGCCCCGGTGACGGCCACCGCCGACCGGAGCGGGGCGCCCGCGTCGTGCAGGCTTCCGAGCGCCTGTCGGTAGGAGGTGAGGAGACTGGTCTCCAGATAGTCGATCCCGAGCTCCTGGCAGTAACTCCGGACGACGGGCTGGGCCCGGCGCAGATGCGGGGTGGGCATGCTCGGGAAGAGGTGGTGCTCGATCTGGTAGTTGAGCCCGCCCAGCGCGAGATCCGTGAACCAGCCGCCGCGCACATTCCGCGAGGTGAGGACCTGGCGCCGGAGGAAGTCGGGGCGGTCGTCACCGGTCAGGGTGGGCATGCCCTTGTGATTGGGGGCGAAGATCGAGCCCAGGTAGAGGCCGAACAGGCACTGGTGGACGGCGAGGAAGGCCACCGCCTTGCCGGGCGGCAGGACCACGAACAGCGCGCCGAGATAGAGCGCGAAGTGGGTGAAGAGCAGCAGGCCCTCCTGGCGCCGCTGTTTCAGCGAACGGTCGGCCAGCGCCCGTACCCCGGCCACATGGAGGTTGATGCCCTCCAGCGCGAGGAGCGGGAAGAACAGATACGCCTGCGAGCCGCCGATCAGCCGGGGCAGCCCCTTGGCCGCGCGCGCCTGACCGCGGGTCCACACCAGTACGTCGGGTTCGACGTCCGGATCCAGCTCCACGTGGTTCGGATTGGCGTGGTGCCGGGAGTGCTTGTCCTGCCACCAGCCGTATCCCATGCCGATACCGAGATTCCCGGCGAGCCGGCCGGCCGCGGCGCTGGCCCGGCGCAGCCGGAACACCTGGCGATGCCCGACGTCATGTGCGACGAGGGCGACCTGCCCGAATACGATCGCGAGGAACGCGGCGACGGCGAGCGTCCACCAGCTGTCGCCGAGGAGGGCGAAGGCCGCCCAGCCGACCGCGTAGAACACGGCGATGAGCGACATCCGTACCGCGTAATACCCGGGCCGCCGCCGCATCAGCCCGGCCGCGGTGATTTTCCTGGCCAGGCAGGCGAAATCGCTGCCGGCTTCCCGCCGCTTTTCCAGCAGCGCGGGTTCACCTGAAGGATGGATCGGCATTCAGCCACGCCTTTCGGGTCGATCACGACCGTCTTGAGCCGGCTGTGTTGATTGCGTACACCGACCGGGAATGTTTTCGAGTGTAACCGTCCGCCACCCCGAACGGCGGATACGGGCGCGGTCCGCATCGGTCCGGTGCCTCGGCCGGGTACTGTCCTGCGAAATACGGATAAGTAGAGGATAAGCAGAAGAGAGGCGAGTCGCTCATGTTTGAAGCTGAGGACATCCGGGAGTGGCGCGGCCACAATGTGGTCGATGCCGAAAAGCGGAAGATCGGCTCGCTGGAAGCCATCTATGTCGACACCGCGACGGACGCCCCGTCGTTCGCCACGGTCGCGGTCGGTCTGCCCACGAAGCGGCGGCTGGTCTTTGTGCCGCTGAACGATGCCACCGTCGGACCGAATTATCTGAAGGTCCCGTGGGACCGGAAACTCGCCAAGGACGCCCCGTCGATCGATACCGACGGCGAGCTGCTCTCCGAGGACGAACCGCGGATCTTCTCGCACTACGGCCTGCCGTACGCGACCGGCACGCAGGGCGAGCGCCGGCTCGGCCGCCGCTGAAAAAGCGCCGCGGCGCGGTGTGCGAGCCGCGCCGCGCGCCATGGCCGCGTGGGAGATCAGACGAGATTCTTCTCGATATTCGCCAGATACGCAGGCATGAAATGGTCGCGAATTCCATCGGAGACGGGCGCGAACAGATCGGCGGTACGCCCCTTGATACGGTCCTTGAGCCCGTCGATCAACGGCATCCGGTCGTGGAGAACGCCGTCGGCGTCGAAATACTTGACGTGATCCACATGGGTGAACACCGGCGCCGGCGGGACCTGCGGAACGATGTCGTTGTTGTTGACGAAGCGGTAGGTACGGCCCTTCAGCGCGGTGTTGTGCGCGGCGGCGAGCAGTCGGTCGCAGGTACGGGGCTGTCCGTAGGTGTAGATGCCGTCGGCGAGGATCCGCGGCTCCTCGAAGTACAGCCGGCCGCCGGCGAGCATGGCGAGGGCGCCGCCCAGGCTGTGCCCGGTGAACCACACCGTCTGCCCGCCGGTGCGGAACGCCTCGACGGCGGACCGTACGTCCGGATACACCGAGGCGAGTGCCCGGTGGAAACCGAAGTGGACGAAGCCCTTGTTGCCCGGTCCGGGCACCGGCGGGGTGTTGGCGTCGGTCAGCCAGTCACGGATCTCCAGCGGCTGGGTACCGCGGAACGCGACGACGATCATCCGGTCGCTGGCGGCGACATACGCCTGGGTGTCCTCCAGAGGGAACGGCAGTTCATGACGGGCCTCGAAGTGCCGGAACCGGTCGAACCCCCAGTCGGCGAGGGCGGTCCGCGCCTCGTCCTCGTCGTGGTAGGCCAGCTCCGCGGCCTTCGCCAGCCAGTAGGCATGGCTCAGTTGATAGCCGGTCGTCTGATGGTCGAGCGGGGCGACGGGCACGGCGAACCTCCGGGACGTACACGGACACGGGCGTGAAGCGACGCGTCCGATGATTGATGATTCTCCGGACCCGCCACATCACCGCGTTCACTCGTACGGGCGGCGTGCGGGAGCGCTCGGGTCGTACGGGCTTCCCGCCCCGGCGTGCGTGCCGTACCCCGGCCGCCGCCGTCGGCCTCGTGGTTTCGGTGTCTTCACAACACCGAACTCTGAGGAGGGGTCAGGCGCTCCGTCGGACCCCCGAAGGACAGGAACAGCGACCGGGCGGCGAGGAACCACCCCTCCCCGACCTTGCGGAAGGTGTCCTCGTAGTGCCCGACGTTCGCCGGGGCCCGCGCCGGAACGACGCCCTCGGTGTAGCCGTCGACCCGATAGGTCGCGAAGTACGAGGTGGCCGTGGCCGTGGTCGCGGAGTCCACGGTGACGAGGATGTTGGTACCCATCCGGCGCGAGAGCCGGTCCGCCGGCCGGGAGCCGAAGTAGGCGCGGAGCGCGTCGCGCCCTTCCACCCTGCGGCTGTCATGAGCCCACTCCCAGACCCCGTCGGGCGTGAAGAGGTCGGCGACCGTGCCCGGTTCCCCGAGGTCGAGTCGGCGGACGAACTCGGTGATCAGACGTTCACAGGCGCGCTCCGCGAGCAGACGTTCCAGAGGGCCGAGGGGGCCCAGGGGCCCGAGGGGTTCCGTGGTCAGGTCCATTTCCAACTCCTAGCAGCCGACGCCCGGGTGGCGCCCGGCGTTTTCGGGGGCACGACACCACTTCGGAGTTACTCGTCCAGGTGGCCGAAACTCGACGACCATCTTTCCGATTGGTCTGGACCACATGCGCGGTGACCGCTAGGGTCCCTGCCAGCCGACACCCCCGCACCGAGCATCCTCCGACCGGCACCACTCTGCCCCGCTCCCCCTGTCGGCTCCGTACCAAGGACCGAAGTACCGTGATTGATATCGTTGTCGTACTCCGGGCCGAGGACGCCGTCCTCGACTTCCTGTCCGTACTCACCGACGACGTGGGCGGTGGCGGTGGCGAGACCCGGGTGATCCTCGCCGATCGCGCCGAGACACTGATCCTCGGTGCGGGTGTGGAGGCACCGGAACGCCTCGCCCTGATCGCCTCCCATGTCGGGCCCGTCACGGAAGGCATCGCCTCGCCGGGGCCCGAGGTACTGGCCACGCTCCTGCGTCAGGCAGCCGCCGGACGGCCCTTCCGGATCTGGACGCACTCCCCCGCGGACACCCGGCGCAATCGCGGGCGCGTCGGCCGTGACACCGCCCTCGCCCATGCCGCCGACGCCGGCCTCACGGGGGCCGAACTGCGGCACGCCGTCGGGTTCTCGCCGTACCTCCAGGTCGTCAGCGATCTCGACCGCTCACTGGGGCGGCAACACATCGCCGCCAAGCTGGACTTCGTCAATGGCTCGTGCGGACATCTGCTGACCGAGCCCGACCCCGAGTTCGTCGTCCAGACACCGCATGTCCCCGCCATCGAGCGCTTCTTCGACGCGGACCCCGATGAGCGTGAGCGGCTCTTCGCGCTGCTCGCCAGCCTGGACGACGAGGCGGCGTCCGTGGTGGATCCCTGGGAGTTCGGCAGTTCGCCGTACGAGGCACGACGGCTGGACGCCACCGCGGCCTGGGTACGGGAGCGGTGCGCCGTCAACGGCTCCGGCTCCGGCTCCGGCTCCGGCTCCACGCTGGTGGAGGTGGGGGCCTGTGAGGGAGCGCTGACCCATCGGCTCGCCGCCGCCGGCTTCACCGTACGGGCCACCGAGCCCAACGCGGTCTTCCGGCCCCGGCTCACCGCCGCGCTCGCCGGTACCGACGGGGTCACCGTGGACAGCGCCGACCTCGCGGAACTGGCCAAGGAAGACGCTCCTCGCGCCGCCGCGCACCTGCTGATCGAGATGCTCTACTACGGCCAGAACCTGGCGCTCCTCGACGATCTGGCCACGGATCTCGTCTTCGTCGCCCTCGAACCCGAGGCGCTCGCCTCGCGCGTACGCCCCTGGCTGGAGCGGTCCGCCACCTGGCGGGCGGACGAGGAGATCGTGCTCGTGCCCCCGCAATTGGAGACCGTCTGCGCGGGACGCGCCTATCTGAGCAAGCGCGGCAGCGTGGGACTGCTCCTGCGGCGTACGAACGGCTGACCGCCCGGGGAGAACCGGAGATGCGCGACATGTACCACGTGTACGACCGTTGTGTCGGGCTGGGCTACCACTGTGAGTCCACCCATCAAATCCGCCGGATCACCGGCAACGACCGCGCGCACTTCTTCGACTGGCTCGATCTCGACTTCGAGTCCGTCGTGGAGACGATCGCCGGTGACTTCGCCGATGTACTGCGGCCCGGGATGGTCGAACCGTTCAGCGACGGTCTCTGCGCGCTGGACCGGGGCGCCGACATCCGCTTCTTCCACGACTTCCACCCGTCGTCGGGCACCACGCTCAGCCGGTCCGACATCGACCGGCAACTCGCCGGCGTACGCGCCAAGTTCCGGGCGCTGGCCGACCGCTGGCGTACGCTCGCGCGGTCGTCCGCGAATGTGCTGTACGTCCACCACGACGCCTTCGACGAACTCACCGCCGCCGATCTGCGCCGACTGCGGCTGGTCATCGCGACGGCATACCCGCGCCATCGGTTCGATCTGCTCTGGCTGCGCCGTACCCCGCCACCGGACGACGGCGCTCTCGGCCCCGGAATCCTCTGGGGCACGGTCGCGGCCGCCCCCGGGCGCTGGGAGGGCGACGACGCCGAGTGGGACGCAGCCTTCCGCGAGGTGCGGTTCGCCGCATCGCCATCACCGTCCCCTTCGCCATCACCGTCCCCTTCGCCATCGCCGTCACCATCCCCATTGCCATCCCCATCGTCATCGCCGGAACCGTCTGTACTGCCTGGAGTATCCGCAACGCCCGCACCATCCGTCACCGACAGGAGCACGTCCGTATGACACCGCCCCCGCCCGCCACCGTGATCCTCTCCCCGCACTTCGACGACGCCGTGCTGTCGCTCGCGGGTCTGATCCCCGCGCTCGACGCGCCCGTCACCGTCGTGACCGCGTACGGCGGCGCGCCGCGTCCTGAACAGGAGGTCTCCTGGTGGGACACCACCTGCGGCTTCTCATCCGGCGGCGAGGCGCATCGCGCCCGGGTCACGGAAGACACCCGGGCCTGTGAGCTGCTCGGTGTCGAGCGAGTCGTCCTCGGGCATCCCGACGGCCCGTACGGGGACGGCGGCCCGCTCCATGAGATCGACACGTATCTCGCCGGTCTCACCCCCGACACGCGGCTGCTGATTCCTCTGGGCACCAACCAGGCCGATCACACGAAGGTCCGTGACCGTGCGCTGCGGGTCCTCGGCGAACTCGGCAGGCCGCTCCCCCTCGTCTACGCCGACCTTCCCTATACGGGGCATCTCAAGGAGTGGGGCAGCGCGGAGACCGACACCGCCCTCGCCGGGAGCGAGGACTTCGGGGTCGCCTATCGGGACATCGCGCGCCGCTACCGGACGCGGACCGTTCACGATCTCACGCTGTCCGACGAGCAGTGGGCGGCCAAGCGCGCGGCGGTGCTCTGTTACGCGTCGCAGCTGGCGCCCCTCGCCATCGACCACGGGAGCGTGATGGCCCGGGGCGGTCCGCTGCGCGCCGAACGCGTCTGGGCGCTGGAGGAGGCCGATTCCCCGGAAGAGTCCGGGTCATAAGCGCTTTACCCGGCCCCGTCCGGCCCGCCCCGTCCGGCCCGTCCGCTCGGGCGGGGCCGGGCTGGGCGCGCGGCACCCATCCGGGGGCCGTGCCCAGGTGCGGCGCCCTCGGCGGGTAGTAGACGACCTATGACCCGCAAGCGTTTCGGAGCGACGGAGCACAGACACCGGTTCCAGAGCCTGCATCGCTCGATCGCCGCGTCGACCGCCGTGCTCGCCTGGAACCGCGGCCGTGAGATGGAGCTGATGCATCGGGCGATGAGCTTCGCCGCGCTCGGATTTCTCACTCTCGTGCCCCTGCTGATCCTCGTCGCCGCGGCCGACCCGGCGAGCGGACAGGGGTTCGCCCGCTGGCTGGGGCAGGGGCTGGGGGTGTCGTCCTCCGCGCAGGCGGAGATCCAGCAGCTGTTCGGCAGACCGGGCCAGGCGTTGCAGCGTACGACGGCCTTCGGGCTCGCCGCACTCGCCGTGTTCGGGCTGACGTTCGGGTCCGCCGTACAGACCGGGTACGAGCGGGTCTGGGAGCTGCCGACGGCGCGCTGGCACACCATGTGGCGCCATGTCCTGTGGCTGGCGGTGCTCGTCTTCTTCCTCGTGGTCTTCGTCAATACGCCCGTCACCTCCGAGTCCGTCGTCGCGATCGTGTTCGCCACGTTCGGCGATCTGATCGGGACGTGCCTCTTCTTCTGGTGGTCGCAGCGGGTGCTGCTGGCCGGCCGCGTCCGCTGGCAGGCGCTCCTGCCCGGCGCCGTCGCGACGGCACTGGGGCTGCTCGGACTGCGAGTGTTCTCGCGCGTCGTCTTCTCCCCCCTGATCGCCGCGAACGCCGTCACCTACGGCCCGTTCGGAACGGTTCTGGTCATCCAGTCCTGGCTGGTCGGCGTCGGCTTCGTCGTCTACGGCGGCGCGCTGGTGGGCCGCCTCTTCCACGAGCACCGCACGTACCGGCAGATCCAGCGCTGTATCGACGCGTACGACGAGACGGATCACGCCGACGGAGCGGACTGAGGAGCGTCCTCCCTCCTCGCTTCGCCCTCTTCGTTCACTTGTGGGCCGTACGCCGCACCTCACCGTCCCGGGTCAGCCCGCTGCTCGGTACGGAGCCGCTGTGGGCGGCGGCCCCCGGCATCGCGATCGGCGGCGAGCACCTGGGAGCTGCCGGGGTGCTCGGGGCCGTGTTCGTCCTGACGGGTACGACCTGGGGACGCCGCACGGTCGATCACTGAGACGGCGGCAAACCGCACGCTGCGCCGGTCCTCCGGGGCGCCGCCGCCGTGCCGAGTCGGCCATTCTCTGGCAGCGTCGTCTTCCAGGAGCGGATCGACCGCTGGAGCACCCCGACCGAGCAGTGATGGAGAAGTCAGATCATGAACGTCGTGCATCACCGCACCCTGAGTGTGGGCGGCCGTACAGTCTTCTACCGCGAGGCCGGAGACCCGGCCGCACCCTCCGTGGTGCTCCTCCACGGGACACCCGCGAGTTCCTTCATGTTCCGCGAGCTCATCCCGCTCCTGGCGGACCGCTATCACGTGGTCGCGCCTGATCTGCTGGGGTTCGGCTACTCCGACGCGCCGCCAGTGGCGGAGTTCGACTACACCTTCGACTCGCTGACCGATGCCGTGGAGGGGTTCCTCCACGCGGCGGGAATCCAGCGGTTCGCCCTGTACGTCCAGGACTACGGCGCGCCCGTCGGATGGCGGCTGGCGCTTCGTCACGCGTCGCGGGTCCGCGCGATCGTCACGCAGAACGGCAACGCCTACACGGAGGGATTCGTCGACTCGTTCTGGAAGCCGCTCTGGGAGTACGCGGCCGATCCGACCGAGGAGAGAGCGGCGCCGCTGCGGGGAGCGCTGAGCCTGGAGAGCATCAAGTGGCAGTACACACACGGCGTACCGGACCCGAGTGTGGTCAGCCCCGACACATGGATCCACGACCACATGCTCGTCAGCCGTCCGGGAAATCTGGACGTCCAGCTGAAGCTGTTCCAGGAGTACCCGACGAATGTCGCCCAGTATCCCGCGGTGCAGGAGTACTTCCGTACGTCACAGGTTCCGCTGCTCGCCGTCTGGGGCCGCAATGACGAGATCTTCGGTCCCGACGGGGCGCGGGCGTTCACGCGTGATCTCCCCGACGCGGAGGTGCGTCTCCTCGACGGAGGCCACTTCCTCCTGGAGAGCGAGCTCACGGCGGTCGCCGAGCTGATGACGGACTTCCTGGACCGCACGCTCTCCCGCACCTGACCACGAGAGCGCGTGACCGCGAGAGCGCCTGAGGGGCGTGCCGTACTTGAAACAGCACGCCCCGGCTCATGACTGTCAGAACCGTCAGAGGTCGAACTCGCTCGGCGCGATGCCGACCGCGAAGCAGGCCTCGCGGACGACCGCGCGCTCGCTCTCGTCGAAGTCGCCGTCCGCGCCGCCGATGACGATGCCGATCTGGATGACCGCGCGGGCCTCGGTGGGCTTCTTGGCGACCTTGCCGATGGTCTGCAGGACACCGACCTTGCCGAAGTCGAAGTCGAGGGTCAGTTTCTGGCAGTAGTCGTTGAAGCGCGTCTGGAGATCGTTCGCGGGGAAGTTCTGCAGTACGTCGTTGGTCATGATCAGCGAGGCGACGCGCTGGCGCTCGGACGGGTCGATGGAGCCGTCGGCCGCCGCGACCAGGGCGCACATCGCCATGCTGGCGTCACGGAAGGCGCCGCTCTTGAGGTCGTTCTTCTTCGCGTTCAGCTGCGTCTGCATCGACGCGGCGGAATCCTTGATGCGATCCCACAGGGCCACGTGGAGTCTCCTGGAAAATGGGTGGAGTGGGTGGATGGATGCCGGACGGGACGTCCGAGCCGCAGCGGCCGGACAGGACCTAGAGCCGGACAGGACCTAGAGGTGAGGGACGACGGCCGGCATGAGGTCCTGGAACGTCCGTCCCTCGGCGGGGGTGCCGATGGCGGACATCTGCCAGCCACCGTCGGAGCGGTACACCTTGGCCATGATCTGCGCGGTGTGTTTGCCGCCGCCGGTGAGTGTATAACGCGCCAGTTCCTGACCGTTTGTCTCGTCGACCAGCCGGCAGAAGGCGTTCTCGACCTCTTCGAAGGTCTGGCCGGTGAAGGAGTTGACGGTGAAGACGATCTGGTCGACATGGACGGGGACGCGCTGGAGGTCCACGACGATCGACTCGTCGTCACCGCCCTGCCCCGCGCCGCCGACCCGGTTGTCGCCGGTGTGCCGCACCGAACCGTCGTCGCTGATCAGATGCTGGAAGAAGACGACATCAACGGCGTCCTTCCCGGCGAAGAGCAGCGCCGAGGCGTCCAGGTCGATCTCGCGGGCGGTCATACGGGCGAAGAAGCCCTTGCGGGCCGCCTGCCAGCCCAGGCCCATACGGACGACCGTGAGTTCACCTCCGCCGGACTTGGTCAGGCTGATCTGCTGGCCCTTGGCAAGGTTGACGCTCATCGTTCGCTCCTGGGGGCGTGGGGGGGTCGGACGCGCGGGTCGGGTACCGGGATACCCGCTGCGCGGATATAGAGGACGGAGGTCAGACGTTGACGCCGTAGTCGGAGGCGATGCCGGCGAGACCGGAGGCGTACCCCTGGCCGATGGCGCGGAACTTCCACTCGGCGCCGTTGCGGTACAGCTCACCGAAGATCATCGCGGTCTCGGTCGAGGCGTCCTCGCTCAGGTCGTAGCGCGCCAGCTCGGCGCCGCCCGCCTGGTTGACCACCCGGATATACGCGTTGCGTACCTGCCCGAACGACTGGCCGCGGGACTCCGCGTCATGGATCGACACCGGGAAAACGATCTTGGTGAAGTCGGCGGGCACGGCGGCCAGATCGACCTTGACCGTCTCGTCGTCGCCCTCGCCCTCACCGGTGAGGTTGTCCCCGGTGTGTTCGACCGAACCGTCCGGGCTGGTCAGGTTGTTGTAGAAGACGAAGTGCCGATCGGAGGCGACCTTGCCGGAGCCGTCGACCAGCAGGGCGCTGGCATCCAGATCGTGATCGGCGCCGGTGGTGGTCCGTACATCCCAGCCGAGGCCGACCAGAACGGCGGTCAGACCGGGAGCCTCCTTGCTCAGCGAAACATTGCCGCCCTTGGCGAGGCTCACACCCATATTGCTTCCCTTCTTCCGTCCCGGAACCGGGCACGTCGGACGTTCCGGCGTGACGCGGTACCGTGTGGCATACCGTAAATCTACAACACTGTAGAAGTTGGCTGTGGGCAGGGAGGAGGCCATTTCGTGATCGGACACGAGGACGACAGCGACCAGACGCCCCGTAGGCCCAGGTGCGGGCCGCGCCGGCTCGGCGGCCTGCGTCCGAACACCCACTCCTCTCTACAGCGTTGTAGAGAAAGTAGAGTGCAACCGTCGCACGGGGCGATGACCGGCCTGTCCGGAGAACGACGGCCGGTAACGGGCACGGAGGATCAGCGTGGGCAGGGAATCCAGCGGGCGGCGGGGCCGCTCGGCGGGCGGGGGTCACCGCGGCGGCCGGAGGGCGGGCCGGACCCGACTGACCCGGCGGGGCCGAATAGCCGTGTGGTCGGGCGGGACACTGGCCCTGGTACTCATCGGGGTGTCCGGTGCGGCGGCGTGGGTCTATCAGGACCTCAACGGCAATATCCACTCCGCCGACGTGGACAACAAGATCGGCGGCGACCGGCCGGTCAATCTGAGCCCGGGGTCCAAGAACATCCTCGTGGTGGGGTCCGACTCACGGGGCGGTGACAACGCGAAGTACGGCGAGGGCCTGACCACCATGCAGTCGGACACACTGATGGTCCTGCATGTGTCCGCCGACCGTAAGTGGGCCACGGTCGTCTCGCTCCCCCGTGACTCGTGGGTGAACATACCGTCCTGCGACAAGGGGGACGGCAGCAAGTCCGCGCCGCACAAATTCAAGATCAATGAGGCGTTCGCCATCGGCGGCACGACCGGCGAGGTGTCCGGCGCCGCCGCCTGCACCATCCGGACAGTGGAAGAGAACACCGGCTTGCGCATGGATCACTTCATGTCCGTCGACTTCCAGGGCTTCAAGGGCATGGTGAACGCGCTGGACGGCATCGAGGTCTGCCCCGAGACCGCGATCCACGACACGAAGGCCCATCTCGACCTGGACGCCGGATGCCAGACGGTCAGGGACGAGGAGGCCCTCGGGTATGTCCGTACGCGCTACAGCGTCGGGGACGGCTCCGATCTGGGGCGCATCGGCCGGCAGCAGGAGTTCATGGAGGCCCTGGCGGCGAAGGCCCAGGAGAAACTGACCAGCCCGAACGCGCTGTACGGGTTCCTGGACTCGGCGACCAAGTCGCTGACCACCGACAAGGCGCTGGCGGGCATCAAGCCCCTCTCCGGTCTCGCGTCCGAGGTCAAGGGAATCCCCACCGACCGGCTGACGTTCCTGACGGTGCCGAACTACGCGCGGGAGGCCGATACGCCGACCGACAAGGCGAATGTCGTCTGGCAGTACCCGCAGGCGGCGGAGTTGTTCGCCTCCCTGGCGAAGGACAGCGAGGTCGACAAGGAGAAGCTGGAAGCCGATGCGAAGAACCCGGTCTACGCCCATACGGTGCGGGTCCAGGTCCTCAACGGCTCGGGTACGACGGGGCGGGCCGCGGAGGTCGCGGAGACGCTGCGGTCGGCGGGATTCACGATCGCCGGTGTCGACAACGCGCCCGAGGACACGAAGCAGACCACGGTCGGCTATCCGCAGGACCAGGCGGAACCGGCCGAGGTGCTGGCCTCACGGCTGCCGGGCAGCGTCGCCCGGCAGGACGCGGGAGCCGCCCCGGGAGTGGTGACACTCACCGTCGGCAAGGACTTCGACGCCGTCCGATGATCCGAGCTATGTCGTGTGCCGGACGCGACATTGCGCCGCTTTGCGAATCCTTTACTATTGCTGGACGGGGTGCCCACCCCGTCCATTACCACCTGACCAGAAGGAGCTGCGGTCCCGCAATGGGTGAGCCTCCCAGTACGAGCCGTGCCGTCCCCGTCCCGTCGAGCGATGGACCGGAGGTGGCACGGTGACCGAAGTACTTCTGTTGCTCCTCGCCCTCGTGCTCACATTCGCCTGTGCGGTGTTCGTCGCGGCCGAGTTCTCCCTGACCACCATCGAGCGCGGCGAGCTGGAACGTGCCGCCGCCGCTGGTGAGCGTGGCGCCGCGAGCGCGCTGGCGGCGGCCAAGCGGCTGACCTTCCAGCTCTCCGGCGCGCAGCTCGGCATCACGGTGACCTCGCTGGTCATCGGCATGCTCGCGGAGCCGTCCCTGGCCGTGCTCCTGCGCGGCCCGCTGGAGGCGACCGGTCTGCCGGCGGGCGCGGTGTCCACCGTCGCCACCGTGCTGGGTGTAGCCATGTCCACCGTCGTACTGATGGTCATCGGCGAGCTGGTCCCCAAGAACTGGGCCATCTCCAGCCCGCTCGCGGTCGCCAAGGTCGTGGCGGGGCCGCAGCGCGGCTTCACCGCCGCCTTCACTCCGCTGATCAGGCATCTCAACAACACGGCGAACCGTCTGGTACGCCGCTTCGGGCTGGAGCCGGCCGAAGAGCTGGCCTCCGCCCGTACCCCCGAGGAGCTGGTCGCCCTGGCGCGGCACTCGGCTCGGGAGGGCGCCATAGAGGCGGACTCCGCCGAGCTGTTCGTACGGACCCTGCATCTGGCCGACCTGACCGCGGAGAACGTGATGACGCCGCGCGTGGACGTACGGGCCCTGGAGGCCCATGCCACGGCCACGGACGCGGCGAATCTGACACTGGCGACCGGCCTGTCCCGGTTCCCGGTCTACCGTGACAGCCTCGACGAGGTGATCGGCACCATCCATATCCGCGATGTCCTCGCCCTGGACGAGAGCAGGCGCGACCACACCTTCGTGACCGCGCTGGCCACCGGCCCGCTGCTCGTCCCGGACTCCCTTCCGGTGGACCGGCTGCTGCGGCGCCTGCGCGAGTCGCGGACCATGGCCGTGGTCATAGACGAGTACGGCGGCACCGCGGGCGTCGCCACCGTCGAGGACATCGTCGAGGAGGTCGTCGGCGAGGTGCGTGACGAGCACGACCCGGACGAGACCCCCGACCTGGCGCCGGGCCGGCCGGCCGCCGACGGCCGCCGCGTATGGGAGGCGGACGGCAGTGTCCGTCTCGACCAGCTCGCGGAGATCGGCTTCGGCGCGCCGGAGGGGCCGTACGAGACGCTCGCCGGGCTGCTCGCGACCCGGCTGGAGCGGCTGCCCGTCCTGACCGACACGCTGGAGGTCGAGGGCTGGCGGTTCGCGGTCCTGCGGATCGCGCACCACCGGGCGGACCGGGTCAG
Source organism: Streptomyces sp. NPDC102274 (assembly GCF_044766385.1). Lineage (NCBI taxonomy): Bacteria > Bacillati > Actinomycetota > Actinomycetes > Kitasatosporales > Streptomycetaceae > Streptomyces > Streptomyces sp. NPDC102274. The sequence goes on along the minus strand of NZ_JBIWLW010000010.1, from coordinate 199,695 downwards.
TATCACCGCGCCCGCACCGGCCACCCAGTTCGCGGAGGAGAACCGATGACCGGCCTCCAGCTCGCCATCGGCGTGTTCACCCTGTTCACCAACGCGTTCTTCGTCGGCGCCGAGTTCGCCCTGATCTCCGTACGGCGCAGCCAGATCGAGCCCCAGGCGATCAAGGGCAGCCGTCGGGCCAAGACCACCCTGTGGGGCCTGGAGCATCTGTCCGCGGCCATGGCCACGGCTCAACTGGGTATCACCATCTCCTCGCTGGTGCTGGGCGCCGTCGCCGAACCGGCGATCGCCCATCTGCTGGAGCCGCCGTTCGAGGCGATCGGTGTGCCGGGGGCGCTGATCCATCCGATCGCGTTCGTGATCGCGCTGGCCCTGGCGACGTATCTGCACATGCTGATCGGCGAGATGGTGCCCAAGAACATCGCGCTGGCCGCGCCGGCTCCGACCGCGCTCGCGCTGGGGCCCGTCCTGATCGGGCTGACCCGGGCGCTGCGCCCGGTGATCTTCGGGATCAACGCGTTCGCCAATGGCATCCTGCGGCTGCTGAAGGTCGAGCCCAAGGACGAGGTCGCGTCGGTCTTCACCGACGACGAACTCGCCCGTCTGGTCAAGGACTCCAGCGAGGCGGGACTGCTGGACCCCGCGGACGGCGAGCGGCTGCGCGACGCCCTGGAGCTTGGCACCCGTCCGGTGGGTGAGGTGATGGTCCCGCTCAACCGGACGATCACCGTCGACCATCAGGTCACCCCGCGGCAGCTGGAGCGCGCCGCGGCGTCCTCCGGGTTCTCGCGGCTGCCGGTCACCGGACCCGACAACACGATCCTCGGCTATCTGCACATCAAGGACGCCCTCGGTGCGGGCGAGCGGACCCGGCCCTTCCCGCGCAGTGCGCTGCACACGGTGATCAGGGTCGAGATCGACACCCCGCTCGACGACACCATGACGGCCATGCGCGCCGCCGGTACGCACCTCGCCGCGGTCAGCGGCGACAAGGGGACCGTCATCGGCTTCGTCACCATGGAAGACGTCCTGGAGGAACTGGTCGGCCCGGCGGCCGGCTCACCGACCGCCGCGTAGCCGCGCGGTGGAAGAGCGGCCGGTGCCCCGCCCCGGGTACCGGCCGCTTGTTCTGTCCGTCTCCATGTCCGTATCAGCTTCGGCTTCGGCGCCGGGTGGCGGTCAGGGTTTGCGCGCCACCCCGACGAAGCAGGCGGCTTCCTTGTTGCTGACGTTCCCACTCTGCTCGCCGGGGTCGGGGCGCCACTCGTGCGAGGGCGTTATCCCCGGATCGAGGAGCTGCCAGCCGGCGAAGAAACGGGCGATCTCCTCGCGGGTGCGCGCCTGTCCCGGCGTGCCCGCGGCGCGGTAGGCGGCGGTGAGCCGCGCGATGCCCTCGGGGTCGAACTCGGTGGTGACATGTGCGATGGCGAGCGTGGAGCCGGACGGCAGCGCCGACTTGAGGCGTTCGACGATGTCATGGGCGTCGTGCTCGTCGGTGACGAAGTGCAGCAGCGCGTTGAGGCTGAGCGCGATGGGACGGGTGAAGTCGAGCGTCGAGCGTATCTCCTCGGCGGCCAACAGGGCTTCGGGGGCGGTGACATCGGCCTCCGCGTACGCGGTGCGCCCCGCGGGGTGGCTGTGCAGCAGCGCGCGGGCGTGGGCCAGCACGATCGGATCGTTGTCCGTGTAGACGACGTGTGCCTCCGGGACCTCCCGCTGGGCGACCTCGTGGACGTTCGGGGAGGTGGGGATTCCGGTGCCGATGTCGAGGAACTGCCGCATGCCCCGCCGCGCGAGGAAGCGGACGGAGCGGTGCATGAAGCGCCGGTTGATCCGGGCGGTGGAGAGAATGGAGGGGAAGGCGGAAATGGCCCTCGCGGCGGCCTCGCGATCCGCGGGGAAGTTGGTCGTCCCGCCCAGATAGTAGTCATACATACGGGCGGAATGCGCCCGGTCCAGTTCAAGATCCACCGCACCGTTGTCGCCCATCAGCGCGACCCCCGTCCTCATCGCCGGATAACAGTCGGTGACTTCCCACCGACGCATGCGGACAACCGTACGAGATGGCCCAACTCTCCTCGCAGGCAGGCCACATGGGGAGAGACAGCACACAGGGAGGCCGAGCAATTCCGGAAACACCGCCCTCCCTACGGCCTAATAATCATATGATGCCTGTCCGCGAGAAAACCCCGGGTGTGTCCCGCACATAGAGGGCACTCATCCGGTTGGCTGACAGGTGAAGAGAGGCACACCTCTCACACCGACGCCCTCCGCCGTGGAGCGGCGCGGTGTCCAGCGAACGGGGCATGCGTGCACGTCGATTCGGAACGTCCGGTGGTCCGCGTCTCCCCCGGCGCCCAGGACATGGGAGACCGCGGCCTTCCGGTCTCCCCGGACGGGACGGTCCACCGGCTGGCGCTGACCTTCGACGCGTTCGACGCGCGCCACCACACGCTGTGGCTGCGCTACGCCCATACACAGGTGGGCAGTCGGGCCGCCGCCGAGACGGTGGTCGACGCCACCTGCGCCCGGCTCCTGGAGCACTGGCCTCATGTGCTGGCGCAGGAATCCGTGGCGCGATACGCGTGGGCGCTCCTCAAGGAGGAGGTGGCATGGTGGCTGGACGACCACGCCACGGAACCGGCGTTGGTCGACACCGGCGCCTTCCACGCCGCGGTCCGCAAGCTCCTCAACCACGAGAAGCACGATCAATTCGACGTACTGCAACGGGAGATAACGCTCTACAGGGCCATCTCCCGGCTTCCCGAGCGGCAGTACGACGTGGTCGTGCTGCGCTACGCCCTCCAGGTCCCGGACGAGGAGGTCGCCGAGTACATGGGCATCGAAGTCGCCACCGTACGGTCCCATGTACGGCACGCCCGCCGACGACTGGCCAAGGACCTCGACGTACGAGCGACCGAGACGGAGGAGTAGACCGTGCGCCATGCCGGCGAACCGGACCCCGGACCGATCGACGCGCTGCTGGAGGACGCGGAAGTCCTCGCCGACACCTATGACGACTACGACACCGGCGCGGCGCGGGGCCGGGCCGGGGCGCGGCGGACGGTGCGGCGGGCGGCGTGCCGTACGAACCCGGCCGCGGCGCCGCGTCGTTACCCCTCGGCCCATGAGCAGGCCGCCCATGACCTCAGCCTCGCCGTCGCCCTCGTCCTGAACGCGCCCGAGGCCGCGGCCAGTCTGGCCCGGCTGGTGGACCATGACCGTATCGATCCCGAGGGCGCCGTCGTCTTCGCCGCGCTCCTGTATCTGACCGGGCACCGTGACGCGGCCCAATTCTGGTGGCAGTTCGCCGCCGGCGGTGGCAATCGCACCGCGGCCTTCTGTCTCTTCCTCGCCCATCAGCAGCGGGCCGAGTTCAAGGACGCGGCGTACTGGCGCGGCCAGTCCCGCCATCTGCCCGGCTCGGGACGGCCCGGGGCGCCGCCGGCGCTCTCCTCGCTGCTCCCCGAGACGGTCCGGCACGATCTGCTCAGCCAGTGCCACCACGGCCGTCACCCCACCCTGCCCGCCGCGCTGGAGGCCGTGATCAACCGGCTCCGCGTCGACAGCGCCGACGAGGACTTCGGTGAGGTCCCCCAGCCCGGCCCCTCCCTGACCGCCGACCTCACCAAGGACACCGGCGGCCGTCCTACCGGTTAGGCCCTGTCCGGCGCGGAGCCCCCGGCGATTCGGCGCGTCACCTCTTATGCCGGTCCTGGATGGCACAAAAGTCCGACACGGGCATTTGATGTATCCAAGCGTGCGCCCCTCTGGCGCACGGTGGCCCTTCACGGTGAGAGTGCCGCCCGTGGAGTTCGGTAAAGGGAGCAGCGCCATGTCTCTTGACCCCACGCCCTCCGACGTCGCGCCGATACGGACCCTGCTCTGGACGGCGGCGACCGCGCGGCCCCTGGACGAGGTCGCCGCGCTGGTGAGCCTGCTGAAGCGGACCGGAGAGGTCCCCAACCCCGGGGACGAAGCACTGCGCGCCGCGGCCGTCACCCGTCCCCTCGACGAGGTACGGCAACTGGTCGCCCTGCTGAACGAGCCCCCGCACGACGTCGACGAGGCCGACACGACGCTGCGCGCCGCGGCCATCGGCAGGTCGATCGAGGATGTGGCACAGCTCGTGTCCATTCTCGGCACCGAGGAACGCGCCGTTCCCGCCCCGGTCGGCTTCGGAGAGGCGCGCGGCGAAGCGGAACAGCTCGACATGTTCGGCCCGGACGCCGAACGCGCCCCCGAACAAGCCGCCCTGGTAGCCCCCACCGCCCCGGTCGCTCCCGTCGCCCCGGTCGCTCCCGCGATCCCGGCGAGGCCGAGGACCGAGGGACCCGGGCTCGCCGCGGGTCTCGCGGCCCTGGCCGGTACCAGGCCGGGGACCCGCGCCGCCTCCCCCGCCCTGCGTTCGTCGCTGCGCTTGCCCGCGGCGGCCGTGCTGTTCGCGTGCGGCATGATCCACCTGCCGACGGACTTCGTCCAGCTGCGTTCCGGCGGCTTCGCGGATGTGCTCTCCCTCGCCATCACGGTCCTCTGTCTGGTGCTCGGCCTCTGGCTGGCCGTACAGGACACGACCAGGATCTGGGCGGCGAGCGCGGCGACGGCGGTCGGGATCATCGCCGCCCACTCGATGTCGGGCGCGGGCGGTGTCGATCTGCTGGAGAGCAGCCTGGGCGAGTCGTTCGTCTGGGCGAAGGTGACGGCGATGGCCTGCGCCGTGCTCGCCGCGCTTGTCGGCGGTGCGGTCCTGATGCGCCGCCAGAGAACGGCCGGTACGGCCAACGACAGCTGATCCCCCCTGACGCCGCGACGCCGCGACGCCTTGACGCCGTGACGCCACGCCCGCGGCCGGCCGCGCCTCGTCGCGGCGGTTCCGGGCGCGGCGTCCGTGCCGCACGTAGGGACCCGGAGGACCGGGCCGACAGCGCTCGCGGGGCGGGGCTCGCAGGACGGGTTCGAAGGACGGGGCTGGTATGACGGATCGCGCTCACGGAAGGCGACGCCTCGGCTATCCGGTGGCCACCGGGGTGTTCGCCATCGGCATGGCCGGTACGACGCTGCCCACCCCGCTGTACGGGCTCTACCGCGAACAGCTCGGCTTCTCCGAGCTGATGGTGACGATCGTGTTCGCGGTCTACGCCCTCGGGGTGATCGCCGTACTGGTGCTGGCGGGCGACCTCTCCGACCAGGTGGGCCGACGGCCGGTGCTGCTGGTGGCGCTGGCGCTGGCCGCCGCGAGCGCGCTCTGCTTCCTGTTCGAGGGGGGACTTCCGCTGCTGTTCACCGGCCGGCTGCTGTCGGGCTTCTCCGCCGGACTGCTCAGCGGCGCCGCCACCGTCACCGTGCTGGAGCTCGCCCCGCCCGGTAAGGAGGCGCAGGCGGGGCTGGCCGCCACCGCCGCGAACATGGGCGGCCTGGGCTGCGGCCCGCTGCTGGCCGGGCTGCTCGCGCAGTACGCGCCGTGGCCGCTGCGTCTGCCCTTCCTCGTCCATCTCGGGCTGGTGGCCGTGGCTTGCGTACTGACCTGGTTTCTGCGGGAGACCGTCGCGCATCCGAAGCGGCGGCCCCGGCTGCGGCCGCAGGGGCTGGTGGTGCCGCCCGAGGTGCGTGGGGTGTTCGCGCCGTCGGCGCTCGCCGCGTTCGCGGGCTTCGCCCTGCTGGGTCTGTTCACCGCGGTGGCGCCGTCCTTTGTGTCCCAGACCCTGCACGTCGATAACTTGGCCGTCTCGGGAGCGGTCGTCTTCTCCGTCTTTCTCGCCTCCACCATCGGCCAGTCGCTGATGGGGCGTCTGGGGGTACGCCGGGCACTGCCGGGCGGCTGTCTGGTGCTGGTGGCCGGTCTGGTGCTGGTCGGCACGTCGCTGGCGGTGGAGTCGCCGGCGCTGCTCGTCATGGGCGCCGTCCTGGGTGGTCTGGGCCAGGGGATGGCCTTCCGCGCGGCGATGACCGCCGTCAGCGGCGCGGCGCCGCCCGAGCACCGGGGCGGTACGGTCTCCGCCCTGTTCGTCGCCGCCTACACGGGGATCTCGCTGCCCGTCGTCGGCGTCGGCGCGCTGACGCTCGAACTGGGGCTGAAGGGCGCCGGGCTGACGTTCACGGCGTGTGTGGTGGTGCTGGTGGCGTGCGTCGCACTGTATCTGCTGCGCCGGCCCCCGGCGGAGGGCTGACGGGAGATCAGGGCCCGGCTCGCCCCGGGGCGGGCGGGGCTGACCACGAGCCGGTAGCGGCCGGCCTCGACGGGCCGGCCGTCCCCGCCGTCGGCGGTGATCCGCTCGGCGATCCGCTCGGTGAAATGGCTCCTCGAACGGGTGAAGGGCTTCTTTCCGTACTCCGTGTTGCTCCGTGACTCCGTGGTGCTCCGCGTCGGAGTGCCGCTCATCGCCGTTCTCCTTTCGGCGGTGGGGACGGTCGGGACGGTGAGGACGCTCAGCGGGTGAAGGGCCGCTCCGGTCCCGTACCCCGCTTTCTGTCCCGGTGCGTCGTGGCCACATCGGCGATGGCGACCAGCAACGCCGCGACCACGAACGCCACCGAGACGATCAGCCCGTGGTCGAACGCGGTCGCCCAGCCGTTCCGTTCCACCTGGGCGAAGAAGACCGATCCCACGGCGGCGATACCGACCGCGGATCCCACCCGCTGACCGGTCTGGAGCGTGCCGCCGGCGCTGCCCGCCATGGGCACCGGCACCTCGGAGAGGGTCAGGGTCTGGTTCGGCGTGATGACGAGCCCGCTGCCGAGGCCGGCCACCAGGAGCGGCGCCGCCATCGCCCAGCCCGCGCCGCGTCCCGGCACCAGGTGTACGGCGAACGCGGTGGCCGCCAGGCCGACCGTCACCATGATCAGCCCGCCCACGACCAGCGGCCTCCCGAACCGGTTGACCAGCCGTCCGCCGATGCCCGCCGCCACGCCGGAGCCCACCGCGAAGGGGGTGATGGCCAGTCCGGCCTCCAGGGCGGAGTAGTGCAGTCCGCTCTGGAGATAGAGGGTGGTGATGAAGAAGATCGTGGTGAACCCGGCGAAGTACAGCAGGATCAGCAGACACCCCAGCCGGTAGGAGTGGACACGGAAGAGCCGCAGGTCCAGCACCGGCTGAGTGCCGCCCGGCCGGCACCGGGACTCCCATTTCAGGAACCCGGCCAGCAGCGCGGCGGCGGCGATCAGCAGCAGCCACTTCTCCCCGCCGTGCCACTCCTGCGACTGGACGAACGGGAGCAGCAGTGCCAGGAGGCCGACGCCGAGCAGCAGTACCCCGACGGGGTCGAGATCGCGCGGCCGTACCGGAGCGGCCGACGGCGTGTCCGGCAGCAGTCGCCGGGCCAGCAGCAGACAGATGACACCCAGCGGCAGATTGACGTAGAAGACCCAGCGCCAGCCGTCCTGCTCGCCCGCCGCCTGGATAATCAGACCGCCCAGCAGCGGTCCCACGGCCGTCGAGAGGCCGACCACCACTCCGAACATGCCGAAGGCGCGGCCCCGCTCACGGCCGGCGAACATCTGCTGGATCAGCGCGGAGATCTGTGGGGTGACGGCGCCTCCGGCGAAGCCCTGCAGCAGCCGGGCGATCACCAGCCAGAGACTGGTCTGGGCGGCTCCGCAGGCCGCGGAGGCCAGGGTGAAGAGGGCGAGCCCGACCATGAAGACCACGCGCCGGCCGCGGGCGTCGCCGAGCCGCCCGGCGGGGATCAGGAAGAGGCCGAAGGCGAGCGCGTAGCCGGACAGCACCCACTGGAGGTCGGAGACCGGGGTGCGCAGCCCCTCGCGGATCGACGGCAGGGCCACATTGACGATGGAGACGTCCAGGAGCGTCATGAAGCCCGCGACCAGGCATACGGCCAGGGCCTTCCAGCGCCGAGGGTCCGGCGCCACGGCGACGTCCTGCCTACTCCCCCGCCCTGTATGTCCGGCCATGATTCGCACCCTAGTTCGCGGGCCCCGATCCCTCACCCGGAGCGCGCCGACCGGTGGACGGGGGGCGGGCGGACGGGGTACGGGCCCGCGCGTGGCGCGCGCGGGCCCGTACCCCCTCAGATCAAGCGCTGTGCCGGACCGCGGGGGTCACTTGACATTGATGGCGGTCCAAGCGGCACCGACCGCCTTGTACTCGGCGCTGGTCGTGCCGTACAGGGCGCCCGCCGCGCTCAGCGTCGCGGTACGCGCCTTCGCGTAGTTGGTGGAGGACGTCATGTACGTCGTCAGCGCCTTGTACCAGATCTGCGTGGCCTTGTCGCGGCCGATGCCGGTGACCTTGGAGCCGTCGTACGTGGGGCTGTTGTAGCTCACGCCATTGACCGTCTTCGCGCCGCTGCCCTCGGACAGCAGGTAGAAGAAGTGGTTGGCCGGGCCGGAGGAGTAGTGGACGTCGATGTTGCCCAGGGTGGACGACCAGTAGTCCTTCGACGCGCCGTCCTTGCTCGGCTTGTCCTGGTAGCGCAGCGGCGTGCCGTCACCGTTGATGTCGATCTCTTCGCCGATGAGGTAGTCGCCCGGGTCGCTCGCGGTGTTGGAGTAGAACTCGACCGCGGTGGCGAAGATGTCGGAGGTCGCCTCGTTGAGACCGCCGGACTCACCGCTGTAGGTGAGGTTGGCGGTGGCGGCGGTGACACCGTGGCTCATCTCGTGCGCGGCCACGTCGAGCGAGGTGAGCGGGTTGGCGTTGCCGGAGCCGTCGCCGTAGGTCATGCAGAAGCAGCTGTCGCTCCAGAACGCGTTCACATAGTTGTTGCCGTAGTGGACGCGGGAGTAGGAGGCGACCCCGTTGTTCTTGATGCCGTTGCGGCCCAGCACGTTCTTGAAGAAGTCCCAGGTCTCGGCCGCGCCGTAGTGGGCGTCGACGGCGGCGGTCTGCCGGCCGCCGCCCCAGACGTCGTCGGCGTCGGTGAGGAGTGTGCCGGTGCCCGAGCTGCCCTGGTTCAGGTCGTACGTCTTGTGGCCGCCGCGAGCGCCGTCGGTGAGGTTGTACGTGCTGCCGCTCTTGGTGGTGCCGAGCGTCACCGAGCCGTTGTACTCGCCGGTGCCGGTGCCGGCCTCGATGGCCTCGTCGGTGAAGAGCTGCTTGCCGGTGGCCGCGTCGGTGACGACGTGCAGTTCGCTCGGGGTGCCGTCGGGCTGGACACCCTTGACGACGGTCTCCCAGGCCAGCACGGGCTTGCCGGTCGCGGCCCAGATCACCTTGCGGGGCGCGGTGTCCGCCGCCGCCTTGGCGGTCTTCTCCGCCGAAGCGGCCTTCAGCGCGCCCGACTTCGCGGTGGCCGCGGGGAGCTCGGCGTCGGTGGTGGGCACGGCTATTCGGGCCGTGGTCGCCTTGGTCACGCTGCGCGCGCCGGCCGGGGCCTGGTGCACGACGAGGTCGCCGCCGAGGACGGGCAGACCCGCGTAGGTCCGCTCGTAACGGGTGTGGACGCTGCCGTCGGCATCCTTGATGACGTCCCGGACGACCAGCTTCTCCTGGGCGCCGAGGCCGAGTGCACCGGCCTCGCTCACGGCGTCCGCCTGGGCGGACTTGATGGCGTCGACGCGCTGGGCCGGGCTGAGCTCCAGAGCTGTGGCGCCGCTCTCCCGAGTGGGGTCGGGCTGGGCGGCGGCCGGTCCCGACTGGACGCCGACGACCACCATGGCGGCGGAGGCGACCAGGGCCGCGACACGGACGACGTTCTTGCGGGGGGTGTGGGTGCGGGGGGTGGAAGCTACGAGTCTCACTCAGTCTCCAAGAATGCCGGGCCGTCGGGAACGGCCCTGTGTGGGGAAGCGGCGGCCATGGATGGACCGCCGCCCATGGTGCTGAGCTGTGCGAGTGCCACGAACAGGCCCACCGCGTGATCTCCACGCGCTGAGCCGTCCAGAGAGTGACATCGATTGGACTCGTAAGAACAGATCCGATACCAGGATTTGACCTTGTGTTGTCAATTCAGTGCGGCATACAGACATCAATCGGTCGCATTGGTAAGGCAGTTGAGAGCAACCGAACCTTCCGCAGGTGACGCCCTCGCAGCGGCGGAGCCCTCCGTGAGCGATCGGTCATACACCCCGAAAAGCCGCCGCCGCGCGAAGAGATCGGCGTACGAACCGAGGGCCGACGCGATATCGGTGGCGGCGCCGGGCGTGATGGCGTTCCAGGTGCGAACCAGTGGGAGCGCTCCCAAGCACTGAGCGGAACCGAGGACCTGTCAAGAGTTTGAACAGGACGCAGGTCCGGGCGAGTTGGCGGATAAAAGAATTCAACTGGGCTGTTGACTCACGCGACTGCGGCGCTACCGTCGGAAGCCAACCAGTGGGAGCGCTTCCATCAGTCATACGCCGTGTCAGGCGGCGTATCGGCCATCGAGGAGTGGCTCCATGCGAGCACCACCGCGCCTCACCGCACCTCTTTCCGCCGCGGCCCCTGCCGTCGCGGGCACCACTCTCGGCCCCGCAGGGCCCGGCCCACGCCGGTGCCGGAACGAACAGCTCGCGCCGGTGGCCGCCCACGTGCCCTTCGTGGCGGGCGAGATCGGCGAGAACACCTGCTCGCACCGCTCTGTCGACCGGGTCATGGCCCGGCTCGACAGCCATGGCGCCTCGTATCCCGGCTGGACCCGGAACACCTGGGACCGCCCCTCGGGATCCGCTCCGATCAGCGACCACAACGGCACGCCCACCAGTTTCGGCGCAGGACGCCGTGACCATCCGAAGGGACTCTCATGAGCCGCACCCCGCCCCTCCGCGACGTGCACGAGGCGCGGCGCTCGCCGCGTTCGCGCTGGTCGCCGCCCCGGCCGGTACCGCGACCGCGCTGGACACCCGCCGGCGCCGCCGCGGCCGGCTGCACCGTCGACTACCGGATCCAGACCGCCTGGAACGGCGGCTTCACGGCCGATGTCAGCATGACCAACACCGGCGACGCGATCAGCTCCGGAGCTGGAGTGGAGCTTCGCCGGTAACCAGAAGGTGACGCAGGGCTGGAACTCCACGATCGCCCGGAGCGGTACGGCCGTCTCCGCCGCCAATGTGGCGTGGAACGGCGCGCTGGCGAGCGGCGCCTCGGCGTCCTTCGGCTTCAACGCCTCGGCCACCGGGTCCAACGCGGTTCCGGCCGCCTTCAAGCTCAACGGTGTCACCTGCAACTCACCGGGTGACGGCGGTCCGACGGATCCGCCGACCGACCCGCCCACCGACCCGCTCACCGGCTCCAAGGTCGACAACCCGTACGCGAACGCCGGGGTGTACGTGAACCCGGAGTGGTCCGCGAAGGCCGCCGCCGAGCCCGGCGGCGGCCGAAGGCGGCGCCCGCCGCCGGGATCGACGCGTACGTGTGGATGAAGCCCCCGGGCGAGTCGGACGGCGCGAGCAGGGAGATCCCGAACGACCAGGGCAAGGGCTTCGACCGGATGTGCGACCCGACGTACGGGGGCAACCCCCGGAACAACAACAACATGTCCGGCGCGCTGCCGAACGCGCCGCTGTCCGGTGACTGGTTCTCCGCGCAGTCCCAGGAGCCGCTGAAGAACGCGAACCCGGCGCTGTAGCCGCCGCGGCCAACGGCGGGAGCCAGGCGTGGGACCGGCGGGAACCCTACGGGGAGCCGGTCCCATGTCTTCCATATCTTCCACTTATTCCGTTTCGCCAGGAAAGGAGGAAAATGACATAAGAAAGCACTAGTGGAGGCAAGCGATGACACAGACCCGCTACACCCAGGACCGCGGTCTGACCACCCGCATGGTGACCACCATGTTCCTGATCGGCCTGCTGTACGTGGTCCTGGTCGGTGTGCTGCTGGCCGTGCTGGGAAAGTTCTGGCCGGTCATCCTGATCGTCGTCGGAGTGCTGTTCATCGCGCAGTTCTGGTTCAGCGACAAGATCGCGGCCTTCGGCATGGGCGCGCGTGAGGTCACCCCCGAGCAGGCACCCGAGCTGCACGGCGCCGTCGACCGGATCTGCGCGCTGGCCGACATGCCGAAACCCAAGGTGGCGATCGCGAGGAGTGACATACCGAACGCCTTCGCCACCGGCCGGAGCGAACGAAGCGCACTGGTCTGTGCCACCACCGGCCTGCTCCGCAGGCTGGAGCCGGAGGAACTGGAGGGCGTCCTCGCCCACGAGATGTCGCATGTCGCGCACCGCGATGTCGCCGTGATGACCATCGCCTCGTTCCTGGGCGTGCTCGCGGGTCTGATCACCCGGATCGCGCTCTACAGCGGGCTGTCCAGGAGCGCCAGGAACGCCGGCCCAGCCGGGCTCGCGATCCTGCTGATTCCGCTGGTCAGCGCGGTGGTGTATGTCATCGGCTTCCTGCTGACCCGGCTGCTCTCCCGCTACCGTGAGCTCTCCGCCGACCGAACGGCCGCGCTGCTCACCGGCCGGCCCTCGGCGCTCGCCTCGGCGCTGACCAAGGTGAGCGGCCAGATGGCGCGGATCCCGACGGAGGACCTGCGCAAGGCGGAGCCGTACAACGCCTTCTACTTCGTGCCCGCGTTCGCCTCGAAGGAGAGCCTGGGGCGGCTGCTCGCCTCGCACCCGACGCTGGAACAGCGGCTGGACCAGCTCGCCCGTATCTCCGCCGAGCTCGCCCGCCCGTAGTCGGGCCCCGCCGTAAGCACGTGGTCCCGTAAGTACGTGGTCCCGTGATCGCGTGATCACGCCCGATCGTCCCCGTCACCGTCACTGTGAGGAGCTGGTCCCGTGGGCCTTCTCGACGCCATCCTCGGCCGGAGCAAACCGGTCAGCCCCGATCTCGACCAGCTCTTCGCCCTCCCGTCCGCCGCGCTCACTCTCCAGGCCGGGGCCGGATATGCCCCCACCGGCCTCGGCTCGGTCTGTTTCGCGGGTGTCGAGGGCGGCGGCTTCGCCCGGATCCGACAGGACGTGCGGGAGCTGCTCGACGCGGACACCGGCCAGGACGGCCGCCCGGTGGAGTTCAGCCAGGACTCGTACGGCTACACCTGGCTGCTCGCGCGACGGGCGCCGGAGGACACGGCCACCCTGGTGAACGATCTGCACGCGGTGAACACCCTGCTCCAGGAGGGCGGCTTCGGTCCGCAGCTGCTCTGCTCACTGCTCAGTTTCCGGGACACCGAACAGCGGCCCCTCGCTCTCGTCTATCTCTACAAGCGGGGCAGTTTCTACCCCTTCGCGCCCCTGCCGGGCACCGCCGAGAAGCGCGACAATCAGCGGGAACTCCAGGTCAGAGCGGTGCTCGGGGACGATCTGCGGATCGAGCCCGATCTCGCGCGCTGGTTCCCCGTCTGGGGTGCGCCGGGACTCTGACCGGGCCCGTTGTCAGTGGTGGACGGCAGGATGACGGCATGGCGGGTGCTGCGCGAATTCCCGAGCGGCTTCCCGGAGTCCCTCATACTCCAGCCGCCCCCATCGTGGCGTCCGTCGTCGGGCGACGACGGACGCCACGTGCGGTCATGCGTTGAGCGTGAGCTCGGCAGCGAAGGCCGAGGCCAGCTGCCGAGCCATGGCCTCCGGGTTCTCGATCGGCGCCGAATGCGCGCCCTCGATGCTCCGGATCACGAACGTGCCCCTGGTCAGCGCGGACCAGCCCTCCATCGTGCCCTCGGGCAGCACCGGGTCGGCCGTGGCCGACACCGCCGTGATCGGGATGTCCAGCGGACCCCTGTTGTCAAACTCCAGCATGAGCTGATGCCGGTTCCACATCGCGAAATCGTTCCGCAGGTTCTCCAGGTAGCCGGCGAAGACCTCGTCGTTGGCGAGGATCTCGTCGGGCAGCACACCCCGGAACACCTCGACCAGGGTCCCCGGCGCCGCCGTATCCCACAGCGTCGACACCTCTTGGAACCGCTTGAGCGCCTCCGGCGCCTCGCTGAACGGCGGCAGCGCACAGGCGACGACGAGGGACAGTTCCGGTCCCCCCAACCTGCTGCCCAGCCGGTGAGCGATCTCCCATACTCCGCATGCGCCCTGGCTGTGCCCGTACAGGACGGTCGGCACGTCGAGACGGTCGGACATCTCCGCCACGACCCGGTCCACGAGGATGTTCACATCGCTTACCGGGGCCTCCCCGCTGCCTCCGTCACGGCCGGGAACCCGGATACCGAGCAGTTCCACGTCCTCGGGAAGGTGCGGGATGAGCGGGACGTGGGCGGTGGTCGTGCCCCCCATTCCCGCCATGCACAGGATCCGTGCCCTGGGGTGTCGCGCCGGCTTGAGCACCCGCACCAACGGGTCGTGCACGGCCTCGGTGACGGGCTGCCGCCCGGTGAGTTCGTCGACCAGGTGTTCCGCGATGCCCGCACAACTGCCGTGCCGGAACAGCACGTCCGTGCCGAGCGGCAGGCCGCTTCGCCTGGTGAGTCTGGCGCGCAGGCCGACCGCCATCAGCGAGTCCATCCCGAGCTGCTGGAGAGGCTGTTCGGCGGGGATCTCCGCTACCCCGAGAGCAGCCGAGGCCTCGACGTGGACCAGTTCGAGCACCGTACTGAGCTGTGCGTCCCGCCCCATGCCCGCCAGCCGCTCTTCGAGTCCGCTCTCCTGGCGCTTGCCGGTCATCTCGGCGCGCGCCTCCGGGATGCCCAGCAGCAGCGGACGCCGCCTGGCGACGCAGAACGTGGGGGTGAAGCGGGACCAGTCGATATCGGCCACCCCCAGCGCCACCCGATCCGTTCCGAGCACCAGGTCCAGTGCGCTCAGCGCGTGGTCCGGGGGCATCATCCGCAGACCCCGTACCCGGAGCTGCTCCTCGGCCTCCTGCGTCACCATGCCTCCGTCGGCCCAGCCACCCCAGTGCACCACGGTGGCCGTGCGGCGGTTGGCCACCCGATGCCGGGCGAGGGCGTCCAGCGCGGCGTTGCCGGCCGCGTAGGTCGTCCCGCCGCCCGCACCCCACAGACTGGCACCACTGCCGTAGAGCAGGAACGCGTCCAGTGGCCGGTCGCCGAGCAGTTCGTGCAGGTGCCAGGCGCCGGACACCTTCGCGGAGAGTTCCTCGGCGACCTGGGCGGTGTCGAGTTCTGCCAGGAGTGTCATGCCGGAGACCCCCGCGAGATGCGCGACGACCGTCAGCGGCGGGCCGTCGGCGTCGATCCGGTCGATCAGTTCGGCGACCTGCCTCCTGTCACCGACGTCGCAGGCTGCCGTCACGACCTCCGCCCCGGTCGCCTCAAGTTCCTCGCGGCACTGTGCGGAGACCTCACCGGAGCGGGAGGCGAGCACGACGCGTCGCGTCCCGCGTTCCACCAGCCAGCCGGCGAGTCGTCGGCCGAGGGCTCCCGTGCCACCGGTGATCAGGGCGGTGCCGCTGGTCGTCCACGGCGACCGCGGCGCGGGCGTGGTGCGACGCAGCCTTCGCACGTACCGGCCGTCCGCGCGGAGCGCGATCTGGTCCTCGTCGTCACCGGCGAGAACGGCGCGGACGAGCTGCCCGGCCCAGTCCGGGTGCGGCTGTTCGGGCAGGTCCGCGGTACCGCCCCAGCCTTCGGGGCGTTCCAGTGCCGCGACCCGGCCCAGTCCGTTGATCAGAGCCTGCTCGGGACGCGTGACCGGATCGGCTTCGTCCACGCCGACAGCGCCCCTGGTGACCAGCCACACCGGAGTCCTCGGGTGACTTGTTCCGAGTCCCTGCAGCAGTCGCACGGTTCGGAGGAAGCCCTGCCGCGTGCCGTCCTCGTCCAGTGGCGTCAGGATGATCACACCCTGCATCGCCGCCGGCAGGGAGGCCAGGTCGCCCGGATCCGTGCCGGCCCGGTGAGTGCCGGCTCCTGCCTCGCGCAGGGCCGTCACCAGCTCCGTGGCGGGTGACGCGGCGTCCCCGAGGACGGCCCAGACTCCGTCCGCCGGTGCCGTGTCGGGCTCGGTGGGCTGCCAGGTCTCCTCGTACAGCCAGTCGGCGATCTCGGCGTGGTCGTCGCGGCCCTCGTGCCAGCGCCGGAGCAACGGCAGCAGGTCCATGACGCTGTCCCTGTGCTGCCCGGACGCGCCGAGCAACTCGGCGAGCCCGTTCACCTCGCCCGCACCGACGGCGTCCCAGAACCGCTGGTCGGTCGTCTTGCGGCGAGCGGGTTCCTTCCAGTAACGCTGCCGCTGGAACGCGTAGCCGGGCAGGCCGACCATGCGACCGTCGGGGACGGCCGCCGACCAGTCGATCCCGACACCGTGCGCGTGCAGGGCGCCCAGTGTGCGCTGGAGCCGGTCCAGGCCGCCCTGTTCCCGTTCCATGGTCGCCAGGACCACCGCGTCCCGATCCGCGCCACCGTCGGCCAGCGGCATCGCCAGCAAGGGATGCGGACTGACCTCGACGAACACCGTGTATCCGTCGGCGAGCAGCTCTCGCTGGGCGAGGTCGAGCCGTACGGGTTCGCGCAGGTTCCGGCACCAGTAAGCGGCGTCCAGTTCCTCACCCGCGGCCCGCCGGCCCAGCACCGTGGAGTACAGCGGGATCTCGGACGGGCGGGGACGCAGCGAGGCAAGCTGGTCCCGGAGGCCGGGCAGCAGCGCGTCCATGTGCGAACTGTGGGATGCGCAGGCGGCGTTCAGCTTGCCGCACCACACGTCCTGGTCGTCCCACGCGTAGAGCAGCTCCTCCACGATCGCGCGGTCACCTGAGATGACCGTGGATTTCGGTGTGTTCACCACGGCGACCGAGACGGCGTTCCCGTAGGGAGCCAGTGCTGCCTCGACATCGGAAACCGGGAGTTCCACCGTCGCCATCTCACCGTCCGAGGACAGCGCGGCGAGGGCCGTGCTGCGTTCGGCCACGATCCTGGCGCCCTCCTCCAGGGTCAGGGCGCCGGCGACCACGGCCGCGGGAATCTCGCCCTGGCTGTGTCCGACCACGGCCTGTGCTTCCAGGCCCAGATCCCGCATGGCCGCCGCCAGGCCGAGATACATGGTGAACAACACCGGCTGGGCGACGTCCAGGCGGTCCCACGCGATGCGGTCCTCATCCTGGAGCAGTTCGAGGACCGACCAGCCGGTCCAGGGGCGCAGTGCCTCGTCACAGCGGGCGACCGTGTCGGCGAAGGCCGGGCTTTCGGTGAGCAGCCGCTGGGCCATGCCCGGCCACTGCGAACCCTGGCCGGGGAAGACGAACACGACCTTGCCCGGCCGTGCGGTGGCAAGGGTGACCGACGCGTCCGGCTGGTCACGGGCAATGGCGGTCAGCCCTTCGATGACCGTGGACAGATCAGGTCCGGCCACCGAGGCGCGTTCGGCGAAGTGTTGGCGGTGTCGGGTGGTGGTCCGGGCGAGGTCGGTGAGGGTGGTGTCGGGGTGCTGGGTGAGCCAGTGGGCCCACTGCCGGGCCTGGTCCCTGAGTGCCTGTGGAGTCCGTCCGGAGACGACCACCGGCGCTGCGGCCTGTGTCCGGACAGGTCGCGCGGTCGGCTGCGGCGGCTGTTCCAGCACCATGTGGGCATTGGTGCCACCGATACCGAACGAGGACACCCCGGCGCGTCGAGTGCCCGGCCAGGCTCGTGTGTCATCGCTGATCCGCAGCACGGCCGGGTCCAGACCCAGTTCGGGGTTGACCCGCTCGAAGTTGACCGTGGGTACCAGTTCACCGTGGTAGACGCACAGCGCCGCCTTGACCAGCCCCGCCAGACCCGCGGCCACATCGGTGTGGCCGATGTTGGACTTCACCGAACCGACCGCGCAGGGCTCGTCGCGGTCAGGGGTGAAGACCTCCTGCAGGGCCTGGACCTCGATGGGATCGCCCATGGCGGTGGCGGTGCCGTGCGCTTCGACGTAGCCGATGTCGGCGGATGACAGTCCGGCGTCGGCGAGGGCATCGGTGATGACAGTGGCCTGGCCGCTCACGCTGGGCGCGGTGAATCCGACCTTGTCCGCCCCGTCGTTGTTGATGGCGCTGCCGCGGATGACCGCGTAGATCCGGTCCCCGGCCTCGACCGCGTCCGACAGCCGCCGCAACACCACCGCCACCACACCGTTGGCGATGACCGTGCCCGCGCCATCGGCATCGAAGGGCCTGCAGTGTCCGTCCGGCGAGGCCACGAAGCCTTCCTGGAACTGGTAGCCCTGTTCCAGGGGGAACGTGAATGCGGAGGCGCCGACGAGTGCCACGTCGGATTCCCCGCGCAGCAGGCTCTGCCTGGCCAGGTGCGCGGCCACCAGCCCCGTGGAACACGCCGTCTGCACCGTCAGCGCGGGACCCCGCAGATTCAGCTTGTGCGCCAGGCGAGTCGCGAGGAAGTCGTTCTTGTTACCGATCGCCGAACGGAAGACCTCCGAGACGTCCTCGGGATCACCCTGGTCATAGCCGCCGAAGCCGACTCCGCCGAAGACTCCGATGCGGCCGGGGTCAGCGCCGGGCAGGATGCCGGCGTTCTCCAGGCCCTGCCAGGCCGTTTCCAGGAAGAGCCGGTGCTGCGGATCCATGTTCTCCGCATCGGACGGAGAGCATCGGAAGAACTCGGCGTCGAAGAGATCGGCGTCCGCCACGTAGCCCTTGGCCGGGACGAACCCGGGATCCTCCAGTACGTTCCTGGGCACCCCGGCATCCAGCAACTCCTGCTCGGTGAAGCGGCGGATCGACTCCACACCACCCCGCAGATTCGCCCAGAACTCCTCCGTGTCAGTCGCACCCGGCAGACGCAGGGCCACACCCACGATCGCCACCGCGTCCTCGTCCGACCTCTTCCCGGCCGACGCCGTCCCCGCGATCACCGCACGCGTGGCGTCACCACGCAGGAACGTGGTCAACTGCCGCACCGTGGAATAGCGGAACAGCGTCGAGAGCGGAAACTCACGCTCCAGACCGGCGCAGATCAACTCATGGACCCGCAGCGCTGCCATCGACGTTCCGCCCAGTTCGAAGAACCCCCTGTCCGGGTCCACCTCGGCCGGCTCCAGCTCCAGTACCCGCGACCAGGCCGAGACCACCGTCTCCCACACCCGGTCACCGTCGGCGGCCGGATCCGCGGGCTCCGGCCGCGACGCGGGCAGCGCGGCCAGGGCCAGCCGGTCGATCTTGCGGTTCGGTGTCAGCGGCAGACTCTCCTGCCGTACCCACCGCGCGGGCAGCATCGACACCGGCAGCCGCGCCGCGGCGCGCTCGGCCAGGACCTGCTGGTCGGCGTCCCCGGAGTAGTACATCCACAAGGCCGCCGAGCCGGCGTCCTCACGTACCACCGCGGCAGCCTCCCGCACGCCGGTGCACCCGGCGACCACGGACTCGATCTCGCCGAGCTCGATGCGGTGTCCGGCCAGCTTCACCTGGTTGTCCACGCGGCCGCAGTACTCCAGTGAGCCGTCCTCGCGGTAGCGGACCACGTCCCCGGTACGGTACATCCGCCCCGCACCCACGAACGGGTCCACCACGAACCGCTCATCCGTCAGCGCGGCCCGGTTCCAGTAACCCCGCGCGACACCACGCCCTCCGATCCACAACTCACCACGACAACCCCGCGGTACCGGCTGCTGATGCCGGTCGAGAACGGCCAACCGGGTGTCGAGCACAGGCGATCCCAGCGAAACCGGCCCGGGTTCGACCCGCCAGGTCGTCGACCAGACCGTGGTCTCCGTGGGCCCGTACATGTTGAGCACGTCGCCGCCACAGGTCCGCGGCAACCGGTCGGCCAGGCCGCGATCGAGCGCTTCGCCACCGACCAGGAGCAGCCGCAGCCCACTGAGCAGCTCACGACCTCCCGCGTCCGCCAGCAGCATCCTGGCCAGTGAGGGCGTGCACTGCAGGTGCGTCGGCCCGTACTGCCGGTATCCGGCCCAGCCGCCGAGTTCTCCGCCGGCGATGACCACGCGGTAGCCCCTGGTCAAGGTCCACAGCAGTTCGAGGCCGGAGATGTCGAAGGACACACTGGTCACGGCGAGCCAGGTGCCGTCGGCGCCACCGCCGACGCGGTCGTCCATGGCCAGACAGAAGCCGGCGAACTGCGCGTGCTCGACCACCACGCCCTTCGGGGTGCCCGTCGAGCCCGAGGTGTAGATGACATAGGCGGGGTCGGACGGTTCCGGCTGGACCGGCAGAGCGCCGTCCGGCAGTCCGTGGTGCCCGGCCTCGGCGATCTCCTCGACGGACAGCACCCGCAGGCCGTCCGGCAGGGCGTCCGTGAGGGAGCCGCTCGAAATCACCACCTTGAGCCCGCTGTCGGACACCACATGGTCCAGACGCGCTTTCGGATACTCCGGGTCCAGCGGAACATAGGCGGCCCCGGCCATCCAGGTGGCGAGCATCGCCACCGGCAGATCGACCGTGCGGGGAAGGCAGAGACCGACCAGATCACCACGTGTCACGCCCAGTCCGGCAAGCTGCCGGGCGATCGCGCGGGCTCTCGCGGACACCTCCTGGTAGGTCAGCTCGCGTCCGTCCGACACCACGGCCACCGCGTGGGGCGTCCGTGCCGCCTGTCCCAGTATCCGTTGGCACGCGGTCTCCCCGGCAGGCTGGGCCGCGATATCGCCGCCGTGCTCGGCGAGCCACCGGTGTTCCGCACCGCAGAGCAGTTCGGTCTCCCGGACCGGACGGGCGGGCCGGGCGGCCAGCGATGCCAGCAGGGTCTCGAAGTTGGCGACCATACGGTGGGCCGAGTCCTGGTCCAGCACGTGTGACTGGAACTCCAGTTCCCCGCGCAGCACATCACCGTCGGCGGTCAGCGTGAGGCCCAGCTCGAACTTCGACGCGCCCTGGACGTTGCCGGACACGCTTCCCGTCGTGGGAAGCCGCCAGGCCGCCTCGCCCGTTCCGAACGCGGGGAAAGCCGCGCCGCCGTAGTTGAACACCGCCCGGAACAGCGGGTTCTCCTCACCGGTCCGGTCACCACCGGCGATGCGCACGACCTCGGTCAACGGGACGCTCTGGTGCTCGAACACCCCCCGCACACGGGTGTGCGTGCGGGCGAGGACGTCCTCGAAGGACACCGCCCCGGTCAGGTCGCAGCGCAGCGGCAGGGTGTTCGCCAGGAATCCGAAGGTCTCCGCGACCTGCGGCAGCTCCCTCGCCGACCAGATCGTGCCGATGCTGAAGTCGTACTGGTCGGTGTATCGGGCGAGCAGCACCGCGAAGGCACTGACGTACACGGTGTACCCGGTTACGGAGTTGCGTGTGGCCAGCTCGTCCAGAGCGGCCCGGAGCTCCGCGGGCACGGTGAAGTGCACGGCATCGCCCTGGTCGTCCTCGGCGACGTCCCGAGCGGGGAGTTCCAGACGCTGAGAACCGTCCAGCTCGGACTCGAAGTACTCGAGCGAACGCTCGAAGGCGCCCTGCTCGACGGACCGCTTCTCCCATCGTGCGTAGTCACCGAGGTGGTACCGGACTTCCGGGAGCTGGAGGGTGTCCTGCCCGGCAAGGGCCCGGTACGTCTCGTACAGCTCGTTCAGCAGCAGGGACAGCGACCAGCCGTCGGCGATGGCGTGGTGCAGGGTGAAGCACATGGTCCACAACGTGCCGGAGTCCACCAGCAGGCAGCGGAACAGGGTCTCGGCGTCCAGCTCGAACGGGATCCGTTCCTCCGCGCGCAGCGTGCGGTCGAGCTCATCGGCGCCGGTCACCCGCTCGTGCCGCAGCGGAACGGTGAACTCCCGGTGCACCACCTGGACCAGTTCGCCGTCACGGAGCTCCAGTCCGGTACGCAGCGCCTCGTGACGTTCCATCACCGCGCGAAGTGCCAGGCCGAACGTCTCCGGACACAGTGGACTCTCCACCTCCAGCCGGAGAACGGCGTTGTACTGCGCGGAATCCGGACGCATCCGCTCCAGGAACCACAGCCGGCGCTGGCCCTCGGTCGCCGGATGGACGTCGCGCCGCTCGGCACGTTCCATCGACAGACCGGGAGGCGGCAGCTCGGAGAAGGCGTTGGCCAGCAGATAGTCCACGACCGCTTGAGGCGTGGGGTGTTCGAAGGCGAGCGTGGACCGCAGCGGCGTGCCGGTCACCTCGCTGAGCCGGTTGCGCAGTTGCAGAGCCATCATCGAATCCAGCCCGCGTTCCTGGAACCGCTCGTCCACGGGCATGGGTTCGCTGAGTCCGAGAATGCCGCGGACCACGTCCTGCACGGCCTCCAGCACGGTGAGGGCACGGGCCGACTCGGGCAGTGCCGTCAGCCGGGCAGCCAGGTCCGCGGGGGGTGCCTGCCGTTCCTGCCGGATACGGGCTCCGCCGTCGATCCAGTAGCTCTGCCGCTGGAAGGCGTAGCCGGGCAGGTCGACCAGGCGGCCGGGCCCGTCGATGACCTGTGTCCAGTCCACCGCATGGCCGTGGACGTGCAATTCGCCGAGGCCGCGCACGAACTGCGCGAGGCCGCCGTGATCCCGGCGAAGGCTGCCCAGGACCACTCCGCCGCTCTCGGCGGTGAAAGTGGTCAGCGGGACGGCCAGCAGCGGATGCGGGCTGACCTCGGTGAACACGCCGAAGCCGTCGGCACGTAGCGCGTCGAGCGCCAGGTCCATACGCACCGGCTCACGCAGGTTGCGGCACCAGTACCGGGCGTCCAGGACCTCGCCGCCGATCGGCGCACCGGTCACCGTGGAGTACATCGGCACCGTCGTCGCGCGGGGGCGCAGTTCGCTCAGCGCCGCTTCCACCTCGGGCAGCATGGGGTCGACCAGGCTGCAGTGTCCGGCCCGGTCCGCCTTGATCCGACGGGAGAACACGTCACGATCCGCCAGCTTCGCGAGCAGGTCGCCCACCGCGTCCGCCGCACCGGCCACCGCCACCGAACCCGGGGTGTTCACCGCGGCCACCGACAGCGATCCGCCGTACTCGGCGAGCAGTTCCTCCACCTCGGTCAGCGGCAGTCCCAACAGGGCCATGCCGCCCGAGCCGCTCTCGATGCGATGGAACGCCTGGCTGCGGACGGCGACCACCTTGGCGCCCTCCTCCAGGGTCAGCGCTCCGGCGACGACGGCGGCGGGCACCTCGCCCTGGCTGTGTCCGACCACGGCCTCCGGTTCCAGACCGACGGACCGCCACACCTCCGCCAGGCCGAGTGCGACCGTGAACAGCGCGGGCTGGGTCACCTCGACGTCGTCCAGACTCAGCCCGCTCGCCTCGGGGTTCTCCAGCAGTTCGAGGACCGACCAGCCGGTCCAGGGGCGCAGTGCCTTGTCACAGCGGGCGACCGTGTCGGCGAAGGCCGGGCTTTCGGTGAGCAGCCGCTGGGCCATGCCCGGCCACTGCGAACCGTGGCCGGCGAAGACGAACACGACCCTGCCACGCTCCTCGGCCACCCCGGTGCACACCGCGTCGTCGCCGTGTCCGTCCCCGAGCGCGGTCAGCCCGCGCACCACCTCGTCCAGGTCATGGGCGAGGACAGCGGCCCGGTGCTCGAAGTGCCGGCGGTGTCGGGTGGTGGTCCGGGCGAGGTCGGTGAGGGTGGTGTCGGGGTGCTGGGTGAGCCAGCGGGCCCACTGCCGGGCCTGGTCCCTGAGTGCCTGTGGAGTCCGTCCGGAGACGACCACCGGCGCCACGGCCTGTGTCCGGACAGGTCGCGCGGTCGGCTGCGGCGGCTGTTCCAGCACCATGTGGGCATTGGTGCCACCGATACCGAACGAGGACACCCCGGCGCGTCGGATGCCCGGCCAGGCTCGTGTGTCATCGCTGATCCGCAGCACGGCCGGGTCCAGACCCAGTTCGGGGTTGACCCGCTCGAAGTTGACCGTGGGTACCAGTTCACCGTGGTAGACGCACAGCGCCGCCTTGACCAGCCCCGCCAGACCCGCGGCCACATCGGTGTGGCCGATGTTGGACTTCACCGAACCGACCGCGCAGGGCTCGTCGCGGTCGGAGGAGAGGACCTCCTGCAGGGCCTGGACCTCGATGAGGTCGCCCATGGCGGTGGCGGTGCCGTGCGCTTCGACGTAGCCGATGTCGGCGGATGACAGTCCGGCGTCGGCGAGGGCATCGGTGATGACAGTGGCCTGGCCGCTCACGCTGGGCGCGGTGAATCCGACCTTGTCCGCCCCGTCGTTGTTGATGGCGCTGCCGCGGATGACCGCGTAGATCCGGTCCCCGGCCTCGACCGCGTCCGACAGCCGCCGCAACACCACCGCCACCACACCGTTGCCCACCACGGTGCCCTGGCGGTCGGCGTCGAACGCACGACAGGAGCCGTCCGGCGAGAAGACGAAGCCTTCCTGGTGGTAATAGCCGTACTCCAAGGGGAAGGTGAGAGCGGAAGCGCCGACGAGTGCCACGTCGGATTCCCCCCGCAGCAGGCTCTGCCTGGCCAGATGTGCGACCACCAGCCCCGTGGAACACGCCGTCTGCACCGTCAGCGCGGGACCCCGCAGATTCAGCTTGTGCGCCACCCTGGTGGACACGAAGTCGGACTTGTTCCCGAGGAGATTGCGGTAGAACTCATTGAGTTCGGTGATCTCGTCGCCGCGAACGCTTCCGCTGTTGTAGCCGCCGAATCCGGCGCCGGCGAAGACTCCGATCCGGCCGGGGTCAGCGCCGGGCAGGATGCCGGCGTTCTCCAGGCCCTGCCAGGCCGTTTCCAGGAAGAGCCGGTGCTGCGGATCCATGTTCTCCGCTTCGGACCGCGAGTACCCGAAGAACTCGGCGTCGAAGAGATCGGCGTCCGCCACGTAGCCCTTGGCCGGGACGAACCCGGGATCCTCCAGTACGTTCCTGGGCACCCCGGCATCCAGCAACTCCTGCTCGGTGAAGCGGCGGATCGACTCCACACCACCCCGCAGATTCGCCCAGAACTCCTCCACGTCAGTCGCACCCGGCAGACGCAGGGCCACACCCACGATCGCCACCGCGTCCTCGTCCGAACGCTCCCCGGCCGACGCCGTCCCCGCGATCACCGCACGCGTGGCGTCACCACGCAGGAACGTGGTCAACTGCCGCACCGTGGAATAGCGGAACAGCGTCGAGAGCGGAAACTCACGCTCCAGACCGGCGCAGATCAACTCATGGACCCGCAGCGCTGTCAACGACGTTCCGCCGACATCGAAGAATCCGCTGTCCGGGTCCACCTCGGCCGGCTCCAGCTCCAGTACCCGCGACCAGGCCGAGACCACCGTCTCCCACACCCGGTCACCGTCGGCGGCCGGATCCGCGGGCTCCGGCCGCGACGCGGGCAGCGCGGCCGGCTCCGACGTCACGCTGTCGCCGTGCTGCCGGAATGAGCCCTCTTCCTCGGCGTAGAGCAGGGGCAGCCGGCTGACCGGCAGACCGCCCTCCCGGACGAAGGAGTTCAGCAGGGTCTCGAAGTTCGCGACCAGGCGCTGTGCGGATTCCTGATCCAGTACGTGTGACTGGAACTCCAGTTCCCCGCGCAGTCCCTCCGCAGCAGGTGCGAGGCTCATGGTCAGCTCGAACTTGGCGGTTCCCGCGACGTTACCGGTGAAGCACCCGTCGAACGGCTGCCACGTGTCGTCGTCCGGCTCCGCACCCAGTCCGTAGCTGAACACCGCCCGGAACAACGGGTTCTCCTCGCCGTTGCGCTCGGCGTCGACGACCTTGACCACTTCGGACAGTGGCACGTTCTGGTGTTCCATCACGCCGAGCACGCGGGACTTCATCGCCGACAGCAGATCGGGCACGTTCGGGTCGGCGGAGAGATCACAGCGCAACGGCAGGGTGTTGGCGAGAAAACCGACGATCTCCGCCGACCCGGGCAGTCCGCGCCCGGACCACACCGTGCCGATGCTGAAGTCCCGCTGGTCGCTGTACCGGGAGAGCAGCACCGCGAAGGCGCCGGCCAGCACCGTGTACAGGGTGCCCCCCGCATCGGAGGCGAGGGCCTCCAGCTCGCCCCGAAGAGCGTCGGACACCGCGAATCCGACCTTGCCCGCACCGGAGTCCACGTCGCTCCGGGGCAGTTGCAGACGCGGGACCCCGGCCAGTTCGTTCCGGAAGAAGCCGAGTCCCGCCTCGAAGGCTCCCCGCTCGATGGAGTCCCGCTCCCAGCCGGCGTAGTCGCCGAGGTGCACGAGCGACTCGCTCCCGCTGTCGGGAACGAGGCCCGCGCGGAACTCCCCGTACGCGGCGAACAGCTCACGCAGCATCATGACCAACGACCAGGCGTCGATGATCGCGTGGTGCAGGGTGAAACAGACCACCTGTTCGTCCGCACCGGTCAGCACCAGGCAGCGGAACAGCACGGGGCCGGACAGGTCGAAGGGTGTCTCGGCCTCGCCCCGGATCCGGTCGGTCCGCTCCTCGGAATCGGCCACCTCCTCGAAGCGCAGCGGGGTGCCGAACTCCTCGTACACCACCTGGACCAGCTCACCGTCGCGGCTCTCCAGGCCCGTGCGCAGTGCCTCGTGCCGCCGCACCACGAACTCGACGGCGGAGGCGAACGCCGCGCGGTCCAACGGTTCGGCGACCCGGACCGGCATCGTCACGTTGTACTCGGCCGTGCCGGGACGCATCTGCTCCAGGAACCACAGCCTGCGCTGCCCCTCGGTCGCCGGATGGACATCGCGTCGCTCCACGCGTTCCACGCGCGCACGACCCGTGTCGTCCCCCGGGTCTCGTAGGCAGCCGTTGAGGTACTCCGCCAGGCCGGCGGCCGTCGGGTGATCGAAGACGGCCGTCGCGGGCAGGGACAGTCCGGTCTCGGCGGACAGCCTTCGGCGCAGTTCCACAGCCATCAGGGAGTCCAGCCCGAGTTCGGTGAACTCCGCCTCGGGGCGGATCTCGTCGGAGCGGCCCAACGCCACGGCCGCTTCGCGCCGCACGAGATCGGACAGCGCGCGAATGCGTTGCGGTTCCGGCAGATCGGACCAACCGGTGTCGACGCTGTCCGTCCGGGTGTCCGCCAGCCTCCGCATCCGGGTCCTGCCACACAGCAGCGGTGAGCGGGCGTCCTCGGCCCCGGACAGATCAATCCGCAGGGGAACAAGATGCGCTCGCCGGCTGGTCAACGCGGTGTCAAGCGCCCCCAGCGCCTGCGCGCCGGTCAGCGCGGTCACTCCCTGCCTGCGCATCCTTGCCAGTTCCGCCTGGCCGAGGTGTGCGGTCAACCCCGTACCGGCCTGCTCCCACAGTCCCCAGGACAGGCTCAGTCCGGGAAGTCCCTGCCGGCGCCGCTCGACCACGACCGCGTCCGCGAACGCGTTCGCCGCGGCGTAGACACTCTGCCCAGCGCTTCCGAGGACACCCGCGGCGGACGAGAACACCACGAACCAGGTCAGTGGACGGTCCGCGGTCAGCTCGTGCAGCCACCATGCCGCGCGTGCCTTCGGCGCCCAGACCCGTTCCAGACGCTCCGGGGTCTGGTCCACGAGCAGTCCGTCGTCGAGTACGCCGGCCAGATGCCACACGCCGCTGAGATCCGTGACGGACTCCACGAGTCCGGCCAGCTGGTCGCGGCTGGTGACGTCGCAGGCCGCCACGCGCACACTGTCGGCCCCGGCGGCGGTCAGCTCGGCGACCAGTTCGTCGGAACCGTCCGCTCCGGCACCCCGGCGGGAAGCCAGTACCAGCTTGCGCACTCCCCACGCGCTCACCAGGTGCAATGCGACCTGCCGCCCCAGTTCACCGGTACCGCCGGTGATCAGCACCGTGCCCGGTGCTCGTTCCGCATCCCGGGTGTCAGCGGCGGACGCCGCGTCACCCTGCGCGGGTGCCGTGTCGCGCGCGGAGAACCGGACCAGCCGGGGGACCCGTACCGTACCGCCGCGGACCACCAACTCCGGCTCGGGGATGGTCAGCGACGCCCGTACCCTGTCCGGATCGGCGTCACTGTCCACGTCCACCAGCCGCACCGGATGTCCCTCGGCGCGCGCCGCACGCAGCAGACCCCACAGGGGCGCCGAGGCCAGGTCGACGGTCTCGCCCTCGTCCACGAGCATCGCCTGACGGGTCACCCAGACCAGTTCGGTGCCGGCCAGCCGTGGATCGGCCAGCAGGTCACGCGCACGGATCAGTGCCGCCGCGGTGCATTCCTCCGGGGTACCGGAGGGTTGAGTGGCATCCACCACGATGCGGGAAGGAACCGGTCCGGTTTCTGTGTCCAGCGTGGGCAGTCCGAGCGCGGCCGCGAGGGGGCCACCGGTGATCACGGTGTCCGCCGGCTCGGCAGCGGGCGACAGGCAGTCCTGGAACTCCAGCCGGTACAGGTGCCGTTCCGCCGCCGTCCGCAGGCCTTCCGCGCCGGCCTCCCTGAGACGAAGGCTCGCGGTGACGACCAGGTCCCCGTTCTCGTCCGTCACACACAGCTCGGCCTGCTCGCGCGTGCTGTCGAGGCGTACGCGCACCCGCACGACCGACGCCCCGGTCGCGTACAGCCGGGCGTCGTTCCACTCGAACGGCAGCAGGACCCGCTTCCCGCGCGTCGGACCGGCGTCACGGCGCTGAGCGGAGTCGCGGTGTCGCGTGATCTCGTCGTCGGCTTCCTCAGCGGTGAGGATCGTGTGGAGCGCGGCATCCAGGAGGGCGGGGTGGATCCCGAACCCTTCGGGCCGCAGGCTCTCCGGAAGGCGAAGGACGGCGTAGAGCTCGTTGCCCTGTCGCCACAGGGCGCTGAGGCCCTGGAAAGCAGGGCCGTAATCGAGTCCGCGCTCGCGGAAGCGCTCGTAGAACCCGTCCAGGGACACGTGTTCCGCGGACTCGACCACCGCCGCCCAGTCGACGGATTCGGGGGCGCGCGTGGGTGTGTCGTGGGTGAGTTGGGCGGTGGCGTGGGTGGTCCAGGGTGTGTCGGGGTCGGTGTCGGGGTCGGGGTGGGTGTGGACGGTGACCTGGTGGTGCCCGTTGCCGTCGATGCCGGTGACGGCGATCTGAACGCGCAGCGGCCCGGTCTCGGGCAGGACCAGTGGGGTGGTGAGGGTCAGGGTGTCCACCGTGCCGGCTCCGACCCGCTCCGCGGCGGTGAGGACCATGTCCAGGATCCCCGTGCCGGGCAGCAGCGCCGTGCCGAACACACGGTGGTCGCCCAGCCAGCCCTGCCCGCCGTCGGTGGCATCGATCGTGCCGGTGAGGATCAGTCCGTCGCCGGAGGCCAGCGGTGTCGACAGCCTGAGCCACGGGTGATCCACCCCGTCCACGCCCCAACCCGATGCAACCGCCGGAGTGGTGCTGTGAGCGGCGGGCCAGTAGCGCTGACGGTCGAAGGCATAGGTGGGCAACTCGCTCGCCATCGATGCCTGGGGGACCAGCTGGTGCCACGGCCACGCGTCCGCGTGGGCGAGTCCGGCGCGGACCCATGAGGAGAGGACGTCGGTGGTGTCGGCCTGGTCCCGGTGGGCTGTGGCGACGGTGATTCCCCCGTGGTGCCGGGTGATCTCGTCGAGGACCATGGCCATGACGGGGTGGGGGCTGATCTCGATCCAGGTGTGGTGGCCGTCGGTGGTGGCGGCGTGGCTGGCCTGGTCGAACCGGACCGGCCGGCGCAGGTTGGCGCACCAGTAGTCGGCGTCCAGCTCGCCGTCCTGGATCAGGCGGCCGTGGACGGTGGAGTACATCGGGATCCGTCCGGCTGCCGGTTGGAGGCCGGCGAGTTCCTCGGCCAGGGCGGGCAGGAGGGGGTCCATGTGTGCGCTGTGGGAGGCGTAGTCGACCTGTACCCGGCGGGCGAACACGTCCTCGGTCTTGAGCTGGGCCAGGAGGGTGTCCAGGGCGTGGTTGTCCCCGGAGATCACGGTGGATCCTGGGGTGTTGACCGCGGCCACGGACAGTTCGGTGCCGGTGAGGCGTTCGGTGATCCACTCATGGCCGCGTTCGACGACGGCCATGCCTCCCTGGCCCCGGCAGGTGGCCACGGCCCGGGAGCGGGCGGCCACGATCTTCGCGCCCTGTTCGACGGTGAGGATGCCCGCCACCACGGCGGCGGCCACTTCGCCCTGCGAATGCCCGATCACGGCCTGCGGGGTGATGCCCATGGACTCCCACCACGCGGCCAGGCCCAGGCTCATCGTGAACAGCGCCGGCTGCACCTCCTCCACGCCGGACAGGGGGCGCTGCCCGGTGAGGACCTCGGTGACCGACCACCCCGTCCAGGGCAGCAGGGCGGCGTCGCACATGGCCACGGTCTCGGCGAACACCGGCGAGTGCTCACACAGAACCCGGCCCATGCCCTCCCACTGCGACCCCTGCCCCGGGAATACCCACACACCGCCGGAACCAGCCCCTTGGCGGGCCTCTTCGCCCAGTCCCTCGACGGGCGCGATCACGCCGGCCGCGTCGGTCCCCTCGGCGAGTGCTTCCAGTCGGCTGATGGCCTCGTCGCGGGTGGCGGCCAGTACGGCGCCCCGGTGGTCGAACCAGCCGCGGTTCCACAGCGCGGTGGACGCCACCCGGTCCAGCGAGACCTCCGGGTGCTTACGCCACCACTGGGCCCAGCGCCGGGCCTGCGCCCGCACCACACCCGCGTCCCGACCCGACACCACCACCGGGAACACACCCTCCGTCACCGTCTGCTCAGTGACGGCCTCCGCGGCAGGGGACTCCTCAAGTACGAGGTGGGCGTTGGTCCCGCTCAGTCCGAACGACGACACACCCGCGCGCCGCGGCCGGGACTCCTCCCGTGGCCAGGAGCGTGCCTCGCCCAACAGCCGGAGCCCGCTGCCCTCCCAATCGATGTGCTCGCTGGGCCGCTCGGCGTGCAATGTCGCGGGCAGCCGCTCGTGCTGCAGCGCGAGCACCATCTTGATCACCCCGGCCACGCCCGCGGCGGCCTGGGCGTGACCGATGTTCGACTTCGACGACCCCAGGTACACCGGCCGCCCCACGGAACGCCCCGGCCCGAAGACCGCCGCCAGAGCGCCCGCCTCGATCGGGTCACCGAGCGGGGTCCCGGTGCCGTGCGCCTCGACCGCGTCCACGTCCGACGGGAAGAGTCCCGCACGCGACAACGCCTGCTCGATCACCCGCTGCTGCGAGGGCCCGTTCGGAGCGGTCAGACCCTGGGACCGGCCGTCCTGATTCACCGCCGATCCGCGGATCACCGCCAGAACGCGGTCCCCGGCCGCCTGCGCGGCCGACAGCCGCTTCAGGACGAGCACGCCGCAACCCTCGGACCAGCCGGCCCCGTCCGCGTCGGCGGAGAAACTCTTGCACCGCCCATCGGCAGCGGTGCCCCGCAGCCGGGAGAACTCCACGAACACCGACGGCGTCGACATCACCGTCACACCACCGGCCAACGCGACATCACACTCCCGCTGCCGCAGCGCCGTCACCGCCAGGTGCAAGGCCACCAACGACGACGAACACGCCGTGTCCACCGTCACCGCCGGGCCCCGCAACCCCAGCGAATACGACACCCGACCCGACAGCACACTGCCGGCGCTGCCCATCGAGCCGTACGCGTCGAGCGCACTCAGGTCATGCTTGTTGAAACGGTCGTAGTCCGACCCCATCGCACCGAGGTACACGCCGGTGTTGCTGCCCTCAAGGGTTTCGGGGCGGAATCCGGCGCGTTCGAGAGCCTCCCACGAGGCTTCCAGCACAAGCCGTTGCTGCGGGTCCATCGCCTGCGCCTCACGCGGCGGAATCCCGAAGAACCCCGCGTCGAACTCCTCGACGTCCCGCAGGAATCCGCCCGTACGCGCATAGCTCTTGCCCACGGCCTCCGGATCCGGGTCGTACACGTCCCAGCCGTCCCACCGCGACGGAAACCCCTCGATCGCATCCCCGCCCGAGGACAACAGCTCCCAGAACTCCTCCGGCGTCCCCACCCCGCCCGGCAGCCGGCACGCCATCGACACGATCGCGACCGGATCGTCGTCCTCGTCCGCGGCCCGGACGACAGCCTCGGCGGTCAGCACCGCCTGTGACAGGTCCAGCCGTTCCAGGAGGAACTCCGCCATGGCGGCCGGGGTCGGGTGGTCGAACGCCAGTGTCGCGGGCAGCGGAACCTCGGTTTCCCGCGAGACCCGGCGCCGCAGTTCCACGGCCATCAGCGAATCGAGGCCGAGGTCCCTGAGTACCTGCTGGGCCGGCACCGCACCCTCGTCCGGAAGGCCGAGCACGCTCGCCGCCGCCGACCGCACCAGCAGCGTCACCGACTCCCGCCGCTGGTCGGGAGAGAGCGCCGCGAGCCTGCCGCGCAGGCCCGAGGGGGCCTCACCCGCGTTCGCCCGCCGCAGGCGCGTCCTGACCATGCCGCGAAGCAGCGCCGGCACCTCGTCCTGGCCACGGTGCGACGAGGTCGGCCCGAGCCGCACGGGAACCAGATGTCCCCGCGAATCCGTCGCCAGCGCCGCGTCCAGTGTCCGCAGCCCCTCGTCCACGGACAACGGCTCGACGCCCATGCGCCGGATCCGGGCCAGCTCGGCCTGGCCGAGGTGCGCGGTCAACCCCGTGCCGGCCTGCTCCCACAGTCCCCAGGACAGACTTCTGGCGGGCAGGCCCGCGTGCACACGCCATACGGCGAAGGCGTCGAGGAACGCGTTGCCCGCGGCGTACGTGCTCTGACCGGCACTTCCGAACACTCCGGCGAGCGAGGAGAACAGGACGAACTCGGACAGTGAGTGCTCTCGGGTGAGGTCGTGCAGATGCAGCGCGGCGTCCAGCTTCGGAGCGAGTACGCGTTCCAGCCGCTCCGTGTTCTGGTCCAGCAGCAGTCCGTCGTCCAGCACGCCGGCCAGGTGCCATACCGAGTCCAGATCGTCGATGGAACCGATCAGACCGGCAAGGGCCTCCCTGTCGGCGACGTCACAGGCCACGATCCGTACGCTGTCGGCCCCGGCCCCCGTGAGTTCGGCGGCGAGGTCAGCGGCCCCCGGGGCCCGGTCACCCTGACGCGAGGTCAGCACGAGACGCCGGACCCCACGGGTGCGCACCAGATGCCTGGCGAGTTCCCTGCCCAGCTCACCGGTTCCTCCGGTGATCAGTGCCGTTCCCTCCGACGCCGGAGTTCCCGTGGTGACGTCTTCCGGCTCCCGTTCGACCGCGACCAGCCGCGCGACCCGGATCTCGCCTCCCCGTACCGCGATCTCGGGCTCGTCCGTGACGGACACGGCCCTGGCGAGCGCGGCGTCGTCCTCGGCTCCGGAACCGGTGTCCACCAGTCGCAGCGAGCGCTGCGGGTACTCGGCGCGCGCGGCACGGACGAGACCCCACAGCGGGGCGTGCACCAGGCCGTCGACGCCCTTCCCCGGCTCGGCCGGTACGGCCTCCCGGGTCACCCAGACCAGTTCGGTCCCGTCCAGCCGGGACTCGGCCAGCAGACCCTGCGCCACGTGCAGTCCAGTGGCGGTGGCCGTGCGCACCGCGTCCGCCAGATCACCCGGCTCCCGCGTGGTGCTGTCGACGACGAGGCGAGCCGGGGGCTCGTCGCCGGCGTCGAGCCGGGCGCGCAGCTCGTCCACGTCGATGACGGGCCGTCCGCCGATCACATGCGCGAGATCACCGGAGCCGCCGAGGACCCAGGTCTCGGCCGGTGCCTCGCGAGTCGTGCGGGGAAGCTGGAAGTCGAGCCGGTAGAGGTGGCCGCCTGTGCGCTGCCGCAGCTGTTGTTCCGTCGCCGAACGGAGAACGAGCGCATCCACGTAGGCCACCGGATCGCCCTGGGCATCCGCCATCCACAGCCGGGCCTCGGATGACGCGGGATCCCGCTCTACCCGGACACGGAGTTCGGTCGCCCCGGTGGCGTACAGCTCCGCCCCGGTCCACTCGAAGGGGAGCGATACCCGTCCGGTGTCGGCGTCCAGCACGGAGACCGCGTGCAGCGCCGCGTCCAGCAGCGCCGGATGCACCGCGAAGTCGCCTGCCGCCGCACTCTCGGCTTCGGCCTCGGGCAGGCGGACCACGGCGTAAGCGGTGTCGCCGCTGCGGGAAAGCTCCACCAGGCCCTGGAAGGCGGGTCCGTAGTCGATTCCGCGCTCGCGCAGCCGGTCGTAGAACCCGTCCAGATCCACTGACGTGGTGCCCGCCACCGGCCAGCTCCGGAGTTCCCGGAACCCGTGGCCGTCGGTGTCGCCGACTGTCAGGTGGGTGAGTTGGGCGGTGGCGTGGGTGGTCCAGGGGGTGTCGGGGTGGGTGTCGGGGTCGGGGTGGGTGTGGACGGTGACCTGGCGGCACCCGTGGCCGTCGGTGCCGGTGACGGCGACCTGGACGCGCAGCGCGCCGGTTTCGGGGAGGACGAGGGGGGTGGTCAGGGCGAGGGTGTTGATCCCGGTGGCGCCCACGCGTTCGGCGGCGGTGAGGACCATGTCGAGGATCCCGGTGCCGGGCAGGAGCACGGTGTCGAACACCTTGTGGTCGCTCAGCCAGCGCTGTCCGGGTTCGGTGGCGTCGATCCTGCCGGTGAGGATGAGGCCGTCGTCGTCGGCCAAGGGGGTGGAGAGCGTGAGCCAGGGGTGGTCGAGCCCGTCCGCGCCCCAGGCCGAGGGGTCGGCCGGGGTGCTGCTGGGGGTGGGGAGCCAGTACCGCCGGCGGTCGAAGGCGTAGGTGGGGAGGGCGGTTTCCACCGATGTCCGCGGCACCGCGCGCTGCCACGGCCACCCGTTCCCCCGGGCCAGTCCCGCGCGGACCCATGCGGACAGCACATCAGTGGTGTCGGCCTGGTTCCGGTGGGCGGTGGCGACGGTGGTTCCGCCGTGGTGCTGGGTGATCTCGTCGAGGGCCATGGCCATGACGGGGTGGGGGCTGACTTCGATCCAGGTGTGGTGGCCGTCGGTGGTGGCGGCGTGGCTGGCCTGGTCGAACCGGACCGGCCGGCGGAGGTTGGCGCACCAGTAGTCGGCGTTCATTTCGGTGCCGTGGATCAGGCGGCCGTGGACGGTGGAGTAAAGCGGGATCCGTCCGGCTTCCGGCTGGAGGCCGGCGAGCTCTTCGGCCAGGGCGGGCAGGAGGGGGTCCATGTGTGCGCTGTGGGAGGCGTAGTCGACCTGTACCCGGCGGGCGAACACGTCCTCGGTCCGCAGTTGGGCGAGGAGGGTGTCGAGGGCGTCGCTGTCTCCGGAGATCACGGTGGATCCTGGGGTGTTGACCGCGGCCACGGACAGTTCGGTGCCGGTGAGGCGTTCGGTGATCCAGTCCACGCCGCGTTCGACGACGGCCATGCCACCCTGCCCGCGGCAGGTGGCCACGGCCCGCGAGCGGGCGGCGACGATCCGCGCGCCCTGTTCGGCGGTGAGGATTCCTGCGACGACCGCGGCGGCCACTTCGCCCTGCGAATGCCCGATCACGGCCTGCGGGGTGATGCCCATGGACTCCCACCACGCGGCCAGGCCCAGGCTCATCGTGAACAGCGCCGGCTGCACCTCCTCCACGCCGGACAGGGGGCGCTGCCCGGTGAGGACCTCGGTGACCGACCACCCCGTCCAGGGCAGCAGGGCGGCGTCGCACATGGCCACGGCTTGGGCGAACGCGGTGGAGTGTTCGTACAGGGACCGGCCCATGCCTTCCCACTGCGACCCCTGGCCGGGGAACACCCATACGCCCCCGGGGCCGGCCTCCAGGAGGGCCTCCTCACCCTGCGTCTCGATGGGAGCGATCACTCCGATGGCATCGGTGCCTTCGGCGAGGGCTCCCAGCCGGTCGATGGCCTCCTCGCGGGTGGTGGCGAGGACGGCGCCGCGGGAGTCGAACCAGCCGCGGTGCCACAGGGCTGTGGAGGCGACCCGGTCGAGCGACACCTCCGGGTGCTCGCGCCACCACTGGGCCCAGCGCCGGGCCTGCGCCCGCACCACACCCGCGTCCCGACCCGACACCACCACCGGAAACACACCACCGGTGGCGGCACCGGCCTCGGGCCCGGAGACCTCCTCGGGTTCCCCCGTGGATTCCGTTCGCGCCGGCGCTTCTTCGAGGATCAGATGAGCGTTGGTCCCGGACAGGCCGAACGACGACACACCCGCGCGCCGCGGCCGGGACTCCTCCCGCGGCCAGGAGCGCGCCTCGCCCAACAGCCGGAGCCCGCTGCCCTCCCAATCGATGTGCTCGCTGGGCCGCTCGGCGTGCAGACTCGGGGGCAGGGACTCGTGCCGCAGCGCGAGCACCATCTTGATCACGCCGGCCACGCCCGCGGCGGCCTGGGCGTGACCGATGTTCGACTTCGACGACCCCAGCCATACCGGCCGCTCCGCGGACCGGTCCGCTCCGAAGACCGCCGCCAGCGCCCCGGCTTCGACCGGGTCGCCCAAGGGAGTCCCGGTGCCGTGTGCCTCGATCGCGTCCACGTCCGACGGGGACAGCCCCGCACGCGACAGTGCTTCCTGGATCACCCGCTGCTGCGAGGGCCCGTTCGGAGCGGTCAGCCCCTGGGACCGGCCGTCCTGGTTCACCGCCGATCCGCGGATCACCGCCAGCACGCGGTCCCCGGCCGCCTGCGCGGCCGACAGCCGCTTCAGGACGAGCACGCCGCAGCCCTCGGACCAGCCGGCCCCGTCCGCGTCGGCGGAGAAACTCTTGCACCGCCCATCGGCAGCGGTGCCCCGCAGCCGGGAGAACTCCACGAACACCGACGGCGTCGACATCACCGTCACACCACCGGCCAACGCGACATCACACTCCCGCTGCCGCAGCGCCGTCACCGCCAGGTGCAAGGCCACCAACGACGACGAACACGCCGTGTCCACCGTCACCGCCGGGCCCCGCAACCCCAGCGAATACGACACCCGACCCGACAGCACACTGCTCGCCCGGCCGGTGTTGACGTATCCGTCCTGGTCCCCGAGACCGTGCCCCAGGCTGCCGTAGTCGCCGTTCATCGTGCCCAGGTACACACCGGTGTCGCTGCTCTCCAGGGCTTCGGAGCGGATCCCGGCGCGTTCGAGGGCTTCCCAGGAGGTTTCCAGGACCAACCGCTGCTGCGGGTCCATCGCCCGCGCCTCACGCGGCGGAATCCCGAAGAACCCCGCGTCGAACTCCTCGACGTCCCGCAGGAATCCGCCCGTACGCGCATAGCTCTTGCCCACGGCCTCCGGATCCGGGTCGTACACGTCCCAGCCGTCCCACCGCGACGGAAACCCCTCGATCGCATCCCCGCCCGAGGACAACAGCTCCCAGAACTCCTCCGGCGTCCCCACCCCGCCCGGCAGCCGGCACGCCATCGACACGATCGCGACCGGTTCGGTCAGTTGCGCCTCCAGATCGGTCGCCCGCTGTTTGAGTTCCCGGATCGCGGGCAGAGCGAGTTCCAACCGATTCTGTTCAGACATCAGGAATTCCTTCCAAGAAGTGCACGGTGTGGAAGCTTCTAGAGTTCGAGGAGAGCGTCGAGCTCGGCGCCGATCTCGGCGACCGATCGGGCCGGCGCCGACGCGTCCGGGTCCGATGACGACTCCGGTTCCGGTGCCGTCCCGGATTCCGGGCGAGCGATCCCCAAGAGCCGCATCAGCAGATCCGCGATGTCCGCCGGGGTCGGGTGGTCGAAGGCGAGACTCGCGGACAGCGGGACCTCGGTGGCGCTCGCGAGCCTGCGCCGCAGCTCCATGGCCATCAGCGAATCGAGGCCGAGGTCCTTCAGTACGGCCTTGCTCCTGAGCGCTCCGGGGCCGGGCAGCCCCAGTACGACGGCGACTTCCTCCATCACCAGCCTGGTGACCGAGGCGGCCTGCTCGGCGGGCGTCCGGCCCCGCAGGCGCTTGTGCAGCCCACCGCCTGCGGGGTCGTTGCCGACGCGGCGGAGGGACGGCCGGACGAGTCCCCGCAGCAGCGCCGGGGGTTCACCTTCCAACGAGGCGAGGTCGAGCCTGACGGGGACGAGGTTGCCGTCCGGCGAGCGCAGCGCGCGGTCCAGCAGCCGCAGGGCCTTGGCGACGGGCAGCGGCGCGATTCCTTGCCTGCGCAGGCGCCCCAGTTCCGCCTCCGCGAGGTGTGCGGTCATTCCCGAGCCCGCTTGCTCCCACAGCCCCCAGGCCAGACTGGTCCCACCGGTGCGGGCGGCGAGGGCGTCCAGGTAGGCGTTGGCCGCCGCGTACGCGCCCTGCCCGGCGGAACCGAGGG
Organism: Streptomyces sp. NPDC102274; assembly: GCF_044766385.1. Classification (NCBI taxonomy): domain Bacteria; kingdom Bacillati; phylum Actinomycetota; class Actinomycetes; order Kitasatosporales; family Streptomycetaceae; genus Streptomyces; species Streptomyces sp. NPDC102274. Next base: position 161,942 of record NZ_JBIWLW010000010.1, on the reverse strand, counting down.
TTCCCGAGACCGAGGAGAACAGCACGAACGCCGACAGGCCCAGATCCCCGGTGAGTTCCGCCAGGTGCGCGGCCCCGTCGAGCTTGGGGGCCAGTACCGTGCGCAGGCGCCGCCGGTCGTAGTCGAGCAGCAGGCCGTCGTCGAGTACGCCGGCGAGATGCAGTACCGCCGACCAGTTGTCCACCGAGGACAGCACGTCGGCCACCTGGGTCCGGTCGGCGACGTCGCAGGCCAGCACCCGGACGGATCGTGCACCGGCTCCGGTCAGTTCCGCGATCAGGCTCCCGGCTTCCGGGTTCTCGGGGCCGCTGCGCGAGGTCAGCACCAGCTCGCGGACCCCGTGCTCGGTCACCAAGTGCCGGGCGACCGCCCTGCCGAGTTCGCCGGTGCCGCCGGTGATCAGCACCGTTCCGTCGGCCACGGCGGCGGCGGTGGTCGCACCGGCCGCGCCCGCCGCGGTCAGCCGGGGCGCCCGGAGCTTCCCGTCCCTGACGGCGAGCTCCGGCTCGCCGGTCACGGACAGCGCCGACAGCAGGGTCGTGGCGTCGATCCGGTCGCAGTCGACGATCCGGATGGCCGCCTCCGGGTGCTCGCGCCGCGCCGCCCGCAGCAGGCCCCACAGGGGTGCCTGCGCGAGGCCGCGGACGCGGTCCCCGGGGCGTGCGGCGAGGCTGTCCCTGGTGATCCATACGAGCTCGACGTCCCTGAGCGGCACCAGCCGGCGCAGCAGGTCCAGCGCGTGCGCGGTCGACTCGTGGGCGGCGGCGACACCCTCGGGATTCCCGGTGGCGTCGATCAGGATCCGGCGCGGGCCGTCTCCCGTGACCGTCTCGGCCGGCGTCACCCCGAGGACCTCGGACACGAGGCCGCGGCCCAGGATCCGCATCGGCTCCGGAACCGAGGGCACCTTCGGCACGGGCCGGAGGACCACGCGGTAGAGGTCGGGAACGGAGAGGGCGGCACGCAGCAGATCGGCGCTGACCGGACGCAGCCGCAAGGCGCCGACGTACGCCACCGGCGCCCCGGCAGGGTCGGTGATCGTGGCCCGGATCCCGTCGTCCAGGACGTCGACCCGGACGCGGAGCTCGGTGGCTCCCGTGGCATACAGGCGGACATCGGTGAACTGGAAGGGGAGTTGGGCCTCGGCGGAGGCCGGGACCACCGCGCGCATCACCTGCAAGGCCGCGTCCAGCAGGGCCGGGTGAACACCGAATCCGCCCGCCTCGCCGACCGGTAGCCGGACCACACCGCAGGCGGTCCGGCCCTGCCCGCGCAGTTCGGCCACGCCGTGGAAGGCGGCGCCGTAGTCGACGCCCTGGGCGGCGAAGCCCTCGTAGAAGCCGGAGACGTCCACGGCGGGCAGCGCGGGCATCGACCAGTCGGTGGGCTCCGGACCGAACGCGTCCACCAGCACACCCTCGGCATGGGTGCTCCAGGCACCCGAGCCGTCCACCTTGCTGTGCAGGGTCACCGGTCGCCGTCCGCCTTCGGCGGGGCCGATCCTGACCTGCACGTGTGCCGCGTCCTCCAGCACCATCGGCCGCGACAGGGTCAGCTCGCCGACACCGGCCGCTCCGGCCTGACCGGCTCCGGCCAGGACCAGGTCGAGCAGTGCGGTGCCGGGTACGACGACGGTGTCGAAGACCACGTGATCGGCCAGCCAGGGCTGGGACGACGCCGACACCCGGCCGGACAGCACCCAGCCGCCGTCGGCCAGTTCGGTGATCTCGGTCAGCCAGGGGTGCCCGGCGCCGGAGGTGTCCAGCCAGAAGCGCTTGCGCTGGAAGGCGTAGGTGGGAAGGTCGACGCGGCGACGCCGCTCGCCGAGGAGCGAGGGCCAGTCCAGCCCGGCGCCCGCCGTGTGTGCTCCGGCGACCGCCAGGGTCAGTGCCTCGGGTCCGGACCGGTCCGGACGCTGGGTCGGGACCACGACGGCGTCGCGGTCCAGGCAGTCCTCGATCATGGCGGCAGGTGTTCCGTCGGGGCCGATGTCGAGGAATATGGTGACGCCTTCGCCGAGTGCGGTGCGGATTCCGTCGGCGAACCGGACCGGTTGCCTCACCTGGCGCACCCAGTGGTCGGGACCGCAGTCGGTGACGATCCGCCCGGTCAGGTTCGTCACCAGCGGAATGCGCGGCGGGTGGAAGGTGAGTCCTTCGGCCACGCTCCGGAACTCATCGAGCATGCCGTCCATGTGCGCGGAGTGGAAGGCATGGGACACGTTGAGCCGTTTGGTGCGGCGTCCGGTGAACCGCCCGGCCACCTCGTCCACGGCATCGGCGTCACCGGCGATCACCACGGACTCCGGCCCGTTGACCGCGGCGAGAGCGACCCGCGCGGACAACAGCGGGGCGATCTCCCGCTCGCCGGCCTGAAGGGCGAGCATCACGCCGGTGTCCGGCCGGGCCTGCATCAGCCGGGCCCGTGCGACGACCAGCGCGCAGGCGTCCTCCAGGGAGAGCACGCCCGCCACGTGTGCGGCGGCGAGTTCACCGACGGAGTGTCCGAGAACCAGATCGGGCTTGACCCCCGAGCTCTCCAGGAGCCGGAACAGCGCCACCTCGAAGGCGAACAGCGCGGGCTGGGTGAACTCGGTACGGCGCAGTGCGTCCGGGTCGTCGATGACCTCGGCGAGCGGAAGGCGGAGGTGCCGGTCGAGTCCGGCGCAGATCTCCTGCCACGCGGCGGCGAACACCGGGTACGCCTCGCGCAGATCCGCTCCCATGCCCGCACGCTGGGTTCCCTGGCCGGCGAAGACGAACGCCGTCCGGCCGTCCCCCGCCGACCCTTCCACCACCGACGCCGAGGACTCTCCCTCGGTGATCGCACGCAGCCCGGCGAGCAGGTCGGTGGTGTCCCGGCCGATGACGACGGCGCGCTCCTGGAAGGACGTGCGCGAGGTGGCCAAGGAGAACGCCAGGTCGGCCGGGTCCGTCTCGGGGTGCGTCCCGACCCGGACGGCCAGCCGGGACGCCTGCTCGCGCAGGGCTTCCCGGCTCCGCGCGGACAGAGCCCAGGGCAGCAGCCCAGGATGGGAGCCGGCCACCGGTTCCTCGGCCTCGGCCTCGGCGGCCTGCTCCAGGATCAGGTGGGCGTTGGTGCCGCTGATACCGAACGAGGAGACGCCCGCTCGCCGAAGGCCGTCACCGTCCCAGGCAACGGGGTCCGTGACCAGTCGGAGGGAGCCCGCCGACCAGTCGACGTGGCGGGAGGGGGTCTCGGCGTGCAGGGTGCGGGGCACCATGCCGTGGTTCATGGCCAGCACCATCTTGATGACGCCGGCCACGCCCGCTGCCGCCTGGGTGTGTCCGATGTTGGACTTCACCGAGCCCAGCCATACCGGCCTGCCGGAGGCGCCGTAGGTGGCCTGCAGCGCGCGTGCCTCGATGGGATCGCCCAGCGTCGTGCCGGTGCCGTGGGCTTCCACGACGTCCACGTCGGAGGCTTCGACCCCCGCCGCGGCGAGGGCCTTGCGGATGACCTGCTGCTGGGCCCGGCCGTTGGGCGCGGTGAGCCCGTTGGACGTGCCGTCCTGGTTGACGGCCGAACCCCGGATCACGGCCAGGACCGGATGCCCGTTGCGCCGCGCGTCGGACAGCTTCTCCAGCAGCAGCAGTCCACTGCCCTCGGACAGTGCCGTGCCGGAGGCGCCGTCCGAGAAGGCGCGGCACCGTCCACGGGGGTCGAGGCCGCGCTGCCGGCTGAACCCGACGAACAGTCTCGGCGTGGCCATCACGGTGGCGCCGCCGGCGACGGCCATCGTGCACTCACCCCTCGACAGGGCCTGCGCGGCAAGGTGGATGGCCACCAGCGAGGCCGAGCACGCGGTGTCCACCGTGGCCGACGGCCCCTCCAGGCCGAGTGCGTAGGAGATGCGGCCGGAGACCACGCTGGCGGCGCTTCCGGTGAGCCCGAACCCCTCGGAGCCGTGGGGAGTGCCCAGCGACGCATAGTCCTGGCCGTTGGTGCCGAGGTAGACACCGGTGTCGCTGCCCCTCAGCGTGTCCGGCGCGATTCCGGCCCTCTCCAGCAGCTCCCAGGATCCCTCCAGCAGGACCCGCTGCTGCGGATCCATGGTCAGCGCCTCGCGGGGGCTGATTCCGAAGAACTCCGGGTCGAATTCTGCGGCGGCCACGAACCCGCCTTCGCGGACGTAGCTGGTTCCGGGGTGGTCCGGGTCCGGGTGGTACAGCGCGGAGAGGTCCCAGCCCCGGTCCTCGGGGAATGACGTGATGGCGTCGCCACCGTCGGCGAGCAGCCGCCAGAAGCCTTCCGGATCGCGGACTCCGCCGGGGAACCGGCAGCTCATGGCGACGATGGCGATGTGCTCCGCCGAACTCTCGGGAGCGGACGCCGGGGTGCTGACGGTGATGTCGGCCGGGGCGAGTTCGGCGAGCAGGTGTTCGGCGAGCCGCGCGGGTGTGGGGTGATCGAAGATCAGTGTCGCGGGCAGCCGCAGTCCGGTTGTCGCGCCCAGCCGGTTGCGCAGTTCGACCCCGAGGACCGAGTCGAGGGCGAGTTCCCTGAAAGTGCGCTCGACGTCCACGGCGTCGGGGGCCGTGTGACCGAGTATGAGCGCTGTCTGCCTCCTGACCTGGTCGAGTACGGCACGCGTCCGGCTTTCCGGGGGGAGTTCGGCCAGGCGCCGGCTGAACGCGGGCTCGTGGTCGGTCGCGGTGTCCCGGCCGTCGGGCAGGTCGCCGAGCAGGGCGCTCGGACGGGTGGCCGTGAACACCGTGCGGAACCGGTCCCAGTTCACGTCCGCCACGGTGACGCAGGGTTCCGGGCGCGCCACGGCCCTGCCCAGGGCCAGCAGTGCCAGGTCCGGCGCCATCGTGGGTACGCCGTGGCGGTCGAGGATCTCCTTCACCGGCCCCCGCGCCATTCCGTCCCCGGCCCACGGGCCCCATGCCACCGAGGTCGCGGGCAGTCCCCGCGCGCGGCGGAGCCTGGCCAGGCCGTCCAGGTAAGCGTTGCCGGGCGCGTAGTTGCCCTGGCCCGGGACGCCGACGGTCGCGCCCCAGGAAGAGAAGAGCACGAACATGTCCAGTTCGGTGGTGAGTTCATGCAGGTTCCACGCGCCCCGCACCTTCACCCGCAGCGCCGCGTCGACCTGGTCGAGGGTGAGATCCTGGACGAGTCCGTCGTGCAGTGCTCCGGCGGCGTGCACCACCGCGCGGGGCCCGGTTCGCTCCAGGAGTTCCCGGAGCGCTTCCCGGTCGGCGACGTCGCAGGCGACGATCTCGACCCCCGCCCCGAGCCGGCGGAGTTCGGTGGTCAGGGCGGCCGCCCGAGGGGCGTCCGGCCCGCTGCGGCTGACCAGCACCAGACGTTCGGCGCCCCGGCCGGCCAGCCAGCGCGCGACCTCGGCGCCGAGCGCGCCCGTTCCGCCGGTGATCAGGACCGTTCCCCCGGGACTCCAGTCGCGGGCCGGAGTGGCGGCGGTGGCGCGGACCAGGCGGCGGCCGTACGGGACAGAACCCCGGATCGCCACCTGATCCTCACCGTGATCGCCGGTGAGTATCCCGGCCAGTACCGCGGTGTCACCGTGGCGGGACAGGTCGATCAGACCACCCCAGCGCGCGGAGTGTTCCAGGGCGACGACTCTGCCCAGCCCCCACACCAGACCCCCGTCCGGGGCGACCGGTTCGTCCGCGACCGCGACGGCGTCCAGCGTCACGCACCAGAGCGGCGCGACGACACCGGCGTCCCCCAGCGCCTGCACGGTGGTCAGGGTCGCGGCATGACCGGCGGGAATCCCCGGATACCCGGGGTGCGGACCGTCCTCCGCGGCCAGCAGGCAGAGCACGCCGTCGCAAGTCGCGCCACGCAGGCGCGCGGCCATCGCGCCCCGGTCGAGGCCGGGTTCGATCTCCATGACAGTGACGCGCAGTCCCTGTCCGGCCAGGGCCTCGGCCACCGAGCCTGCCCACGTGTTGCCGAGGGGCGCGAGGACCAGCCAGTCACCCCGGCGGACCGTGGTGGGTGCGGGGATCTCCTTCCAGTCGACCTGGTACTCCCAGTTGTCCACGACGGATTCCGAGGTGCGTTTCCTGCGCCAGGAGGCCAGGGCGGGCAGGACGGGAGCGAGGGCGTCCCGGTCGATACGCAGGGTCCGGGCCACCTCGTCGAGATCCTCCCGGCCCACCGCGTCCCAGAACGGGGCGTCCCGCGTCCCCCCGCCGCCCGTCGCCTCGGCGTCGATCCAGTACCTCTGGTGCTGGAAGGGGTATGTGGGCAGGTCCACGACGGTCGCCCGCTCGAAGGCCCGGCTCCAGTCGATGTCCACCCCGCTGGTGTACGCCTCGGCCAGAGCCGTCAGGAACCGGTCGCCCTCCTGCCTGCGCAGGGTTCCGACGGTGCACACGTCGGCGATCCCCTCCACACCCATGGTCAGCACGGGGTGCGGAGTGCATTCGATGAACACGCGACGGCCCTCGGCCGCCAGCTCGCGTACACACGCGTCGAGTTCGACCGTGGAGCGCAGGTTCCGGTACCAGTAACCCGCGTCCAGTGCCGCGGTGTCGATCCGTCCGACGTCGACGGTGGAGAAGAAACCCTCGACACCCGGACGCGGCCGGACTCCCGCCAGTTCGGTGAGGATGTCCTCGCGGATCGCCTCCACCTGCGACGAGTGCGAGGCGTAGTCCACCGGGATTCGCCTGGCCCGGATTCCCTCGGACTCGCAATCCGCGATCAGTTCCGCGAGCGCCTCGGGATCGCCGGAGACCACGGTGCTCCTGGGCCCGTTGAGGGCGGCCACCGACAGCCGGTCCGGCCACCGCGCGATCAGCCGCCGCGCATCGGACCGCGAGCACACCAGCGACACCATGCCGCCCCGGCCCGCCAGACCGCGGCGGATGGCCTGAGCACGCAGCGCCACCACGGCCGCGGCGTCCACGAGCGACAGCGCCCCGGACACGCACGCAGCGGCGATCTCACCCTGCGAGTGCCCGAGCAGGACCTCCGGCTCGACGCCGAAGTGCTTCCACAGCCGTGCCAGTGACACCATCACCGCCCACAGGGCGGGCTGTACGACGTCCACCCGTTCCAGGGCGTCCGCATCCCCGACCACCTCGGTGAGCTTCCAGTCCACGAGGGTTTCCAGCGCCGCCTCGCATTCGGCGAACCTCTCGCTGAAGACCGGGGAGGACCGGAGCAACTCGGAGGCCATTCCGGCCCATTGGGCACCCTGTCCGGCGAACATCAGCACCGGACGGCGCCCTCGGCCGGATCCGACGACCAGGTTCGGCGCCTGGGCTCCCGACGCGAGCGCCTCCAGGCCGCGGACGAGGTCCGTGGTCTCCCACCCCAGCAGGACGGCTCGGTGCTCATGGTCGGCACGGGTGGTGGCCAGGGAGAAGCCGACATCATTGGCCGAGAGGCCGGGGTGCGCGGCGAGGTGGGCGCGCAGACGGCGGGCCTGTTCCCGCAGGGCCGGTTCGGAGCGCGCCGACAGCACCCAGGGAACCCGCATCCGCTCGGTGGGTGCCTTGACGCCGGCGGCTTCCGGCGGTGGCCCGGCCAGCGCGAGGTGGGCGTTGGTACCGCCGTAGCCGAAGCTGCTCACTCCGGCCAGGCGCGGTCCCTCCGGCCACGGACGGCGGCCGGTGACCACAGCCAGGTTCGCCGCGTCGAAGTCGATGTCCGGATTCGGCTGCCGGAAGTGCAGGCTGGCGGGTAGTTCGCCGTGGAAGAGCGCCAGGGAGGTCTTGAGTACACCGAGCACTCCGGCGGCCGGTTCGAGGTGGCCGAAGTTGGTCTTGACCGACCCTATGAGCAGCGGGTTCTTCCTGCAGTCGCCGAACACCTCTCCCAGGGCCGCCGCTTCGATCGGATCGCCTCGGCGGGTCCCCGTGCCGTGGGCCTCCACATAGGACACCAGGCTCGGGGAGACGCCGGCCTCCCGCCATGCCGAGCGCAGCACCTCGGCCTGTGTCTCGAAACCCGGGGTGGCCAGGCCGTCGGTGGTGCCGTCGTTGTTCACGGCGCTGCCGCGGATCACCGCGTAGATCCGGTCGCCGTTGCGCCGGGCGTCCGCGAGCCTGCGCAGCACGACAACCCCGCAACCTTCGCTGCGGACGTATCCGTTGGCGTCCGCGTCGAAGGCGCGGCACTGCCCGTCGGGATTCAGCGCGCCGAACTTGGACATCGCCACGGTCGTGTGGGGGTGGAGGATGACACTGACCCCGCCCGCCAGGGCCAGATCCGACTCTCCCGACCGCAGGCTCCGGACCGCCTGATGAACGGCGACCAGGGAGGAGCTGCATCCGGTGCCGATGGACATCACGGGGCCGCGCAGGCCGAGGGCGTAGGCGATGCGGGCCGGAATGATCGAGGTGTCCGTACCGATGGCTGTGTGCGAGCGGATCTCACCGGGGGACGCCCCGGTGGCGAGGTGGTACTCCTGCCACATGGTTCCGAAGAACACGGAGGTGGCCGACTCGGCGAGCCGGTCGGCCCGGATCCTGGCATCCTCCACCGCGGCCCAGGCGACTTCGAGCGCCAGCCGCTGCTGCGGATCCATCTGACTGGCCTCGGTGGGCGAGATTCCGAAGAACTCGGCGTCGAACCCCGCGACGTCGTCCAGGAATCCACCCCGCCGGGACGTCATCTTTCCGGGTGCCGAGGGATCGACGTCATGCCAGTCATCGGCTCGCCACCGCTGCGGGGGGACCTCGCTGATGGCGTCGATTCCCTTCAGCAGGCCCTGCCAGAGCGCCTCCGGGGTGTCGATTCCGCCGGGGAGACGGCAGCCGAGTCCAATGATGGCAATGTCGTCAGCGTTCATCACGCATCCTCACTTCGGGCAGGTGAAAGGCACGGCGGTCCGCAGACGAAGCCGACGGCGGGAGCGGATTCGAGGGAAACTTCGTTGGCGGGGCGCCGGAGTCAGGACTTTCGATCCGTGGGGAGCGCGTGCGCTTCCCACCCACGGAGCCGGGTGTCGCGGTCGCTCACGAATCGACCACCCGGGTCACTCCGCGTTCCCGTCGAGACTGATCGCCTGGGAAGGGCACAGCCGTACGCATTCCTCGACGCTGTCCCACAACTCCTCCGGCGGATGAGGAGAGAGCAGTACGACCGTCCCGTCCTCCCCGCCCTGGTCGAACACCTGGGGCTGTGTCAGGGCGCACATACCCGCACCACAGCACCTGGTCCGGTCGACATCGACTCTCATCGCCGTCACCAGCCGACGGGAAGACGCCGCACGCCGTACATCGACGCCAGGTGGGCCGTCTGGATCTCGTCGGGCGCCACGGCCAGATGCAGACCGGGGAACTCGCGGATCAACTGGCTGAAAGCCACGCGCATTTCGATCCTGGCGAGCTGCTGCCCCACACACTGGTGCGCGCCATAGCCGAAAGCGAGGTGCCTTCCGGCGTTGCGGCTCAGGTCGAGCACGTCCGGATCTCCGAAGAACGCGGGATCCCGGTTGGCCGTGGACAGGGCCACCGTCACGACCTCACCCTCACGGATCAGCCGGCCGTCCAGCTCGATGTCCTCGGTGGCTCCCCGGATGATCCCGAACTGGACGATGCTCAGGTAGCGCATCATCTCCTCGACCGCGCCGTTGATCAGCTCCGGCTTCTCCCGCAGCAACGCCAGTTGCTCCGGATGAGACAGCAGCAGATAGGTGCCGAGCCCCAGCATCTTCGCGGTGGTCTCGTGTCCCGCCGTGAGGAGGAGCATCGCCGAACCCGCGGCCTCGGCATCCGTGAGATCGGATGCGGCCACCCTGCTCAGCAGGTCGTCCTCCGGCTTGGCGCGCTTGCGGCGGATCAGCTCGGTGAGGAACTCCGCCATCAGGGTGAACGCTTCCACGGCCTCGTGCATGGGGCGCTCGTAGTCGAGCATGGTTTCCGAATGCCGCTGAAAGAACTCGTGATCCTCGTACGGAACACCCAGCAGAGCGCAGATGACCAGCGAGGGAACCGGCAGGGCGAACTCTTGCACGAGATCCGCCGGAGGTCCCATTTCCCGCATCGCCGCGATCCGGTCCGCGGTGATCCGCTCCACTTTCGGTTCCAGGTTCTTCGTCCGCCGTACGGTGAATTCGCCGGTGAACAGTTTGCGGAAACGGGTGTGATCCGGCGGATCCATGAAGATGAAAACTCCCGGCCGTGTCGGCTGGGGAGCTCCCTCCCCGACCGCCATCCTGCGGTGTTCACCGCGTGAGCTGAACCGCGGATCGTTCAGCACGGCACGCGCCGCGGCATGCCCGGTGACCAGCCATCCGGTGGTGCCGTCCGGATAGGCCAGCCTGCTCACCGGGTGCTCGTCCCGCAACTCGGTCAGCTTCGGGGGAGGGCTGAAGGGGCAGGTGCGCTCAGTGGGAAATTCCACCGGTTTCAGATCGGTCCTGGTCACGTCGACTCCGTGGTTGTAACGGCCTGTTCGTCCGGCCAAGCGGAACCCCTGCTCGGAGGACATCCGGTCACACCCGGCCGCGGAGACGGATTCTTATGAAACTTCGGGAAAAGCCCCGCGGATTGGCGTGACTCGATGATGCCAGACAACCCGGATCTCGATCTTTCCATTCATGCCGTGTGCGGCTTTCCCGCGATTTCGGCACGATCACTTCTTGAGCGTTCCCTGAGGACTTCTGCCGCGATGACCCCGAGCACCTCCGGCCGGCGCGGCCGTGGTGAACCTCCGAACGGCTCAGCGGTCCCCGAGGCCCGGGCTGTTGCTCGCACCGACCAGTACGGCCGAGTTGCCCGGTGCCTGCACACCCTCAAGCAGGTCCTGATGGGCCCGGCCGATTTCCTCGAAGGTGTACGTGTGTCCCAGGTGCGGGTCCAGGAGACCCATGTCGACGAGGCGGGTCACGGCGTGACACTCGCGCGGATTGGCGAAATGAGATCCCTGAAGCCGCTTCTGCCTCATCCACAGATATCTGAGGTCGACGTCCACATTGAAGCCGGATGTGGCCCCGCAGATCACGATCATTCCGCCCGTGCCGCACACATAGACCGACGTGGGGATGGTATCGCTGCCCGGATGCTCGAAAACTATCTTGGGCGATGCCTTTTCGCCGAGGATGTCCCAGATCTCCCGCCCGAAGGCCCGGAGTTCGGCGGTCCACCGCTTGTGCTCTTCACTGCCGGCCGGAGGCACGCGTCCCCAGTGGCTGAACTTGGTTCTGTCGATGACGCCTGTGGCACCCAGGTCGAGGCAGTACTTGGCCTTCTCCGGTGAAGACACGACGGCTATGGGCCTGCCTCCCATGTGCCGGGTCAGGGATATGGCCATGGAGCCGAGGCCGCCGGAGCCACCCCAGATGAGGACTCCATCCCCAGGTTGAACCGTGTTGGGTGCCCAGCCGTTGAGCTGCCGGTACGCTGTCGCACCGGTCAGCAGAAATCCTGCGGCTTCCGCCCAGCTCAGCCTGGCAGGCCTGGGCAGACACTGGAACTCGGCCACCAGGGCGAACTGGGCGAACGAACCCCAATTCGATTCGTAGCCCCACGCTTTCAGCGATGCCGCGAGCATGGGATCGACGCCGAGCCGAATGTCAGGATCGTGCTCGTCCCATAGGCCGGCCGAGACGATGACCTCATCTCCCACCTTGACCTGCCGTACGCCGGCTCCCAATTTTCAGACGATTCCGGAGGCATCTGATCCGCCGACGTGAAAAGGCTCTGGGCTGCCTTGTCGCTGACGTGCCGCCACAACATCAACGGGCTGTCCCTTGGCGGCCCAGACGTTGTTGTAGTTGATGCCGGCGGCCATGACCGCGACGAGAACGAACCCGGGGGGAACCTCGGGCGTGTCAACGACTTCCGTCCGGAAGGCCGTTGCCGGATTCCCGTACCGTTCCGGGCGGATTACCGATGCGTACATGGAACTGGGGACAGTCCCGAGCGGGGGCAGGTCTCCTACCTCGTAAAGAGTGCTGGTCGTCGAGGAATCCAATGTAATCTCCGGTGTCGAGTGGTCGGTTGGTCCCTGGGCTCTGTCGTGTGCTGCACGACGTCAGACGTGTACGTGATCGCGCGGGGGGGGCTGCTACTACGGCGGCAGACCTTCGGTTTCGTGCCCGTCAGATACTGGAGGCGTTCGTCACCGGGACGACCTCGGCGGGGACCGCGTTCTCCAGCATGTAGCCCCGCCCCCACACGGTCCGGATGGACAGTTCGATGGGCAGGAGCCGGCGGCGGAGCCGCATGATGTGCAGATCGAGCGAGTTCCTGTTCAGTGTCAGAGCCCGCAGGGCGAAGCACTGCACGAACTCGGTGCGGTGCACAACGTCACCGAAGCGGTCTATGAGCAGCCGCATCAACTCGGTCTGCGTACTGGAGACGGTGATGGAGTGATGACCGAAGCTCAGGGTTCCGGTCGAGTCGACCGTCGGTACCCGATTGCTGTCGAAACGGTTCTGTAGGACTGTGACCCGGGCCTCCAGGTCATCCCGGGACAACGGGGGGCGTACCCAGTCCTCGACCGGGTCGTTGCTGATCGGCGGCTGCGCACCTGCCTCCACGACGAGTAGTCGCGGCATCCCGTCTTTCCGGCAGCGGGTTCTCAGATCCGCCTGCGCCGGCCATCGGACGAAAACGACGTCGGAATTTCGACCGCCCACGGCACGTCCTCCCTGTACATCCCACGTACATCCCGGTCCGTCCCACGAAAGCCCATGGACCTCTCGGCACGGATGAGCCCCGGTCGAGTCCGTCGGCACAGGGCCCACCACGGCGGCGAGCGGGTCTTCGGAGATCGTCAGCTGTACGTCTGTACGTCCAGGGAAGGCGGGTCGGCGGGCACGGCCCCCGGTGGGGTGCGGAGTCACCGTCCGCCCGCAGGCCGCTCGGCGTGCTCACCGTCCCGACCCGCGTGGCGGGTTCGGCCCCGCCTCAGCACGCCGGCGTCGCCTCGCGCAGGCCCCGGGGCCGCATGTCGGTCCAGTTCTCCTCGACGTACGCGATGCTCTCCGCGCGGCCCGCCGGCCCGGCCACGACCCGCCAGCCGCCGGGCATGTCGGCGAACGTGGGCCACAGCGCGTGCTGCTCCTCGTCGTTGACCACCACATAGAACTCGCCGTTCTCGTCGTCGAACGGGTTCACTGCCATTTCTCCTCCATTGCCTTCACGTCCGGTTCGCGACGGAAGCCGGCTCCGCGTGCCGATCCAGTGATCGCGTCGACGATCCGGCCGTTCACAGGTTCCGTGTGTACGGCGAGCCCTCATCACCGCCTGCTCGCTCCGGTTCGGGGAGCGCGGCGCGGTCGACCTTGCCGCGGGCGGTCAGCGGCATGCGTACGATGACCATGATGTCGTCCGGCACCAAGTGGTCGGGCAGTTCGGCCGCCAGATCCCGCCGCAGCACCGCCGGCAGCTTCGACGCCCGGCGGGACACCGCGGGCGCGTTGGCGAGCGGCCTGGCCCGGGTGTCCATGGGCCGGTACACGCCGCCGTAGCAGTGCGTACCGTCCGCGGGCACGATCACCGCCTCGAACCAGCCGGGTGCCTCGGCCGACCAGGTGCACAGGACGGCACAGCCGTGCTCCTCGCCCCAGGTCTCCAGCGCGTGCGGGTCGAGCGGCGTCTCTTCCGCCATGGCGGGAACCCCGCACTCGGCCGCCTCGCTCACCAGCCTGGCGTTCGGTATCCGGGTCAGCCGGAGGCGGCCGCCGTGCCGGGCCAGCTCGGCCTCCAGGCCGGACACCTGGTGCACGTCCGAGCCCCAGGTGACGGTGGGGACGTCCGCGAGGTGCGTCGGCCCGCTCGACCGCTTGTGCAGGACGACTTCGTAGCGGTGACGGATGAGTTCGTTCCCGTTCGATCCCGGCTTCAGCCGGACGTCCACGGCCACGACATCGCGGTGCGCGTCGGCCCACTCGGTGAAGAAGCCCGGATCGAGGTGGAGTTCCGTCTCGCGGAGCACGGCGCGTGCGACCGCCGCCCGGACGGCGGACGGCTCGTCATCGGGGCGCTGAGCGTGGTGGACGGCCGTCAGGAACTCCCGCAGGGTGCCGTGGTTCCGGATGTCGCCGATGACGATCCGGCCGCCCGGGGCGAGCCGTTGGAGCGCGACGTCCAGGACTCCCGAGAGGTAGCCGGCGTCGGGGAAGTACTGCACGACCGAGTTGAGGAGGACCGTGTCGAAGTACTCCGCCGGCAGTCCGTCGGCGACGTCGGCGGGCTGACATCGCAGCGTCACCTTGTCCTTCAGCCGCGGATCCATACCGACCTGGGCGCCGAGGCGTTCGATGACCGGCTCCGAGAAGTCGGTGCCCCAGTAGACCTCGGCCTCCAGGGCCAGCGGCCCGAGCAGGAGGCCGGAGCCGACCCCGATCTCCAGCACCCGGCGCGGCTCCAGACCGCGCACCCGCTTCACCGCGGACGCGCGCCACTGGAGCATCTCCGACAGGGGGATGGGTTCACGCGTGTAGGAGCTGTTCCATCCGGTGAAGTCGTCGCCGATCCCGGTGGCGTCCGGCGCGGTGTCGCCGTACATCGAGTCGTAGATCGCGCGCCACTTCTCGACGTGCTTGGTCACGTCCGCGTCCGGCACCTCGGGTACCACGTACGCCACCAGGCAGCGCTCCCCGAGCCGGTTCTCGCGGGAGACCACGGCCGCCTGCGCCACGCCGTCCCGCTTCCGGAGCGCGGCCTCGACCTCCTCGAACCGGTTGATGAACATGCTCTGTTGCGCGTACGTGAGGGACGCCATGATCCTGTTACCTTTCGGTCATCCTGCGCAGGGTTTTCCGGACGGTGGCCGATAGCCCGCTCCACCGCCGGGTGGGCTCGGCAGGGGGCGGTGCGGCGAAGAGCGCACACAGCGCGACCTCGCGGGGCGGCCGCGGGGCGCGGTACGGCGCGCTGGGGGCAGGCGCGAGAGCCTGTTCAGGCCACATCGCCCCTGCGACGAAGAAACACCGCCGCCAGAACCCATGCAGACTCCCCGAAGAAACTCTCGATCGTCACTGGCCCGCGTCGCAGCGCAGCTCGGACGTCCGGTGCGCGGCTCCCCTGTCATGGCCAGCGGAAACCGCCGCCACTCGTGAGCCCACCCTAGGAAGGGATTCTTGAGTCATCCGACCGCCTGACAGATGTCTGCCAGACCCGACCGGGCGCCGCGGACACGGCAGGCCCGGCCACCACGTCGGCCCCTCCGGGGCGTCCTCGACGCATACGAGAACGTCCGTGCTGGCCAGGTGGGCCGGGCCCGCGCCCGTGCTCAGGCGACGGCCGCCAGGGCCTCGCGGATGGCCGCCGCCAGGTCCGCCGGACGGCTGCTCGGCAGGTCATGACTGCCCGGCAGCGACACGACCCGGAACGGCCCGGTGGTGAGCGCCGACCATGCGTCGACCTGGGCGGGGTCGACGGTGTGGTCGTCGCGGCCGTACACGGCCACCGTCGGAACCGGGACGGGCTCGGTGGCACCGCCCTCGTACAGCTCCAGCTCGTAGGTCTCGATGAGTTCGTAGTCGGCGCGCAGGGCGGGCTCGACGATGTCGAGCAATTCCTCGTTGGCGAGGAGCTGCGACGGGAGGTACCCGTCCGCCACGACCTGCTGGAGGAAGTCCTGCCGCGGCAACGCCCACGTGGGCTCGCGGCGGACGCTCCCAGGAGCCGGGTGCGAGGAGACGACCAGCGCCCGCACCCGGGCGGGGTCCAGGCGCCGTGCCACCTCGTAGGCGATCGCCGAGCCGGCGCAGTGCCCGTACAGCACCACCGGCCGTCCCTGTGCGTGGTGGAGCAGTTCGTCGGCGAGCTTGTCGGCGAGTTCTGGCATGACGGTCTCCACTGGATCCCCGAGCCGGGACTCCCGGCCCGGGAGGCGTACCGCGAAGGCGTCGAAAGCGTCGGAAAGCTCGACGCACAGCTGACGCACCGTGGTCACGCCGGCGCCCGCGTGCGGAAAGGCGTACAGCGCGCACTCCTTGAGGTCATCGTGCGGGACACCGACGAACCAGCGACTTTTCGTGTTTGTTCCCATGCACGTGAGGATGACCAGTCACCGCGGCCCTCGGGCGCCAACCCTGACTGATCTCTGAAAGATCCTCGGACAACGGCCGATCGCCACGGCAAGACTGACACCCGGTTGAAGAAGCGGAGCACCGAGAGAGAAGGCGGGAGAGAGCGGTGAACGATTTCGGATCGGTCGGGGTGGCGAGCCCGGACCACGTCGGCCACGATGGCCCGGACCTTGAGCTGCTGCGCGCCCAGGTGCGGGTTCGGTGGGTCGACGCACTGGAGCACGACGACTTCGACGACGACGAGGACTTCTTCGATGCCGGCGGGAATTCCCTGCTGGTCGCCGAGATCATGGCCACGCTCGGGGCCCTGTTCGGCGTGCGCCTGGCGCTCCGGCTCTTCTTCGACCACCCGACGGTGAACGAACTGACCGGCGCGCTGGCGGCCCACGAGGCCTTTCGGGCACCGGCCCGGTGAGCGCCCCGCCGACGTCCGTTCCGGGCGCCCCCTGGAGCGGGTGGAACGAGACCGCGCGGCCGTTCCGCGACGACGCCACGATCCCCGGGCTGATCGCCGAGGCCGCCCGGCGGTACCCGGACCACCCGGCGATCGTGACCTCCGACAAGCAGGTCCTCACCCACGGCGAACTGGACCGCCACTCCAACCGGTTGGCACGGCTGCTGCGCGAGCTGGGACTGGGCCGGGGCTCCAGCGTGGGTGTCTACGGCGAGCGCGACGCCTCGGCCCTCGTCGGAATGCTCGCGGTGCTCAAAGCCGGCGCCTCCTACGTCCCGCTCGACCCGGCGTGGCCCGCCCCCCGGGTGGTCGGGCTGCTCGACCAGCTCAATGTGGCGGCCGTGCTGACCGACCGCGTATCTCTGACCTCCGTACAGGAGTTCCGGTGGGAGGTGCCGTCGCTCCGCCACGTGTTGTGCCCCGACATCCCCGAGGAGTTCTCCTGGTCGGCCACCTTCCGGCGCGAGCGGATCGCGGACCTCTTCGACTACGTGTCCGGCTCCCCGGACCCGCTCGAAGCCGCCGGCTTCAACACGCGCCGCTCGGAACGGCCCTTCACCGCGGATGACGTCCGGGGCTACCAGGACCACGTGACGCGGTTCGTACGGGCCGCGACGTCCGCCGAACAGCCCTCGATCCTGGAGATCGGGTGCGGATCCGGCCTGATCGTCGAGGCCCTGGCACCGTGGGCGTCCCGCTACGTCGCCGTCGACCCCTCCCCGGTGTCCGTGGCCCGAAGCGAGGAGACCGGGGTCCGCGCCGGGGGCGAGGTCGACGGCGTGGTGTGCTTCGCCCATGAGGCCGCCGAGCGGGTACACGGCCCGTTCGACGTCGTCGTGCTCGCCAGTACGGTGCAGTTCCTGCCGGACCTCGACCACCTGACCGGCGTCCTCGACTCGCTCCTCGGGCTGCTCGCCGATGACGGCGTCATCGTCCTCGCCGACCTCATCGACCCCGGGCTCAGCACCTACCCCGGCCTCCGGGTGCCGCCCCGCTTCGTCGAGCGCCTCCCCGAACTCCTGCCCGGGGTGGCCCACGCGAGCGTCCACCGCCGCCGGGCCGAGGAGTTCACGGGCGAACTCGCCGAGCGGTACGACGCCGTCATCCGCGTCGAGCCGTCCCGCGACCGTGTGGCACCGGGCCGCGAGCCGCTGTGGACCGGCCATCACGTCGGCCTCCGGCCGACCGCCCCCCTCGCCACCGGTCCGACGGCCGACGACGTCTGCTACACCATTTTCACGTCCGGCTCGACCGGTGCGCCCAAGGGAGTCGTCGTCACCCACCGGTCGGCGGTGAACCTCATCGACTGGATGAACCGTACCTACGAGGTCGGGCCCGCCGACGAGATCCTGTTCGTCACGTCCTTCTGCTTCGACCTCTCGGTCTACGACATCTTCGGCGTGCTGGCCGCCGGCGCGACCATACGGCTGGCGTCGGCGGCGGAACTCGCCGAGCCGGACACCCTGGTGGACCTGCTCGAACAGGAGGCCATCACCATCTGGGACTCGGCGCCCGCCTCCCTGGCCATGGTCATGCCCTTCGTCCAGGCCCGCGAGCCCGCCGGGCGCGACGCGCTCCGCCTGGTCCTCCTCAGCGGCGACTGGATCCCGGTGCCGCTCCCGGACCAGATCCGGGCCGCGTTCCCGAACGCAGAGGTGGTGGCGCTGGGCGGCGCCACGGAATGTACCGTCTGGTCGAACCACTACCGGGTGAGCGACGTCGACCCCGCGTGGCCGAGCATCCCCTACGGAAAACCGATGCAGAACGCCCGCTACTACGTGCTCGACGGCGACCTGCGGCCCTGCCCCCTCGGCGAGGAGGGCGATCTGTACATCGCCGGCACATGCGTGGCCCTGGGCTACGCCGCGGCCGCCCGTCTCACCGCTGCCAAGTTCCTGCCCGACCCGGGAGCCCAGCGCCCCGGCGAGCGCATGTACCGCACAGGTGACCGCGCCCGCTGGCTGCCGAGCGGCGACCTGGAGTTCCTGGGCCGCCTCGACGACCAGGTCAAGGTGCGCGGCTACCGGATCGAACTGGGCGAGGTGCAGAGCGCCCTCCTCCAGTGCCCGGGCGTCCGGGCCGCGTCGGTGGTGGCGCCCACGGGGCCGGGCGGGCGGACGCTGGCCGCCTTCTACGTGCCGACGGCCGAGCCGCTTTCGAAGGCCGAGGTCGTACGCGCCCTGCGGGCCATCCTGCCGTCGTACATGATCCCCACGCGCGTCGTCGCGCTCGACGAGCTGCCCCTGACCAGCACGGGCAAGGTCGACCGGGCGGCCCTCCTGCGCCGGCGGTGAACCCCCGGGCGGTCCCGGCCCCCATCCCCCGACGGCGAGGCGGCATGCGTGCGGCTGATGTGTGCCGCCCTCAGCCGCGAAGCCACCGTTGGTCGGACTGGAGGCCGGGTGGCATGAACCGGCGGCAAATCGACGCCGCTTCCGACGGCGGTCCGCTGGACTCCGTTATCCGGCGTACGGCAGCGGGGCGAGTCCGGCGATCCCCGGGTCGACGGTGAACACGGCGCCCGCCGCCGGGTCGTCGCCGTCCGCGAGGCCCTGCCGCGAGGTGGTGACGAAGAGCCGGCGATAGCTGTCACCACCGAACGAACAGGCGCTGACCTGGCGTGCGTTGACCTCGACCACCTCGTCCAGGGCGCCATCGGCGGCGTAGCGGCGGACGGCGGATCCGCCCCACAGAGCGACCCACACTCCCCCTTCGGCGTCCACGGTCAGGCCGTCGGGGGAGCCGTCGCCCGGATCGATGGTGACCCAGGGCTCGGGGGTGGAGAAGTGTCCGGTCGACGGGTCGGTCGTGATCCGGGCGATGGTCTGCGTGGGGGTGTCGACGTAGTAGGCGAAGTCACCGTCAGGGGCCCACGCGAGGCCGTTGGATATGGTGACCCCGGTGTGGACGAGAGAGGTGGCACCGTCGGGGGCGAGGCGGTGGACGGAACCGGCACCGGGGCGGGCGTCGTACGCCATGGAACCGCAGTAGAAGTTCCCGGCCGGATCGCAGGCCCCGTCGTTCATCCGGACCGTGGGATCGCTCCACAGCTCGTCGCCGGGGGTGACCGTGCCGTCCTCGGCCACCAGGACGAAGCCTCGCTCGACGGCCGCGACCACACCGCCGGAGCGCCGGGGCCGCCAGGCCGCCGCGACCTCGCCGAGATGCCACCGTTGGTACGCACCGCCGCCGTCGGCTTCGGTGTCGAAGGTGAGGAGGTCGCCGGCCAGCAGGTCGACAATCCTCAGCCGCCCGGCGCCGGGATCCCAGCCGGGGCCCTCGCCGTGATGGGTGACGACCCCGGTCCACTGTTCGGCGCGCATAGCGGCCCCTCTCGTCCCAGCCTTCCGGAGGCCCCGGCACCCCGACGGCTCCGCTCGCGATCACACGCATGCTAGTGCCTGTCTTCAAAGTCCCGCCTGCCCGGCGGCGCCCGGCACGCACGCTCGCCGCATAACCGTCGAAGTGTCAGAAACTCGCTGGTCCAGCCGACATCCGCATGGTGATACTCATGTTCATGGCTCACGATGACCTCACCGGAGACGTCCCCCTCAACCCGGCGTTGCGTCGGGTTCTGGCACGGGCCGGCGATCCGGAACTGTTGGAGCTGCTGGCCGACGGGATGTCGGGCGCGGATCTGACCACGCTGCTGCTGGAGGTGTTCCGGCGCCGGGCGGACCAGGTCTCGCCGGCCGAGGTGATGCGGCGCTATCGCAGCGATCGGTTCGTGGCCCCAGCGCCGGTCGGCTTCGCAGCGCTGCGCCGCGCCGAGGACGCGTTGGTGTCGGCGTTGCCCGACGACTTCGAGGTTCTCGTGCTCGCCCCGGTTGTGCCGCTGGCCACGCATTCGGCCGTCGCGACCGTCGATCCGCGCAAGGTGATCGCGACTGTCCGGGGCAGCGAGGTGGCCGCCGACCCGACGAACGCACTGGCGTTGGAGGCATCCCACCGACGCTCCCTCGCCCTGGCCGTCGACCCGCGCTCGAACGCGCCGGTGCGGCTTGCTGCGAGCCAGCGAGTGGCGCGTGCCCAGTGGACCGACGACCCAAGAATGCTCGCCCACTTTCAGCTCTTCGGTCTGGTGACCGCGGGCCGGGACACCGGCAACCGACTCTTCGAGCGGCGGCACTTGGTCGAGCACCTACGATTCGCCGCGCGGGCCATGGCCGATGTCGGGGCACAGGACACACGGATCCGGCTGACCTTTCCGGAGGACGCGACCGGTCCGACGCTGGAGCAGGTGCGCCACGACCTCGCCGGACTGCCAGGAGTCGAGGTGTGTGAGGACCCCGACCGGGCCACCGGACGCGGCTACTACACCGGCGTCTGCTTCAAGATCTACACCAATATCGGAGGCCAACAGCTGGAAGTCGGCGACGGCGGCTTCGTTCAATGGAGCCAGCTGCTCACCGGTAACCGTAAGGAACGCCTGCTGATCAGCGGATTCGGCGTCGACCGCCTCGCCGAGACCGTATACGTGCGAGGTGGTGACCACCATCGAGCGAACCCGGATGAGAGGAACCCGCATGGATGACGACGCACTGCTCGCAGAACAGAGGGCCTACTACAGGGCCGGAGCCGCCGAATACGACCGGCCCTATGCGGAGCGCGAAGACCTGCGGGAGTTGCTGACCGTCGTCGATGAACTCCCGATCGCCGGGGATGTGCTGGAGTTGGCCTGCGGAACGGGTCAGTGGACCCCGAGGATTGCCGCGAGGGCGCGTTCGGTGACGGCTGTCGACGCGGCAGCCGAGGTGTTGGCCCTCGCCCGTGCGCGTACCGCCTCGCCCAGTGTTCAGTTCATTCAGGCCGACGTGTTCGAGTGGCGTCCGCCGCGGCGCTACGACACCGTGTTCTTCGCCTTCTGGCTTTCCCATGTTCCGCCGGCGCGGTTGCCCGACTTCTGGAACGCCGTCGCCGCCGCCCTCGCCCCGGGCGGCAAAGCGATCTTCATCGATGACGGTCCCGCCGTGGCCGCCGAGGAGGAAGTCCTGACGGATCAGCCCGTCCCCGCGGCGCTGCGCCGACTCGATGACGGCAGCCAGTACCGCATCGTGAAGGTATTCCACGATGCCCGGACGCTCACGGACGACCTGACCGCGCTGGGGTGGTCGGTCCGCATCCGGCCCGTGGCGAGGAACTTCGTCGGCGTCACGGAACCGCCGGCCGCCCCTGGCCCCGGCTGAGGAGAGCGAGCCGAGTTCGCGAGGTGCGGCAGGGCCGGCGGAGCTCGAACGGTGTGGTCCATCCGCCCCGCCCACAGCGCCGCCGGTCCCCCGGCGACGCCACGCCGTGTGTGCGGGGCCCGCGTCCTACGGCTTGGGCAGGGTGCAGCCCGTACGGTTCAGGTCGATCTTGCTGCCGGTGCCGACGCACGGCACGATCCCGTAGGTCTCCTGGGCATAGTTGATGCCCTGACGCACGGTCACCGTGCCGTTCTCGTCCACCTCGCACGGGTTGTTGACCGTGCAGCGCCCGCCGCTCTCATTGCCGGTGTTGTTGACGGCGACTACCTTGCCGGTGGTGTTGTCGATCACGGGCGAGCCCGAGGTACCGCCTATCGTGTTGCACGCGGAGGTGTAGCGGACCGAGTCCTTCCAGGTCCAGCTCCCTTCCTTCAACTGGTAGGCGAATCCATCGATGTTGCAGCTGTAGATCCGCTTCCAGTAGCCGGAGACGACCTTGATCGCGGTGCCCTGGACCGGGCGGGTGGCGTTGAGTTCCAGCGCCGATATCCCGTACGAGCTCTGTATCTGCGCGTAGGTGCTGGTGAGTTGGTACAGCGACACATCGGTGTCGGTCATCGTCGCGTACGCGATCTTGCTGGCGCGCAGGGTCGCGACGCCGGTGCCCGAGGAGTTCAGCAGGCTGAAGGTGCGGGTGGATGCCCGGTCCACGATGACCTGGCCGGCGGCGGGCATGCCGCTCTCCAGGCAGTGGCCGTTGGACAGCACGAGAGCGGGGTCGCTCGGTTGCGAAGCGGGCGTACGGACAACGGAGCCGGAACAGTTGCTGAGCGCCACCGTTCCGGCGAAGTCGACTGCCTGGACCTTGGCTTGGGCGGGTGCCGCGATCCCGGCGGCCTTCGTGGGCGCGCCCGCGTCATGGCCTGTGGCCATGGCGGGTGCCGCTCCCGCTCCGAGGAGCAGAACGGCGAGCAGCGCGCCGAGGAGAGGCTTTCTCATGTGGGGTCCTCTCTGTGACCGAAGTTCCTTCGGTTTTGTCATGGGCATTGTTGACGCATGTGTGGCAGCGGGCAACCATGCCTGGACGAGTGAGCCCGAAGTAGCGACGTCCGCCCGGGGGACGGGCCTGACCCCTTTCGCGGGATCCCTGGGATTCCGGCCCGTGACATGACGGTGGGGCGGCGCCGGCCCGGCACCGCCCCCACCGTCAATCCCTTCAGCTGATCAGATCGTTCCCCGCCTTCACGGCGTCGGCCCCGGCCTTCACCGCGCCCTTCACGGCGCCCACCTTCTTGTCGACCTTGCCTCCGAGGACACCTTCCACGACGGGCTCGGCCTTGGTGCCCACGGTCGCCGCGGTCTGCGCCGTGCTGCTCAGGGTGGAGCCGAATTCGACCGCCTGGGCGGCGGGGGCGACGGCGGCGAGCAGCGCGGAGCCTGCCGCGGCGGCGGTGAGAAATCGATACGCGTTCATGATCGGTGTAACGCGTGGAGACGACAGAGGACACGCGTCCCTCCACCGGCGGGCGGAGGGCGTCACGGGCGGGCCGAGGCATGGGCGCGGTTCTCTGTCAGGCCGCCCCCGCCCTCGCCTCCGTTCCCGTACCCGTACCCGCGATCACCTCCGGGCGCAGCAGGGCCATGAGCCGGTCGGCCGGCAGCAGCCCTCGTTCCAGGACCAGTTCGGCGACACCGCGCCCGGAGGCGAGGGCCTCCTTGGCGATCTCGGTCGCGGCGAGGTAGCCGATATGCGGGTTGAGCGCGGTGACGAGCCCGATGGAGTTCTCCACGCTCGCGCGCATGGTCTCGGTATTGGCGGTGATACCGGACACGCAGCGCTCGGCGAGCGTGACGCAGGCGGCCCGGAGATGGGTGATGCTCTCCGAGAGGGAGTGCAGGATGACCGGTTCGAAGGCGTTGAGCTGGAGCTGCCCCGCCTCCGCCGCCATGGTGATGGTGACGTCGTTGCCGATCACCTCGAAGGCCACCTGATTGACGACCTCGGGGATCACCGGGTTGACCTTGCCCGGCATGATGCTCGAACCCGCCTGCACCGGTGGCAGGTTGATCTCCGCGAAGCCCGCGCGCGGTCCCGAGGAGAGCAGCCGCAGATCGTTGCAGCTCTTCGAGAGCTTGACCGCGATGCGCTTGAGTACGCCGGAGAGATGGACGAAGGCGCCGCAGTCCTGGGTGGCCTCGACGAGATTGGCCGCGGTGATCAGGGGCAGTCCGGTGATGGCGGCGAGATGGCGGCGGGCGGCCTCCGCGTAACCCGTCGGGGCGTTGAGGCCGGTGCCGATGGCGGTCGCACCGAGGTTGATCTCATGGACGAGGCAGACGGCCTCGGCCAGCCGGCACTCGTCCTCCTCCAGCATCACCGCGTACGCGGAGAACTCCTGGCCGAGGGTCATCGGCACCGCGTCCTGGAGCTGGGTCCTGCCCATCTTGAGGATCTCGCGGAACTCCTCCGCCTTGGCCGCGAACGCCTCGCGCAGGATCGTCATCGCGTCGAGCAGTTCCCGTACGGCGATGATCGTGGCGACATTGACGGCGGTCGGGTAGACGTCGTTCGTCGACTGGCTGAGGTTGACGTCCTCGTTCGGGTGCAGCTCGTGGTAGTCGCCCTTGGCGTGACCGAGGATCTCCAGCGCCCGGTTGGCGATGACCTCGTTGGCGTTCATATTGGTCGACGTACCGGCGCCGCCCTGGATCACGTCCACGACGAACTGGTCGTGCAGCAGGCCCTCGTCCCTGATCTCCCGGCAGGCGGCGGCGATGGCGTCGGCCTTCCCGGCGGTGAGCAGCCCGAGGTCCTGGTTGGCGCGGGCCGCGGCTTCCTTGACGGCGGCGAGCGCGTTGATCAGATGGGGGTAGGCGGCGATCGGAGTACCGGTGATGGGGAAGTTCTCCGAGGCGCGCAGGGTGTGGACTCCCCAGTACGCGTCGGCGGGGATGTCGCGGTCGCCCAGCAGATCGTGTTCGCGGCGGTGGCCGACAGTCATGTCGCGGGTCCTTCGTGAGCTGAGGGTGGGTGTCCCGTAGCAAAGGGACGAGGGAAGGCGGGAAGGCGGGGCAACGGAACGGCGGAACGGCGAAGCCGTGGAACGGTGTTACGCGACGGACGAGGCGGGCGGCGCGGACGGGACGGGCGGAACCGAACCTGCCGACGGGGCGAAGAAGGGGACCAGAGCGCCTGCCGCACGCAGGTTTCCGACCTCCTGTCCGCCCCCGATGACCGGCGCGCGGTCGAATCCGGCGAGGATCTCCGGGTCGATCCCGCACCTGGCGAGAGCCGCCGCCGTCACCGGCATCCTGGCGCGGTCGGCGCCGTCGGCTATCTTCACGCCGACGGCCCGCCCGTCCGGCAGCGCCGCGATCTGTACGCCCTCGAACCCGTCCTTGGCGAGCAGTCCCGGGACCGCGCGCATCAGCCGGGCGACATCCCGGCCGCTGCCGGAGACCATCTCCGGGTGCTCGCGCATGGCATGGGCGATCCGGCCCTCGTCGGTGCCGGGCGCGGCCGTCGCGATCCGGGCCGCGGCCCGGGTGAGACCGTGCAGGGACACGGCGAACAGCGGCGCGCCGCATCCGTCGACCGTCACCCGGGCGATCGCCTGCCCGGTCAACTCCTCGACGGCCGAGGCGATCTCCCGCTGGAGCGGATGCCCGGGGTGGAGGTAGTTCTCCAGCGACCAGCCCCTGGCCTGGGCCGTCATCAGCATGGCGGCGTGCTTGCCCGAGCAGTTCTGGGCGAGCCGGCTCGGGCCGCGCCCGGCCCGGATCCACTCGTCACGCACCGCCGGGCCGTACGGCAGATCGGGCACATTGCGCAGGTCGTCCTCGGTCAGTCCGGCGGCGTCCAGGATGCGCCGGGCCGTGGCCAGATGACGTTCCTCGCCGGAGTGGCTGGCCGCGGTGAGGGCCAGCGACTCGCTGTCGAGCGGCAGCAGTCCGGCGCGCAGCAGTCCGACCGCCTGGACGGGCTTGAGCGCCGAGCGGGGGTAGAAAGCGGCCTCTATGTCGCCCGCGCGGAACTCCACGCTGCCGTCGGCCGCGAGGACGACGACCGAGCCGTGGTGGACGCCCTCGATGACGCCTCCCCGTACGACATGCGCGACGGGGACATGGGCCGGTTCGCGGACGGCGGGGGGCTCTCCCCGTACGGGGCGTGGCGGGGTGGCACCCGCTGGGGTGGGGTGGCTCATGCTCAGCTCTCGTTGTCGTTCTTGGTACCGGCGGAAGTCCCGGTACCGGCGGAAGTCCCGGTACCGGCGGAAGTCCCGGTACCGGCGGAAGTCCCGGCAGCGGCAGCGGTCCCGGCAGCGGCTTTCCACGGCGAGCCGGGGAGCCGGCGGGATGGTTCACTCACGCCCGGTCTTCGCCTTCTGTGCCGGACACCGCGCGCCGCGGCGAGCGCACGATGGTGGTCAACGTCGACTCGACGCGGGCCAGATGGTGGGTCATGGCGTCCACGGCGTCGTGCTCGGAACGGTCGACGAGCGCGTCGACGATCGCCTGGTGCTCCTGATTCGACTGCTCGCGCCGGCCGCCCAGATCGTTGAGGAACGCCGACTGGCGGGACAGCGCGTCCCGGATCTCCTCGATGACTCTCCGGAAGACGGGGTTCTGGGCGGCCCGCGCGACCGCGAGATGGAAGAGGGTGTCCATCGCCACCCACGCGGTGGTGTCGGTCTCCCGTTCCATCCGCTCCAGCAGATGCGCGAGATGGTCGAGGTCCTCGGGGGTGCGGCGGAGCGCCGCGTAACCGGCCACCGGGATCTCCACATGGCGGCGCACCTCAAGGAGGTCGCTCGCCGAGTAGTCACCGAAGGTCGGGTCCTCGACCGGGCCGTGGGAGAGGACGAAGGTGCCCTTACCGGTGCGCGAGGCCGTGAGGCCCATGGTCTGGAGCGCGCGCAGCGCCTCCCGGAGCACGGGTCTGCTCACTTCCAGGCGGCGGCAGAGCTCCGCCTCGGAGGGGAGCTTCTCCCCCACGGCGTACTCGCCGCGCTCGATGGCACCGCGCAGATGACCGAGCACCGCTTCCAGGGCGCTGATCCGCTTGAGCGGTTCGCCAGCTGTCTGGCTGTCTGACAGGTTCACCCGCGCATCCTGAACCCCCGGGGAGATCGCTGTCAAGAACGCCCTTCGCGGAGCGGCTCGGGGTCAGGATGAACACCGTCCTCCGGCACGGCAAGACCACTGACCGAACGGGCGGGCGGACTGGGCTGATCGCGGTCCGCGGCCACGGAGAGGCACGGAGAGGGGAAGGGGCAGGTGGCCCCCGCAGGCAGCCGCGCACTTCGCGTTGTCGGCGAGGTATTCGTCGGTGACAGACACATATGTCCCACTTTCCATAGCTGACCGGATCAGGGTAGAGGCCCGGCATTCGGCTACAGAGGATGACAATCCATCCCATCACGACATCGCCACGCGGCGGCGACATCCGGGGGCCGCGGCAGTTGCGGCGCCGTCAGAAGGGCCGGTCGCCCGCGATGGCGACGCGCTCGGCCACGCGGCGGTGCGGAGCGTAGTCGTTGACCGCGTAGTGCTGGGTGGCGCGGTTGTCCCAGAAGGCGATGTCCCCCGCCTGCCAGCGGAACCGCACCTGGTACTCGGGCACATGGGCCTGCTGGAACAGCAGGCGCAGCAGCCGGTCGCTCTCCGCACGCTCCAGCCCCACGATCCGGGTGGTGAAGGAGGTGTTGACGAACAGCATCCGCCGGCCGGTCTCGGGGTGGCGCCGTACGACGGGATGCTCGACGGGCGGGAACAGCTCCTGGAACGGGGCCAGTTGGGCGGGTGAGGAGAACCGCGCGAAGCCCGGGACGAAGTCGTGCACGGCACGGGCGCCGTCGATACGATCCTTCACGCCTTGCGGCAGATTGTCGTACGCCGCCGCCATGCAGGACCACATCGTGTCACCACCGACCGGCGGCACCTCGCGCAGTTGGAGCACCGCGCCCAGCGCGGGCCGCTCACGGAACGTCACATCCGTGTGCCACACATTCTCGAAGGTGGGCACGGCGCTCCGGTCGAACCGGACCACCTCCGGGGCGTCGCCGGTGGCCAGCAGCGGATTGGTCTCCAACTCGCCCCAGTTGCGGGCGAAGGCGCGCTGCGCCTCGGACGACAGATGCTGCCCGCGGAAGAAGAGCACCTTCCACTCCAGCAGCGCCCGGTTGAGCTCGTCACGCACGGCGGGCGCGGGCGGGAGGGACAGGTCGAGCCCGCGGATCTCGGCGCCGATGATCCGTCCCTGCGGGACGACGTCGAAGAGTTCGTAGGGCCGGTCCTCCCACTTCTCCGGGAGGCGGCGGAGCGCGCGGGGGCCTTCGTACAGGCCGTCGGCGGGTATGCGGTGATCACGCAGTACGGGTGACACGGACGGTGCGGAGGATACGGAGGCGGCGGAGGGGGTGGAGGCGGCGGAGGGGGCGGCGATGGTCACGGGTCTCCTCTGGGGTAACGACGGGAGGCACCACACAGGGCAGTTCGGCGGAGCAGGATCCCGGAGCGTACGGGCCGTCGACGACAGGCCGGTGGGGCTACGGGTGGCGTCGCGGATCAGCGACAGGAACGGGCCGGGGGAGATCCCACCCGGCCGCGGCGACGCAGAAAGCTGTGGCCGCGGGGCTCGCACTCACCGTGGGGGCCGCTGTGGCGCGGCTCCGCTGCACGGAAGTTCGAGTACGTACCCATGGCAGGCACGGTACCTCAGATCGCCCGCCGGAACGTGGTGAGGAGCTGTCTCGTCCGGCTCGCGGACTCCGCGTGGGCCACCATCCGGTCCATGACCCGCATATGTTCGGTGACCTCGGCGTCCTGATCGAGATAGAGAGCACCGGTCAGATACTCGATGTACACCATGTCGGACACTTCGGGCATATCGAAGCGGAACAGCACGAACGGACTGTAGGTGCCGGGGTGATGGCCCGCGGCGAACTCGGCTATCTGAATCGTCACATTGGGCAGTTCCGTCGCCTCGAGCAGCCGGTCGATCTGTGCCCGCATCACGGCCGACGAGCCGACGGGTCTGCGCAGTACCGTTTCGTCCAGGACGACCCAGAGGGTCGGGGCTTCCGCGCGGGTCAGCAACGCCTGGCGCCGCTTGCGCAGCGCGACATGGCGTTCGATCCTGCCGGGGTCGGTCATCCGACCCAGGGCGCCCGCGGTGAGGACCTCGCGGGCGTACTCCTCGGTCTGGAGCAGCCCCGGTACGAAGTGCGGTTCGTAGGAGCGAATGGTCGTGGCGGCCTCTTCGAGGCTCACGTATCCGCTGAACCAGTCCGGGAGTATGTCGTGGAACCGCTGCCACCAGCCCGGTTCGTTCGCCTCGTCGGCCAGTCGCAGAAAGATCTCGGCCTCGTCGGCGGGCACGCCGTACGCGGGTAACAGGATCTGCACGTAGGGGATCTTGAGCGAGACCTCGGCCGTCTCCATCCGGCGGACGGTGGCGGCGGTGACACGCAGCAGCCTGCCCGCCTGCTCCCGGCTCAGGCCCGCGCCCTCGCGCAGGGTCTGCAACTGCTTGCTGAGGACGAGTTGGCCGATCGTCGGCGCGGAGCGCGGCTCGCTCACATCCCACCTCTACGCACCACAGCACCCCCCGAGCGCCACCGTTACACCGGGGAGTCTGCCACAGCGGCCCCGGCATGAACATGGGAATCTGACGCCTCGTCCGGAACTCCCAGGAGTGGTGACATCTTCGGCCGGGCCGAAGAATCCGGTGAGCTCGCGAACACGTCACCGTCCGAACCGCCGGCGCGGCGGCCGCATGCGCGACGATTTCAGCTACGGACCCGAGGGCGGCGTTCTCCCTTGACATGGCCGCTCCCCGCGCTGGTCAGAATCGCGCTCGCGACCACCTCGAAGAGGTGATCGGCGCGTGGTGCGAGCGAGGGTTGATCGCCGAGCCAGGCGAGCATGGCTACCAGCGCAAACAAATCGGTGCCGTCGATATCGCTCCGTGCCATGCCCGCGGCCTGGGCACGGGTGAGGAGCCGCGCACCGGCCGCGCGCAGGGTGACACACGAGGCGTGGAGCGCGGATTCGGTGTCCTCGATGGCGGCTGCCATCAGCACGGTCACGCCCCGGTACTCGGTTGTCCACGCGACGCAGTCGCGTAGCCACGAAACGAGAGCGTGTTCGGGCGAGCTCGACGTTTCGAGCTCGCCCGCCTTTGCCGTCAGCTCGTCGAAGCTCGCGCGGAGGAGGGCGTCGAGCAGGGCCTCGCGCGTCGGGAAGTGCCGCAGCAGCGTGGCGAGCCCTACGTCGGCTCTGCGTGCGATGTCGCGCAGCGATGCGTCGACGCCTTGCTCGGTGATGACGGCGCCCGCGACTGCGAGCAGATGGTCACGGTTCTTCCTGGCGTCGGCCCGCATCTGTCCCTCTTGACTATCCGGATCAGTGGTCCATATATTCGGATCAGTGGTCCGGATATATGGACCACTGATCCGATCAGCCTATCCCGCGGTGCGGGCAGGAGAAAATGATGCCGAAACACACGATGAGGGCGGTCCGGCTCCATGAACACGGCGACCCCGAGGTTCTGCGTTACGACGAGGTGCCCACTCCCGAGCCGGAGCCGGGTGAGGTGCTCGTTCGCGTTCACGCGGTCGGCGTCAATCCTCCTGACTGGTACCTGCGCGACGGGCTGACCAACCTGCCTCCGGAGACGAGGCCGAAGTTCAGCTTGCCCGTGATTCCGGGGACGGACGTGTCGGGCGTCGTCGAGGCCGTCGCCGCGGATGTGGACGGCCTCTCCGTCGGTGAGGAAGTCTTCGGTCTTCTGCGTTTTCCCAGCTTCGACGGCAGCGCATATGCCGAGTACGTGGCCGCGCCGGCGTCGGACCTCGCACGCAAGCCGGCCGGCATCGACCACGTGCACGCCGCCGGGGCGCCCATGGCCGGGCTCACCGCGTGGCAGTTCCTGATCGAGCTCGGACACGATCACCCCTCGCCCTTCCAAGCGGCGCGGCATCGCCCAATGACACTCGACGCCGACACGACGGTGCTCATCAACGGCGCCGCGGGCGGCGTGGGGCACTTCGCACTGCAACTGGCGAAATGGAAGGGCGCACAGGTCATCGCGGTGGCATCGGGCGCGCATGAATCGTTTTTGCGGGAGCTCGGCGCCGACCAGTTCATCGACTACACCAAGACTCGTCCCGAGGAGCTCGTGCACGACGTCGACCTCGTTCTCGACGCCGTCGGCGGCCCCGACAGCAAACGCTTCCTGCGCACGCTCAAGCGCGGCGGCGCCCTGTACCCGGTGTTCTTCGGCGACTACGACGACAAAGAGACCGCGAAGCTGGGCGTCGCGGTCTCGGCCACCCAGGTCCGCTCGAACGGCGCGCAACTCGCCGAACTGGGACGCCTGCTCGACGCGGGCACGGTCCGCGCCGCGATAGACAGCACGTATCCGCTCGCGGATGCCCGAGCGGCACACGAACGCGCCGCCCGAGGGCACATCCAAGGCAAGATCGTTCTCACGGTCGCCTAGGAGCCCTGTCCGGCGCTTGTCCTGCGTCGGCGCCTGTCCTGTGGCTGCCCAACCAAGCGACAGCGCTGTCCTGATACGGACGTGTCAGGACTCTCCCGAGACACGGCAAGTGGGGAGCGTGAAGCCCAGTTCCTCCGCCGCCAGGGCGGGGGTGGGCTGCGACCAACGCTTGACGGCGTGCTCGGTGCTGGACAGCGAGCGCGTCTCGGCGAGGTCGAGGTAGAGCGTTCCGCCGAGATGGTCCGTCTCGTGCTGGACGATACGGGCCGGCCACCCCGAGAACTCCTCGTCGAGCTCCCGCCCCCGCTCGTCCTGCCCGCGCAACCGGACCCGCGCGGGGCGTACAACCACCGCCTGCCAGCCGGGGACGCTCAGGCAGCCTTCGAAAAAGGCGGCCCGGTCGTCGCCGAGCGGCTCGTACGACGGATTGACCAGCACCCGGAACGGCTGCGGAACCCGTCCCCGTGCGGCCCGCACCTCGTCACTCACCTCGGCGGGATCCTCGATGACCGCGAGCCGCAGGGGGATTGCGACCTGAGGCGCCGCCAGTCCGACGCCGGGCGCGGCATGCATCGTCTCGCGCATCACGCGCACCAGACGCTCCAGCCGGGCGTCCCCCAACTGCCCCTCGTACGGGGCCGCGGGGCCCCGCAGCACGGGGTCGCCCGCGGAGACGACGGGAAGCGGCGAGGGCCCGTCGAGAAGGGAGTCGACGAGATCGGTGAGTTCGGTGTGCGTCATGGCCTGCATGGCCCCACTTTCCCAGACTCCGGGAAAGGGACTGCTCGCCGGGCAGGAGGCCGTACCCCTTTTCAGCAGCGGCGCACGGGGGTGTGCCCGTCGCCGGGGGACGGCGGCCGGCCCGCCCGGCGTACCGGGACAGGCCGAACCGCTCGACTCAGGCCTTTCGGCGGTTGCGGCCGCTCTTCATCGCCGCGCCCACGCACACCAGACCGAGCAGGATGGTCAGCGCGCCGATGACCGCGTTGGTCCAGATGATGCCCTTGTCCGGACCGGTGCCGACGATCCAGGGCGCGATGATCAGCCACACACCCATGAGGCACATGGCCCAGCTGAGGCCGTACATGCGCTGGGGCATGACGGTGAAGCCCACAGCCATCACCACGAGTGCGACTCCCATGATGAGGTTGTGCGCCGCCAGAGCGGGCTGGGTAGTTGAGAAGTGGATGATCCAGGGCGACACGGCACAGAACAGGCCGACGAGAAACACCGGTCCGTCCACGAGCGCCACGTCGCGTCCGCCGAGCATGCGGTTGTAACGCTCCCGCATCTCCGGGACATCGGGATGACCGGCCAGGTCCTGCCTCGTATGTGAGACGTCCTGCCGTTGTGAGACGTCCTGCCTCGTGTGTGAGACGTCGGCCATACGACTCGCCTCCTTCGATTGCGCAAGTCAGACCGCGATGCGCGGCATCGAGCCGCAACAGATCCATTCTGCGCGCTTTGACCAGTTTTGTGTAGCGGTGGGATAAGAAGAGCGAAATTTCTTTCACTCATAAAACACTGGCTGATCTCTTCTCATGGCGAAGCGCACCACACGGATCCGCCCGCTTCCGGTCAGGAGCGCCGGGGCACGTGGCGCACGCGCTGCCGTACGCGGCCCGCGCCCGCGCCACGTGCCCCGCTCGTCCGTCGGACCGCGCCGACGGCCGCCCGTACCCTGAGTCCGCCGGAACCGGAACAGAGGAGCGTACCCGTGGCCGAGGACATCGTCGCAGGCGTGATGCGGCAGTGGCAGCAGGTACTGCCCGAACTGGACACCGCCCCGATGGCGGTCATCGGGCGGCTCAACCGCTGTTCCGCGCTCCTCCAGCAGGCCGCCGACGCGCCCCTCGGGCAGGAGGGACTGACCCGGCCCGAGTTCGACATCCTGGGGACCCTGCGCCGTACGGACCGGGAGCTGACCCCGGGCCGGATCGCCCGGGAGACCTTCGCCTCAGGGGCGGCGGTGACCAAGCGGCTGCGGCAGTTGGAGGAGCGCGGACTGATCGCCCGGCGGCCGGACGACCGGGACCGCCGTGTCACGCATCTGTCCCTGACCGCCGAGGGACGTGAGTTGCTCGACCGTCTGCTGCCCGAGCAACTGGCTTACGAGGCAGCCCTGTTGGCTGGCCTCGGCACCCGGAGTCAGGAGCGGCTGGCGGGCGCGCTGGGCGAGTTGCTGGTCCTGCTGGAGGGCCGCCTCGGGAGCCTGCTGGACTGACACCGCCCGGACCGGCGCCGGTTACGGCCCGTGCAAGCCGCAGGTCACCCGCCGGGGCCCGGTCTTTCGGATCGCGCCCGACTCTTGACGTGGCGCGCCGTGGGGAAAGTCGTACCGGGAGACGCCTTCCCGCAGAGAGGACCTCCCCCGTGGCCGTCGAGGATTTCCCGCGCTATCCCCTGCTCTTCGGACCGAGCCCGATACACAGACTGGACCGGCTGACCGCGTTCCTCGGCGGCGCCCGCGTCTGGGCCAAACGCGAGGACTGCAACTCCGGTCTCGCCTACGGCGGGAACAAGACCCGGAAGCTGGAGTACATCGTCCCCGACGTGCTGGCCCAGGGCGCGGACACGCTCGTATCGATCGGGGGGTATCAGTCGAACCACACTCGGCAGGTCGCCGCCGTCGCCGCTCATCTCGGTCTCAAGGCCCGGCTCATCCAGGAGAAGTGGGTCGACTGGCCCGACCCGGTGAACGACAAGGCCGGCAACATCCTGCTGTCCCGGATCATGGGCGCCGATGTCCGGCTCGGATCGGCGGGGTTCGGTATCGGGATCAAGGACTCCTGGCAGCAGGCGCTGGACGAGGTACGGGCCGAGGGCGGCGCACCTTACCCGATCCCGGCCGGGGCCTCCGAACACCCCTTCGGCGGGCTGGGGTTCGCGAACTGGGCGTACGAGGTGGAGCGCCAGGAGGCCGAGCACGACGTCTTCTTCGACACGATCGTCGTCTGCAGCGTCACGGGTTCCACGCAGGCCGGGATGATCGCCGGATTCGCGGGCCAGGACCGTCCGCGGCGGGTGATCGGTATCGACGCCTCCGCCAGGATCGACGAGACCCGCGAACAGGTCGGGCGTATCGCGCGGCACACCGCCGACCTGATCGGCCTCCGGCGCGAGCTGCGCGACGACGAGATCAACGTGCTCGAAAGGTGGGCGGGCGAACGCTACGGCGTCCCGGTGGCGTCGACGCTGGAGGCGATCCGGCTCACCGGCCGGCTGGAGGGGATGATCATCGACCCGGTGTACGAGGGCAAGTCCATGGCCGGGCTGATCGATCTGGTGCGTACGGGCGAGATCGGCAAGGACTCGACGGTGCTGTACGCGCACCTGGGCGGCCAGCCCGCGCTCAACGCCTACAGCGGCGCCTTCGACACCTCCGACACCTCCGACAGCTTCCACAGCTTCGACTGATGGCGTGACCCTGCGACCCCGTGCCCCGTGCCCCCAGCCGCCATTGGCCCATGACCACGTGGCACAACCGCCGTCAGCCGAGGAACGCCGCCACTATCACCAGCCCCGGTACCGACAGCATCGTGGACAGCAGAATCGATTCGCGGGCCAGCCGCTCGGCGACGCGATAACGGGACGCGTACGTATAGAGGTTCTGCGCGGCCGGCAGGGCCGAGGTCACCACGACATCGAGCAGGGCCGCGCCGTGCAGCCCGAAGACCAGGGCCCCGAGCGCCCAGGCCGCCAGCGGCTGGCCCACGGACTTCAGGACCGCGGACAGCAGCACCGGCCGGCGGTCGGGGCCCCGGCCCGGCAGGGCGCTGCCGTACAGCGAGATGCCGAAGGCGAGCAGCACCGCGGGGACGGACATGTTGCCGATCAGGATCAGCGGGTCCAGTACCGGCCCCGGTACCGTCGCCCCCGTGGCCGCCACCGCGACTCCGCACAGCGAACTGGCCGCGACCGGGTTGCGCAGCGGCGTCGTCACCCGCTGCCACACCGGTCGTTTCTCGCCCGAGCCCGAGAGATCGAGCACCGTCAGCGCGATCGGTGTGACCACGATCTGCTGGAAGAGCAGGACGGGCGCCACCAGTGAGGCGTCACCGAGGACGTACACGGCGATCGGGATGCCGAGATTCCCGGCGTTGACGTAGCTGGAGCAGAGCGCGCCGATCGTGGTGGCCCCCACGTCCCAGCGGCGTACGAGCGCGACCGCCACGAACACACCGGCGGCGGCCGCCGTACTGAGCGCGGTGATCAGCAGTCTGCTGGAGAGGACCACCGACAGATCGGCCTGGGCCAGGGTCGTGAACAGCAGCGCCGGTGTGGCCACGTGGAACGCGAGTTTGGTGAGCACCTCGCGTCCGTTGTCCCCGAGATACTTGCGCCGACCTATCAGATAGCCGACGCCGATGACGATCGCGATGACGCCGAATCCGGTCAGTACGCCGCGCACCGCACGCCCCCGTCGGTGAAGAGGGCAGCCCTCGGGGGCGGTACAGATGCATGGGTCATGCACCCAACCTTCCCGGGGAACGTCACTCGGGGTCAACGTGATCTCGCGCACCGAGACCGGCCCGCCGCGCCGCAGCTCGGCCGGACAGGACCTGGCCGACGCCGGACAGCATCTGGCTGACGCCGGGCAGCACCTGGCCGACGCCGGGCAGCACCTGGCCGACGCCGGGCAGGACCTGGCTGACGGTGGGTCAGCTCAGTGGCTTGTCGACGACCGCCTTCGCATGGCTGAAGGTGTCGATCGAGTACTCACCGTGATAGCGCCCCATGCCGCTCGCGCCGACACCGCCGAAGGGCAGCTCCGGCATCGCCAGATGGGAGACGGGCAGCCCGAAGGTGAGCGCGCCGGAGGAAGTCTCCTCGGTCAGCCGCCGCTTGGTCTCCTCGGACTCGGTGAACCCGTAGAGCGCCAGCGGCTTGTCGCGGTCGTTGATGAAGGCGATCGCCGCGTCCAGGTCCGGTACGGAGATGATCGGCAGCACGGGGCCGAAGATCTCCTCGCGCATCACCGGGGCGTCCGGCGGGACGTCGGCCAGTACGGTCGGGTCGATATGGCGGGCCGCGCGGTCACTGCCACCGCCGAGGACGACGCGCCCGTCTCCGAGGAACGGGATCAGCCGGTCGAAGTTCCGCTCGTTGACGATCTTCCCGTACTTCGGGTTGCCCCTGGGGTCGTCCCCGTACAGGGACAGGACGGCGGCGGTCAGCCGCGGCTCCAGCTGCGCCGCCGTCTCGCCGATGGCGAGGATGTAGTCGGGCGCCACACACGTCTGACCCGCGTTGGCGAACTTGCCGCGCGCGATCCGCCGAGCGGTGACCTCCAGATCGGCGCCCGGCTCGACCACGGCCGGGCTCTTGCCGCCCAGTTCCAGCGTGACGGGGGTGAGATGGCGGGCGGCGGCGGTCATGACGATACGCCCGACCGGCCCACTGCCGGTGTAGAAGATGTGGTCGAAGCGCTGCTCCAGCAGGGCGGTGGTCTCCGGGACCGCGCCCTGGACCACGGCGACGGCCTCGTTGTCGAGATACCGGGGCACCAGCTCGGCGAGGGCGTCCGAGGTCGAGGGCGCCAGCTCGCTGGGCTTGATGACCACGGTGTTGCCCGAGGCGAGAGCCCCCACCAGCGGTGCGAGCACGAGCTGTACAGGGTAGTTCCACGGGCCGATGATCAGCACCACCCCGAGCGGATCCCGTACGACCCGGGCCCCGGCGGGGAGGAAGGCGTCGGGGACGGCGGCCGGCTTGGGGCGCAGCCACTCCTCCAGATGCTCGACCGTATGGTCCAGTTCGTTGAGGGTGAAGCCGATCTCGGCGCGGTACGCCTCGGCCGGATTCTTGCCCAGATCCGCGAGCAGGGCCGCCTGGAGTGCGTCGGTCCGCTCGGTGAGCAGCCGGCGCAGGGCGTCGAGCTGTCCCAGCCGCCAGGAGAGCGGCCTGCCGCGGCCGGTGTTGAAGGTGGCGCGCAGCCGCGCGACAGTGGCGGCGGGGGGCGCGGTGACGGTGGTCATGGTCGTGCTCCTTGCTCGGCGGGGTGCGGGGCTCGGTGAGCGGATGCCCGGTGTGCGGGCACCGGATCACTATGCGTGAAGGATGTATGCGGGACGCACGGGGGACGCATAAGGGTCGTATGCCGTATGAGGCATGCACGAGGGAAGGGAGGACAGACGGATGATCAGTGAAACCGCGGCGGCCCCTGTCGTCGGCACCGAATACGGCCGGGTGCGCGGCCGGATCGAGCGCGGGGTCGCCGTTTTCCGCGGTATCCCGTACGCGGCGGCGCCCGTCGGCCCGTATCGCTTCCGCCCGCCGGCCGCGCCCCCGCCGTGGGACGGTGTCCGTGATGCCTCCGCCTTCGGGCCGACCGCTCCGAAGCTGCCCTACGACCCGCCGCTGGACCGGATACTGCCCGATCCGTCGGTGCCGGGGGACGACTGCCTGAACCTCAATGTGTGGACCCCCGATCCGGGCGGCGCCGGGCTGCCCGTGATGGTCTGGATCCATGGCGGCTCGCTGCGGCACGGCTCGTCGGCCGTTCCCACGTACGACGGCGCCGCGTTCGCCCGGGACGGCGTGGTCCTCGTGTCGCTGAACTACCGGCTCGGTATCGAGGGGTTCGGGGTGTTCCCCGACGCGCCCGCCAACCTGGGGCTGCGGGACCAGCTCGCGGCGCTCGCGTGGGTACGGCGGAATGTGGCCGCCTTCGGCGGCGATCCCGAACGGGTCACCGTCTTCGGCGAATCCGCCGGGGCGTTCTCCGTCGCCGGGATCCTGGCCTCCCCGCTCTCCGCCGGCCTGCTGCGGCGGGCCGTGCTGCAGAGCGGCGTCCCGTCCGCCGTAGCCCCGGCCAGGGGGCGGCGCACCACGCGGCGCATCGCCCGGCGGCTGGGGGTCCCGGCCACGGCGGCGGCCCTCGCCGGGGTGGACCGCGACCGGCTGCTGCGGGCGCAGCGCGACGTCACCGCGGGCAGCCCGCTGGGCGGCGGCGCGAGCTTCGATCTCGTGGTGGACGGCGAGGTGCTGCCCCGTGACCCGGCCGCCGCGCTGGCGGCGGGGCAGGGCGCGGACATCGGTCTGCTGATGGGGACCACCTCGGAGGAGTACCGGCTGTGGTTCATACCCAGCGGTGCGCTCGACCGGATCGGTCCGGTCGCGCTGCGGCTGGCCATGGCCCGGTTCGGGATACGGGGCCGGACGGCGGCGGTGTACCGGGCCAACCGGCCGGACGCGTCGCCCGGGGAGCTGCTCGGCGCGCTCGCCACCGACCGGCTGCTGCGTATCCCGCTCACCCGGCTCGCCGACGCGCGCCAAAAGGCCCCGGCCGCCACCTACTTCTACGAGTTCGCCTGGCCCTCGCCGGTCCGGCGGCTCGGCGCGTGCCACGCCCTGGAGATCGGCTTCGTCTTCGACACCCTGCGGGAGCCGGCCACGCTCTCGCTCACCGGCACCGGGGCGCCGCAGTCCCTCGCGGACACCATGCACGGCGACTGGGTGCGTTTCGCGGCCACCGGCGATCCGGGCTGGCCCGCCTGGGACGCCTCGCGCCCCGTGATGACGTACGGCCCCGGCGCCCCCATGGTCGTCCACGCCCCCCGGGACGACGAACGCCGCGCCTGGGACTGACGGGCCGGAGA
The DNA here is from genome assembly GCF_044766385.1 of Streptomyces sp. NPDC102274. Taxonomy (NCBI): domain Bacteria; kingdom Bacillati; phylum Actinomycetota; class Actinomycetes; order Kitasatosporales; family Streptomycetaceae; genus Streptomyces; species Streptomyces sp. NPDC102274. The sequence continues at coordinate 123,208 of NZ_JBIWLW010000010.1, read as the reverse complement.
CCGGAACGGGAACGCGGACGCGGCCATGCGGGGACGGCCGGCCCTTCCATGTACGTACCATTCCCGGTACGTACCAAGGGGGCCGGCTCGTCCCGTCATTGTGCCGACAGGCTCTCAGCGCAGAGTCGTCAGCGCGCCGCCGTCGAAGGGCACCAGCTCGTCCGCCCGTCCCTCGATCGTCTTCGCCGCCCACTCGGGGTCGGCCAGCAGCGCGCGCCCGACGGCCACCAGGTCGAACTCGTCCCGCTCCAGCCGGTCGAGCAGCGGGTCGATACCCGCGACCCCCTTCACCTTGCCCTGATCAACAGCCTCCAGGAACACGCTGTCCAGTCCGACGGAGCCGACGGTGATGGTGGGCCGGCCCGTCAGCTTCTTCGCCCAGCCGGCGAGGTTCAGCTCCGAACCGTCGAACTCCGGCTCCCAGTAGCGGCGTGTCGAGGCGTGGAAGACATCGGCGCCCGCCTCGGCCAGCGGGGTCAGCAGGCGTTCCAGCTCTTCGGGGGTCTCGGTGACCTTGGCGGTGTAGTGGTGCGCCTTCCACTGGGACAGCCGGAAGATGATCGGGAAGGACGCCGACACGGCCGCGCGCGCGGCCGCGACGATCTCGGTGGCGAAGCGGAACCGGGACGCCTCGTCACCGCCGTAGGCGTCGGCGCGCCGGTTCGTACGGGACCAGAGGAATTGGTCGATGAGGTAGCCGTGCGCTCCGTGCAGCTCGATACCGTCGAAGCCGAGGCGCTCGGCGTCGGCCGCCGCGGCGGCGAAGGCCGCGACCACCTCGTCGATTTCGGCGAGGCTCACCGCCCGGCCCGCCGGGTTGCCGTCCAGCCCCAGCCCGGACGGGCTGACCGCCTTCGCCACCGACTCGTCGTCGGTCACCCGGCCGGTGCCCTCCTGCCAGAGCTGCGGAACGATCCGGCCGCCGGCGCGGTGTACGGCATCGACGACCCGGGCCCAGCCGGCGAGCGCGTCCTCCCCGTGGAAGCGCGGGATCCGTTCCTCGCGCCCGGAGTAGGGATGGTCGACATGGGTCCCCTCCGTGATGATCAGACCCACGCCGCCGGCCGCCCGGCGCGCGTAGTACTCCGCGACATCGGCACCGGGGACACCACCGGGCGAGAAGTTGCGCGTCATGGGCGCCATGGCGATCCGGTTCGGCAGGACCAGGTCCCCGATGCTGAAGGGGCGGGAAAGGATCTGTCCCGCCCGGTTCGCCCGCTCGTTCGGTGTAGCTGATGTCGCCGGTACCGTCGATGTCACGGATGTTCTCCCTCGGATGGCTGGAGAGTGGTCGATCACTCCCCGCGCTCAACGAGATGGAGCGGGAGCGTATTCCCTGCCCGGAGGCTCACTTGGGCGGGGAGCGGTGACCGGGCCCGGGGCCGGAGAGGGTGCGCGCCCACGGGGCGTCCACCGCCGCCACGTCGAGGGCGGCGAGTACGTTGCCGAGCAGGCCGTCCGCGAAGAATCCGCGGATGCATTCGTCGGAGGCGAGGGACGCCGCCCGTACGTACTCCACCTGCTTCGCGTAACAGTCGCGCACGGCCGCGCAGATGGCCGGCTCGCTCGCGGCGCCGTTGGCCTGGAGCAGCACCATGACCAAGTCCCGTTCCTCGGTGGCCAGCCGGCGGAAGACCGACGCCATGGTGGTGAGCACCTCCGCCGGATCGGTGCTCTCGGCGGCGGCCAGACAGCGTGACATCCGCTCGCGCATCAGCCACGCGCAATGGTTGATCAGCGCGATGAACAGGGCTTCCTTGTTCGGGAAGAGCCGGTAGAGATAGGCCTGCGAGATACCGGCGGCCTCGGCGACCTCGGTGGTGCTCGTCCCGTAGTACCCGCGAGCCGCGAAGGCGTGCATGGCCGTGCGCAGCACCGTCTCGCGACGCTCGTCCGCGGTCGACAACCGGCGTCTTCCCGAGGATGGCATGTGAGTAACCAATCACTCTTTTGTCGACACTGTCAACGCGTTGCCCCGGGCAAGACCCAGGAGGGCACGGGCGGTCGGAGCTTTCCGGTCGGGGAGGTCCGGTCGGGGAGGTCCGGTCGGGGAGGTCCGGTCGGGGAGGTCGGCGACGAGGACACGTTCGTGCCGCGTGTGCGCCCCGCCACCGGTGGCGCCCATGCCGCGGGGGACCGCACGTTCGGGTGAATGTCGCCCGGCGGCGATTGCCGGACGCGGACGCCCCGATACGCCGCGATGCCACCCATCGGCCCAGTCACAGCACGCCTCCGGGGAATCCCTCCGGATCCGGTGACGATTCTCGCGACGCGCCGGAGGGGGGAAGGTTCGCACCGGCCCGGTGAAAGCAACGCCATGCTGCTGCCGAGTTCACACGCGACTGTTGACCGGAGGAGCGTTGCAGTGACCACGACGGGCACGGAAGAATCGGCGGAGGCCGACGACAGCTATGAGAATGAGCTGCCGGTACGGCGCAGGGAGCCGGGCAAAGTCATCGTGGGGTGGCTGACCACCACCGATCATAAGACGATCGGCACGCTCTATCTGCTGACATCGTTCGGGTTCTTCATCATGGCCGGGGTGTTGGCGCTCTTCATGCGCGCCGAACTGGGCCGTCCAGGTATTCAGATCATCTCGCACGAGCAGTTCAATCAGGCGTTCACGATCCACGGCACGATCATGCTGCTGCTGTTCGCGACACCACTGTTCGCCGGATTCACGAACTGGATCATGCCGCTGCAGATCGGCGCTCCCGATGTGGCGTTCCCTCGGCTCAACATCTTCGCGTACTGGCTCTATCTCTTCGGGGCGCTCATGGTCGTAGGCGCTCTGCTCACTCCGAACGGCGGGGCGAGTTTCGGTTGGTTCGCGTACTCACCGCTGACGGACGCGGTCCACTCGCCGGGGGTCGGCGGGGATCTGTGGATCATGGGTCTGGCGTTCTCCGGCTTCGGTACGATCGTCGGCGCGGTCAACTTCATCACCACCATCGTCTGTATGCGCGCGCCCGGCATGACGATGTTCCGGATGCCGATCTTCACCTGGAACGTGCTGCTCACCGCCGTACTGGTCCTGTTCGCCTTCCCCGTCCTGGCCGCCGCGCTGCTGGTCCTGGAGGCGGACCGCAAATTCGGCGCGCATGTCTTCGAGGCGGCCAATGGCGGGGCCTTGCTGTGGCAGCACCTCTTCTGGTTCTTCGGCCATCCCGAGGTCTACATCATCGCCCTTCCATTCTTCGGCATCGTCACGGAAATCCTCCCGGTCTTCAGCCGCAAGCCGGTCTTCGGCTATATCGGTCTGGTGGCGGCGACGATCTCGATCACGGGGCTGTCGATCACGGTATGGGCGCACCATATGTTCGTGACCGGTGGTGTGCTGCTGCCGTTCTTCTCGTTCATGTCCTTCCTGATCGCAGTGCCGACCGGGGTCAAGTTCTTCAACTGGATCGGCACGATGTGGAACGGTTCACTGTCCTTCGAAACGCCGATGCTCTGGTCGATCGGCTTCCTGGTCACGTTCCTCTTCGGCGGTCTGACCGGCGTCATCCTGGCGTCGCCGCCGCTGGACTTCCATGTGTCCGACTCGTACTTCGTGGTGGCGCACTTCCACTACGTGGTGTTCGGCACGGTGGTGTTCGCGATGTTCGCCGGATTCCACTTCTGGTGGCCGAAGTTCACCGGCAAGATGCTGGACGAGCGGCTCGGGAAGATCACTTTCTGGACGCTGTTCGCCGGTTTCCACGGCACCTTCCTCGTCCAGCACTGGCTGGGCGCCGAGGGGATGCCGCGCCGCTACGCGGATTATCTCGCCGCCGACGGTTTCACCGCGCTGAACATGGTCTCCACGATCAGCTCGTTCGTCCTCGGCCTGTCGATGCTGCCGTTCTTCTACAACGTCTGGAAGACCTCCAAGTACGGCAAGCAGGTCGAGGCCGACGACCCCTGGGGGTACGGGCGTTCGCTGGAATGGGCCACGTCCTGTCCCCCGCCGCGGCACAACTTCATGACGCTGCCGCGGATCCGTTCCGAGTCCCCCGCGTTCGATCTGCACTATCCGTCCATCCGGCTGCTGGACGAGGCGTTGAACAACCCCGCCGCCTCCGCCGCAGCGGCACCGGGTGACCAGCGAAAATAACCGGCCCGGCCCTTTGTACGAGCGGAGCGGCTCGTACGGGGAGAGCGCGGCGCACGAGGAGAACACGGCATACGGGAACAGCAAGGCTCACGGGGACAGCACGGCGAACGGGGAGAGCGAGGAGAATTGCGTGGAGCCCGACAAGGACAGCGCCCGCGGTCTCTACCAGATTGAGGGCTATCTGCTCTGGAGCGCGGAGATCGAGGACGTACGCCGGCAGGCCGCGCGCTTCACCGCGCAATTGCCCTGGCTGACCACGGCCCAGCGCGAGGACGTGGAGCGGGTCTACACCGCGGACCGGGCGGCCGCCTCCCGGGCGATGCTCGTACGGATCTCCGACCGCGCTACCGAACTGCGCCGCGAATACACCGCGCGCTACCGGCAGCTCAGAACGCGCGTGGTGACGGCGGCGGTTGTGGCCGTCGGGGTGGCGAGCGGAGCCTGTGGCGCGGTCACGTTTCTGACCCGCTAACATAAGCACCCAAGCGGTGCATTTCTCGCCAACAGGACACAAGGCGGCGCGCCGGACGGATTTTGATTCGGCTTGTTTCTCGCGCAGGATCGAGTGGTCCTGTGAAGCGGTCGTGAATTCATCTTCATACCCGTCCGGCGACACGCTTCTGACCACGCTCTATCGCCTCCGAACGGCATCGCGGTAAATGATCACCCGATGACCGAATCACCATCTTGACCACCCTTGACGCACAATCCAGACTCGCAAGCGGCACTCATGCATCAGGAGCCACTGACGCATACGCATGCGCCCTTCGCATACGCGTGCGGATGGCCCTGCGAGACCGATATCGCACGGGGTGTGTGACGGGGGAAAAAACGGAGAGCGCGTAGGCCGGTTCGGCGCATACACGCATTCCCTTCACTTCCCCTCCTCATCTCTTGGTGCGCGAAGGGAATGGAGGGGGAATGCCGACGCACATGGGCTATCCCGGCGTTTACATCGAAGAGCTTCCCAGCAGCACCCGTACCATCGCCTCGGTCACCACCTCGGTGACCGCGTTCGTGGGGCACACCCGCCGGGGTCCGCTCAATCAACCCGTGCGGATCACCAGCTTCGCGGACTTCGAGCGCCGCTTCGGCGGGCTCACCTCCCAGAGCGCTGTCAGCTACGCCGTCCACCAGTTCTTCGGCAACGGCGGCTCCGTCGCGGTGATCGTGCGCGTGGCCAAGGCCGGCACCGGCGAAGAAGCCTGTGTCACGCTCGAATCCACCGAGGGGCACAGTCAGTGCCCGGTGCTCGAAGTGCGCGCCAAGGAGCCCGGCGTCTGGGGCTCGGGGCTGCGGGTGGCTGTCGACCACGACACACCGACCCCGGACAAGACGTTCAACCTCCGGATCCTCGACGCGCGCGGCGGCGCGCGTGAGACCTTCACCGGTCTGTCGATGAATTCCGGCCACGGACGGTTCGTGGAGACGGTCGTCAACGCGGGTTCCTCCCTCGTCCGGGTCAAGGCCCTCGACGAGGACAGGCCCGACCCCTCCGGCACCGTCTCCAAGCCCTTCTCGGCGGAACTGCCCCATCTGAACGTCGAGTTGAAGGTCAAGATCGGCGATGTGGAGCGTGAGTTCACGCTCTACGATCCCGACCACGACGGCGAAGCCCCGAGCGGTGTCACGGAACTGGCCCTCCTGCTGGAACGCAAGCTGCGCTCGCTCCCGGACGCCCCGGGGAAGCACACCTTCGCCGGCGCCGAGGTCACGGCGTTCGGCCGGCGTATCCAGGTCGTCGCCGGGTCCGTCGACCCCGACGACGTGGTGCGCTTCGTCGGCGAATGCGCCAATGACCTGGGCCTTGAGGCCTCGGTCAACCCGCCCGTCTTCCCGCTGGAGGGCGGCAAGGACGGCGATCCGCCCGGCCCCCGCGACCTCATCGGCAGCGAGGCGAGCAAGACCGGTGTGCAGGCGCTGCGCGATGTGGACGATGTCAATCTGCTGGCTCTGCCCGAGCTTTCGGCGTACGAGTCCACCGAGGACATGGTCACCGTGCTCTCCGCGGCCGAGCAGCTCTGCCGGGAGCGGCGGATCTTCCTTCTCGTGGACTCCCCGTCCACCTGGGGCAGTGTGGACAACGCGCGCGCCGGGATCGGCGCGTTCGACCCCGTACGCAGCGATCACACCGCGCTGTACTTCCCGCACCTCCAGCTGACGGACCCGCTCACGGGACGGCTGCGCTCCTTCCCGCCGTCGGGCGCCATCGCCGGGGTCATCGCCCGTACCGACGGAGAGCGCGGCGTCTGGAAGGCGCCGGCCGGGACCGAGGCGCGGCTCGCCGGGGTGCGGTCGCTGACGGTCAAGCTCACCGACCGGGAGAACGGACTGCTCAATCCGCTAGGTGTGAACTGTCTGCGCACCTTCCCGGTGGTCGGTCCGCTGGTCTGGGGCGCCCGCACACTCCAGGGCGCCGACGCGCTCGACAGCGAGTGGAAGTACGTGCCGGTGCGCCGGCTCGCGCTGCATGTCGAGGAGAGCCTCTACCGCGGTCTCCAGTGGGTCGTCTTCGAGCCCAACACCGAGCAGTTGTGGCAGCAGATCCGGCTGAAGGCCTCGGCCTATCTCAACGATCTGTTCCGGCAGGGCGCCTTCCAGGGCGGCACACCGCGCGAGGCGTACTTCGTCAAGTGTGACAAGGACACCACCACCGAGGCCGATGTCGAGCGCGGAGTGGTCAATGTCGTGATCGGCATCGCGCCGGTCAAGCCCGCGGAGTTCGTGATCGTGAAGATCCAGCAGGTGGCCGGGCAGTTCGACCTGTCGTAACCGAGGAAAAGGAACACGAAGGAAACCGATGGCTGAGTTCCAGATCAACGCCCATCGCTTCGACCCCTACAAGAATTTCAAGTTCCTGGTCCTGTGGGACGGTCGAACGGTCGCGGGCGTCAGCAAGATCAGTCCGCTCAAGCGCACCACCGAAGTGGTCAAACACCGTCACGGCGGCGACCCCAGCTCACCGCGGAAGTCGCCGGGCCGCTCCGAGTTCGAGGGGGTCACGCTCGAACGAGGCGTCACCCACGACCCGGAGTTCGACCGCTGGGCCAACAAGGTCTGGCAGGTCGGGGCCGGGCTCGGCTCGGAGGTCTCGCTGCGGGACTTCCGCAAGGACATCATCATCCAGGTCCTCAACGAGGCCGGGCAGGTGGCTGTCTCGCACAAGCTCTACCGGGCCTGGGTGAGCGAGTACCAGGTGCTCGGCGAGCTGGACGCCAACGCGAACGCCGTCGCCATCCAGAGCGTCAAGCTCGAATGCGAGGGCTGGGAGCGGGACTACGAGGTGGAGGAGCCGGTCGAGCCCTCGTTCACCCATCCGGCCTGATCCGCGCGAGCCCTACCACCCGTACCACTGGTACCGCCCGTACCACTGGCACCGCCGCTACCCCTGGCACCACCCGTACGACCCGTAACACCTGCACATCGGAGGAATGAGGGATGACGCCGACGGGGCCGGCCGAGCTGCTCGCCACCTGGGAATCCGGGCTGGCGCAGCACGACGCGGGACGGTCCCTGCTGCTGCACCGGGCGGCCCGCCCGGGGGCCGGCACCGACGAGTTGCTGTCGATGCCGGTCGGCGCGCGGGAGGCGGATCTCTTCGCGCTGCGCCGGGCGCTGTTCGGCGAGCGCATGCAGGTACGCGTCGAGTGCGCGTCGTGCGGAGAGGCGATGGAGTTCGATCTCGACGCGACGCGGCTGGGCGTCGGGGGGCGGACTCCGGACGGGCCGCTGCGGGTGGAGGAGGGCGACTGGGTGGTGGAGTTCCGGCTGCCCACCGTCGCCGATCTCGCGGCGGCCGGCTCCGCACCGGACGCGGCGGAGGCCCGTCGGCTGCTGGTGGCGCGCTGCGCGGTCTCGGCCGTACGGGGCGGGGAGACGGTGCCGCCGGAGCGGCTGGCCGGGCTGCTGCCCGCGGAGGTACAGCGGCGTCTCGCCGAGACGGCGGCGGAGGCGGATCCAGCGGCCGACATGACGCTCAATGTCAGCTGCCCGGAGTGCGGCGGCGCCACCCCCGCCGAACTGGACATCACCTCGTATCTGTGGACCGAACTGGACACCTGGGCAAGGGACGTGCTGCTCGATGTCCATCTGCTCGCGAGCGCCTACGGGTGGAGCGAGCCGGAGATCCTGGCGCTCAGCCCGCTGCGGCGTCGTTATTACCTGGAGCTGTGTGCCGATGCCTGACTACTTCGACCGGCTGCTCGCCCGGTACACACCGGTGCCCGGGGTGGGCGGTGCAGAGGGCGCCGGGGGCGCCGGGGGCATGACGCGTGTCCGGCCACGGCTGCCCGGCCCGTTCGAGCGGGTGGAGGCGCTGCGGTCCGGCCCGCGGGAGCCCGACGAGCCGGCCGCGCCGATCCCGTCCGTTTCTCAGCCTTCCTTCGGTCCGGCCGAGTTGGTGCGCGAGGAACGTGAGGTGCGGATGGACCGGCATACGGTGGTACGGACCGAGGCCGTACGTACGGACGGCGAGCCCGAGCGGCCCGTCGGCTCCGCCGCCACGCCGAGCGCGGGGCCACTGCTCCCGCCGCTGTCGCACCGGGCTCCGGGGCGGCTCGCGGTGTCGGGCGACGGCCCGCGCGCACCGCGACGGCCCGCGACCCCCTCGGCATCCGGTACGGAGCGGACCGCGCCCGCCACCGTGCCGCGCGCCGCCGCCACTCCCCCGGCCGCCATGGCGCCGCTCAGGCCGCGCGACGCCGACACCGCCGCCGCCCGGGGCGCCGCGCCGAACGGGGTGGGACGGCGCGCGCCCCAGCAGGCCGAACGCGTCGTCCACGTACAGATCGGCCGGCTCGAAGTGAGCGCGGCGCCGCCGCCCGGCGGGAATCGCCCCACCGCCGCCGGACGCCCCGATCGCACCGGACGGCGCGAGCCCGCGCTGACCCTGGACGACTATCTGTCGCGCGGCGAGAAGAAGAGGAACTGAGGCCATGAGCAACGCACTTGCCGTCGCGACGGTCACCCAGGCCCTGGCCCTGCTGATCGAGAGCAATCTCGGGCCCGAGATGGATATCGCGGTCAAGGTGGAGACCCGCAAACCGCCAGCCGAGCCACCGACCGAGCCGACCGTCAATGTCTTTCTGTACCAGGTCACTCCGAACGCCTCGATGCGCCACACCGACCTGCCCACACGCGCGTCGGACGGCACACTGGTCAAGCGGCCCGCCGCACCCCTCGATCTGCACTATCTGATCAGCGCGTACGGGGAGGAGGCCGAGCTGGTCGGCCAGCGGCTGATCGGGTGTGTGGTCCGGATCCTGCACGAAATCCCGGTTCTGCCCAGGGAGTTGATCGAGCTGGCGGCTGAGCGCCCTCATCTGGCGGGCAGCGATCTGGCCGCGTCCGAGCAGCGGGTGCGCTTCACACCGACGGTGATGGACATCGACGAGACGTCGAAACTCTGGGGGATGCTCCACCACACGCCGTACACACTGTCGGTGGCGTACCAGGCGTCGCTGGTACTGATCGAGGGCCGCGAGAGGCCCGTACCGGCGAAACCGGTGGAGCGACGGACGGTACGGGCGCTGCCGTTCGGGGCACCGGGCGCGCCGGTGCCCCCGGCGGCGGACACTCCACCGGCCGAGGAGCCCACAAGCGTCGGCGACACCGCCACAGAGAACGAAACAGAGAACGAAACGGAGAGCGCAGCGGAGAACGCGCGGGAGAAGAAGCCGGAGACGAAGCCGACAGCCGACGCGCCCGTGAAGAAGCGCGCGGCGAGCAGGACCGCCGCCGCCAAGACGCCGGCCAAGCGGGCCGCCACCGCCTCTCGTACACGTACCCACACCCGCGGAAAGCCCGGCAAGGGCGCGGACGGCACGGAGAGCTGAGGCACGGTGCGGGAGACGGGGGCGGGTGAGGGCATGGGTACGTACGAGGGGACGGCCCGTGGCGCGGGGGAAGGCGCCGGTACGGACGGGCGCGCGCTGGCCGCGGCCGTACGCTCCGTCCTCGCGCGTGTCGACGCCCACGCACGACGCGCCGAGGACCGTACGCGGCCGGGGGACGGGGACACGCCCGCGGGTACGGGCACCGGTCCCGGCACTCTGGACGCGCTCGTCAGGTGCTTCGGGCTCAGCGCGTTCGAGCGCGAGGTGATCCTGCTCGCCGCCGCCGCGGAGCTGGACCCCACCACCGGCGCCCGGTGCGCCGCCGCGAGCGGCGATCCCGACCGGGCGCACCCGACTTTCTCGCTCGCCCTCGCCGCTCTGGTGGAACCGCACTGGAGCGCGCTGACGCCCGTCGCCCCGCTGCGTCGCTGGCGGCTGGTCGAGCTGGACGACGAGACGCGGCTGACCACTTCCCGGCTGCGCCTCGACGAGCGCATCCTGCACTTCCTCGTCGGCTCTCCGTATCTGGACGCGCGGCTGCACGGCCTGTTGCGCCGTACGACCGCACCGGACTCCCTCCCCGCCTCGTACGAACGGGCGGCGGCCCGGGTCGCGTCGGGGCTGGCGGGCGCCGGACCGTACGCTCCGTTACGTGTCGAGCTGGTCGGCGGGGATCTGCGCTCCCGGGCCGATATCGCTGCCGCGGGCGCCCGCCGTTCGGGGCTCGGTCTGTACGCGCTGGCCGCCGACGATCTGCCCACCGATCCGGCGGAACGCGACCGGCTGGCCCGGCTGTGGCAGCGTGAGGCCATCCTGCTGCCCGCCGCGCTGCTGGTGGAGATCGGTGAGCCGGACCGCGAACAGACCGCCGCCACCGAGGCGTTCGTGGAGAGCGCGGGCGTACCGCTGGTGGTCTCCAGTCTCGACCCGCGGCAGACCGCCCGGCCGCGCGGCGAGCGGGTGACCGTGCCGACGCTCGACGCCGAGGAGCGGTTGGGGGTCTGGACGGACGCCTTCCAGGACGTACCGGCGGTGTCGGAGCACGACTTGAGGGCACTGGTCGAGCAGTTCTCGCTGCCGCCCCATCTGATCCGGTCCGCGGGCGCCGCCGTCGTACGGGAGTTGTCGGGTGAGGACGAGCCGGACGCGGCCGGACTCGCCTGGCGCGCCGGGCTCACCGAGGCCCGGATGGGGATGGACGAGCTGGGCCGGCGGATCGAACCGGTGGCGGGCTGGGGTGATCTGGTGCTGGCGGAGCGGCAGTTGAGGATCCTGCGCGAGATCGTCGCGCACGTACGGCAGCGGGCCACCGTCTACCAGGAGTGGGGCTTCGAGGCGACGCTGCGCCGCGGTCTGGGTGTCACCGCGCTCTTCGCGGGCGGCTCCGGTACCGGGAAGACGCTGGCGGCCGAGGTGATGGCGCGGGAACTGGGCCTGGATCTGTTCATCATCGATCTGTCGCAGGTGGTCAGCAAGTACATCGGTGAGACCGAGAAGAATCTGCGCAGGGTGTTCGACGCGGCCGAACGCGGCGGCGCGCTGCTGCTGTTCGACGAGGCGGACGCGCTCTTCGGCAAGCGCAGTGAGGTGAAGGACAGTCATGACCGTTACGCCAACCTGGAGGTCAGCTATCTGCTGATGCGGATGGAGGCGTACCGGGGGCTGGCGATCCTCACCACCAACATGAAGCAGGCCCTGGACACGGCGTTCATGCGCCGGATCCGCTTCGTCGTCGACTTCCCCTTCCCGGGCGAGGCCGAGCGCGCGGAGATCTGGCGGCGGGTGCTGCCCGCGCGGGCGCCGGTGAAGGGAATCGACCCGGCGCAACTGGCCCGGCTGACCGTGGCGGGTGGCTCCATCCGCAATATCGCGCTGTCGGGTGCCTTCCTCGCCGCGGAGGAGGGCGACCGGCTCCAGATGCGCCACATGCTGGAGGCGGCGCGCACCGAATACCTCAAGCTGGACCGCTCCTTGACCCCCTCGGAGGTGCACGGATGGGTCTGAACGAGACACCACGCATGTCCGAGGTACGGGTGGACATAGGCGAGTTGGTACTGGACGGTTTCGACCGCGTTGACCCCGACCGGGTCTCGGCCGCTTTCCAGACGGAGTTGGCCCGGCTCGTACGGGACCGGGGCGTGCCCCTGGCCACGGACGGCGGCCGGGCCCTGGACGCCCTCTCCGGCCTGCCGCCCCTGCCCGCGACCACCTCACCACGGCGCCTGGGCGAGGCGCTGGCGCGCGCGGTGCACGCGGGACTTTCGGGGCGGGGTGAGTCGCGATGAGTACCACGCACTCCGGAGCGCAGCACAACGAATCGACGAACGACAAGCGGCGCAAGCGCAAGGCTCGGGCCACGTCCCGTGCCCCGGAACCGAAGAACATCGTCAGCGGCGCGGGCCAGCCGCTGGATCTGAGCGTACGGCGCGAGCTGGAGGAACAGCTCGGCCACGACTTCAGCCGCGTACGCCTCCACACCGACCGCGACGCGGGCGGGCTCACGGAACTGCTGGGCGCGGACGCGGTCGCCGTCGGCCAGGACATCTTCTTCCGCGAGGGCGCCTACAGTCCGGGCACGGTCGACGGACAGCGCCTGCTCGCCCACGAGTTGCTGCACACGGTCCAGAACCCGGAGGGCCTGGGCGCGCTGCGCGCGGGCCGTGACCTGGGCGCGGTGAGCCTGCCGCAGCAGGCGATGGAGCGGGAGGCGGAGTCGGCGGCGCAGGACCTCGTACGGGACGGAGAACCCGCGACGGAGGTACGACGGGACGAGTCCACACCGGGCTGGCTGCGTTACGCGACGGTCGACGCGGATCTGCGGCGCCAGGAGCAGCTCGACCCGGCGACGCTGGTGGACCGGCTGACGAACAGTCTGCTGCGCTCGCTGCGCGGTGACCCGGAGGACCGCTCCAAGCGCGTACGTACGCAACTGACCCGGTTCAGCCCGGAGTTGCAGGATGCCGTGCTGGACCGGCTGGAGCTGCGACTGCTCTCCTCGGAGCGTGACCGGCTGATCGATCTGGTCGAGGAGACCGAGGACAGCGGCTCGCTCGAACTGGACGCCCTGAGTGCCCCCGCGGCCGTACCGGACGCCGTCGAGCTGCTGGAACGGGAACCCGAACGCTCGCGCGAGGCCGAGCGTCGGCCGAGCCCGGAGCAGGAGGAGACAACCGACCCGGGACAACAGGAGGAGCAGCGACCAGCTCCGAACGGCGGCAGCCATACGGCCGGGCCCCGGGCACAGCAGCCGACCGGAACGTCCGGCCAGACCGCACAGGGGACGCAGGCGTCGGGACAGGACGGTGGCCAGGGCAGGGCCAACGGCGACAAGACCAGCGGGGGCAAGGCCGACACGGAGAAGGCCGCTCGGTCCTCGGGGTCTCCGCAGCAAGGCCGGAACGACTCGGGCGAGGGTGCGGGTGACCCTGGGGTCAGCGGTTCGCCCACGGCGAGCGAGGAGGAGTCCGCGGCCAAGAACCGGCCCGGTGCCGTGGAGCCCTTGATCGCAGGGGAGCAGCTGCGCGAGGCGGACAAGCGTCGCAAGGATGATCAGGATTCGGCGGGTGTGGAGCCCGGCGCTCTGCTGAAGACCGCGGACCTGGGCAGCCGCAGCACGCTCGAAGGGATCCGGCCGCAGGACGGCGAGCTGGAGGACGACCCGCCGGGCCCGGAGTCCGGTACGGACAGCGAGCCGGAACAGCTCGATCCGGAAGAGGCGTTCGACGAGGACAGTGCGTGGAACACCGAGCTCAAACCCGAGGACTTCCTCCCTGAGTCCGACCTCGACGTGTCCGGTGTACCGACCGCGGACAAAATCACCCCGGACCTGGGCACCAGCCCTTCGATGCCGAGCTTTCCCGAGCCTCCCGGGACCAAGGCCGAAGAGGTACAGGCGCAACGGGACGAGGAGGACGCGGCAGAGTCCGACTCGGGGGACGACGAGCTCTCGGAGCCGATGGGCGCCGACGGTGACGCGCTTGATTCCCCAGCAGCCCTCGCCGAGGCGGAGGGCCAGCGACTCAACGCCCTCCAGGTCGAGAAGCCGGTCGAACAGGAGGTGGGCCCGCCGCCCTCGTCCGACGGTTCGGCCGGTGACAGTACCGGGCTTTCCGAGCCGATGCCCGAGGTCAGGGACCGAGAATCCACGGCACCGGAAACAGAGCGATCCGAACCGGACCAGAAACCGGAAGCCCAGGAATCCGGCGCTGCGGAACAGAACCAGGGCCAGCCGTCGGAGAAAAGCGGCGCGCAGGCGTCGGCGGACGGGACTGCGGAGTCCGGTACGGCCTCCCGTACGACTTCCGGCTCACCCGCCACGTCCTCTCCTGACGCGGCCACGTCCGGGACAGGCCGGGCGTCGTCCAGTGGTACGGCTGTCACGTCCCCGGCGCCGACGGCGGACGCGGACACGTCCGGGGGGTCCGGCCAGAGCGGTGACGCCCGCTCGGGCGAGCAGGCCTCCGGGACAGGCACCTCGGCCGAGGCCTCCCCGGCCCGGGACAGCCATGTCTCGGGCGCGGGGGGCGCGGCCGAGACCACTGGAGGCGGTGCGCCGGAGCCCGGGACGGAGACGCGGCAGTCGGAGGCGCCCACTTCCGCTCCGGCCCCCGAACCCGCTGCCGTTCCCACATCGGAGCCGACTCAAGCGGCCGCACCACCACTTTCGCGATCGTCGGACTCCGCGCCTTCACGGACCGTCAAGGGCGGTGGTGGCACGCGCAGCGCCTCGGGCGGTGGCGGAGGCGGCGGGGGCTCACGCGCTGCCGCACCGGCCAAGGCCAGACGCGAGCCGGCCGCGCCGAACCTGTCGCAGGTGTCACCGGAGGCTGGACTCAGCACCGCGGCGAGCCTCAAGCCGCACCGCGCCCTTGAGGCGCTGGGTGGTGTGAACGGCGCGGTCGACCGGACCGTTGGTGAGGAGCATCAGGCGCTGCAGGCCGCACCGCCGACGACGGAACGGCCGTCAGGTGCCCCACAGACGTTGAGTGGCGCGCCGAAGGCCTCCGCCCCGGGCGAGTACTCCACTGATCCGGCAGCCCAGGTCGACGCCCCCGAGCAGGAGGAGGCGACGGTCGAGGGTGACCAGGCCCCGGAGGGCGAGATCCCGGGGATGGAGATCGAGGAGCCCAGCAAGATCGAGCTGGGCCTGGCGGCCGGGGGGCAGGCTGTCGCCGGGATCGTGAACGGAGTCAGCAACCTCGTCGGTGGCGGCGACATCATCGACACCGACGCCCTCGTGGGCTGGATCCTCGACCTGCCGACCGAGGACGAGATGCTCGCTCAGGCATCGGTGGGCATGGCCCCCGGCGTCGGGCTCGAAGGTGAGACCGGCGGCCGCGTCGACGCGCAGGGCGGTGAACTCGACGCCAAGGGGCAGGAACTCCACTCGTCCGGGCAGGACGACGCCGGCCGGCCTCTGGGCGAGGACCAGATCTATCCCGACGTACCGCAGGAGACGCTGACCGCTCAGGTGCCGGGCGGCCAGGGGCAGAGCGGCGGTGCGGGCCAGGCCGGCGGCGCGCCGATCGGAGGGCAGATCCCGCCGGAGGCGGTCTCGGAGGTCGCGGAACACGAACGCGGCCCGCAACTCCAGAGCGCGTTCAGCGACGGCCAGAAGACGATGTCCGACAAGCGGCAGGCCAAGGACGACGACTTCAGGAAGTCTCAGGACCGGCACAGGCGGGACGTCCGGAGCGAGATCGAGACCAATACGAGGACCCAGGCCACGGAGCGCGAGCGGACCAGGACCGAGGTCGAAGAGTCCCGGGCGCGGTGGAGGGCGGAGCAGGACGAGGAACTCGACTCCCTCGGGACGAAGAAGAGCGACAAGGTCGAGAGGATCCGCCAGGACGTCAAGGACAAGGAGGAGCAGACCGACGAAGACGTCGAGAACCGCCGCACGACGGACGAGGAGGAGATCGGCAAAAAGAAGACCACCGCAGAAGAGGACGCCAAGAGCGAACGCGACACCGCGAAGAACGACTCCGGTAACTGGATCTCCCAGGCGTTCGACTACATCCGCGACAAGCTCAATGCGCTCAAGGACGCCATCATCAGCGTCTTCCAGGCGGCCCGTGAGGCGATCACCAGCCTGATCACGGACTTCAAGGGCACGGTCCTCGGCTGGATCGAAGCGGCCCGTGAGGCGATCGTCGACTTGTTCGAGGAGTTCACCGAGGCCCTGATCCAGCTGGGCAAGGACCTGCTCGACGGGCTCCTTGAGATCGCCAACGAGATACGCGATCTCATCATCCGGATCCGCGACGCGGCGATCGAGCTGGTCAACCAGATCGCCGACGAGCTTCGGCAACTGGTCAACGACCTCCTCGACCAGCTCGGTGAGATGCTCAGCGGCCTCCTCGACGCGCTGCGTGAAGGTCTCCGCATGGCGCTCGATGCCGTCATGAGCGGGCTCAAGGCCATCATGGACTTCGCGCTGGGCCTGCTCAACGCCCTGGGCGAATGGGCGATGATCGCCGCCGACATCATCACCGACCCGGGCGGCTGGCTCAGCGGCGCCGCGGCCTCGGCTGAGGACGGTGCCAGGAACTACCTCTTCCAGGAAATCATCTCGGCCGTCAAGAACTGGTTCAACGAGAAGATCCAAGAGGTACTCGGCCTCCCCAAGGAGATCTTCGACGCCCTGCTCAACGGTGGTGTGAGCAAAGAACAGATGGCCGAGGAAGCCTGGGAGGAGGCCAAACCCCAACTGCCGTTCATCATTGGTGAGATCGTCATCACCAAGATCATCGCGAAGCTCATCCCCGGCGCGGGCTGGGTGCTGGCGATCATCGACGCCCTGAAGGCCGCGTGGGGTGCGCTGAGCGAAATCCTGCAGGCTTTCGGCGCGTTCATGGACTACCTGAAGGCGGTGAAGGGCGGCAACGCCGGCCTGTTGTTCGCCAAGGCCGTGGCCTCGGGCGTGGTGGCGCTGCTGGAACTGGCCTACCAGGCGCTGCTCAGCGGGGTCGCCAGGTATGTGAAGAAGGTCGGCGACCGCCTGAAGGGAGTGGCGGAGGGCTTCAAACGAGACCCCGCCAAACCGAACACCCCGAACGCTTCAGACGGGCCCCCGGCCACGCCCCGCCCCCAGGACCCCACGCGCCCGAACAACCCGAACAGGCCGCAGGCGACGGAACAGCCGAGGCCGAACGACCAGCGGCGCAGGAACCAGGAGACGCGGGAAGCCCAGCAACAAGCGCGGCGCACCACCGACGAAATGAGGCGACCGCCCCGCCCCGGTCAGCGCCCCCGCCCCTCCCGAGGCGCCACCCCCCGCCCCACGACCCGCCGCCCCCAAAGCTCCCCCTCCACGCGCCCGCGATCGGACCGTCCGAACAACCGCGCGAGCGATCGCGACCGCCAGAACGAACGCGACCGCCGCGACCAGGACACCCCCCAGGACCGCACCCGCCCACGACGCGAACCGAACAACACCAGGCCAACGCGGCGCCGCCGCCCCACGTCTCCGGCGGCCAGGGCCATGAACCGCGCCAGGCAGACGGTGAGGGCAGCCCTCAACCGCAGCCGCAGGGCCAAGCAGTCCCTGGGCCGCAGGGACACCGACAACAGGCGCCGCCGCGACCTCGACAACAACGCCCGCCGCATGCGCGACGCGTACCGGCGTCGGCGGGATCTGCTGCGGGATCAGCAGAAGCGGCGCGAGGAGCAGAAGCGGCGGCAGCGGGACCAGACGCGGAACAAGGAGAACACACCGCAGGCCAAGGACGCGCGGCTGGCAAGGATTCTGGCTCGGATCCGGCCCAGGACAGCCCAGCTCCTTCACCGCGGCGTGAAGCGGACGCCCTTCTCAGCGGCCCTGCTCGCCATGAGGGCGTGGTACCGGCTCTCCAGCCTCCTGGTGGAAGGCACGTCCCGCTTCCGCGTCATCGCGAGGCTGAACCCCGAGGGCCTGGCGGGTGACGGCATAGCCGAGACCCTGGAAGCGATCCTCGGCCCCGAACTGACCAAAAGGATAAAGGAGGCACTCGAAACAGAATGGGGCGACCTCCGCAGCGGAGACACGAGGACGGAGTTCGCCAAGAAGATCGAGGAGAACCGCGAAGTCCTGGAAAAGGCCGTGGGCGGCGGCTACATGCTGTTCGACCGCCAGGATTCCAGGGACGACTTCGCCGAAAGACTTCGGTCATTCATTGAATTCCCGCGAGGCGTCCCGGGAGTGACTCAAGAACTGCGGGGCGGCGAGCAGGACAATCCGGAGGCCATAACCTACCGGAACCCTGCACGGGGACGGGAGAATATGCAGGAGCCGACCGATGAGATTCTGGCGGTGGCGGCACGGCGACGTAAACGGGGCGAACCCAGACCGCAGATCGGGGACGAGAAGAAGACACTCCAGAGCAGGATCAAATCGAATCGCAAAATCCAGAAGCGGAACGACAAGCGCGAGCAGGAAGGTGACCCGTACAGGGAACAAGTACCACCCTGGAGCGAGTGGCTTCCTCGCCACATCAGAAATGCCGGGAACGACCCCAAGGGAACCGCTTTCGAGGTGGCATTCGCCGATACCAACGGCCTCAGGCCCGAGGATGGCTGGCGCTTCGGTGACGGCGCGCACCAGATGGCATCCCTCCGGAAGATGAAGAAGGAGGAAGGTGTGAACCGGAAGCCCGACGTCGTCAATTTCGAGAAGCGAGTCATGTATGAGATGAAGTACGGCGACTCGCCCCTCTCGCAGCTGGAGCGGGACAGAGAACTCGTGCAACGCGGGTGGCACATCGTCTACGTGTTCAGCAAGGAGCGCCCCGCCTCGGACATCGCGAAGATAAGGAAAGCCGGCATCAGAGTTGTTATCGTGTGGCACGCCGAGGCGACCGAAGAGATACCATAACCTCGCCATCGCTTCATCGATATTCGGAAGGTAGCACGGCGTGACCGAAAGAGATTCCACAGAGGATTACATGGCCGACGACCGAGAAAGGATGTCGGCGTACGCGATCCGCTTCCTCGGCTCCTGGCTGACCGAGATGGACGGGACGCTGGCCAGATGGCGCGAGAGTTATCTGCCGCGTGATTTCCCGTTCGATTTTTCGCTGGACTCCCTGGACGCCCTGGAACCGCTGCTGCTCGCGCGCTACCCGGATCGCGCATCCGTCACCTCCGACGAGACCGCAGAATTCACCGAGGGTGCGGTCCGGTACATCGGCGAGACCTGGCGTCGCCACGTCCCCAGCCGCTGGGTTTATCACGACAGCGGCGCCGCGGATACAAACATCTTCAATCGAGTCCCGCTCATCGCCTCGAATGTGCCGGACGAGCATGAGGAAGCCATTGTTCCGCTGCACACCCTCGTCGCCTTCGCCGTCGAACGCGAGCCCGAGATCCTTCGCGAGATGCTTTCCGTACTCATCGATTCCATCGAGGAAGCCGAGGAAGGCGAGTAGCAAACAATGACCCGTTACGCGGACATACCCAAGCCCATCCGCTCCGGGATCGTCATCGTCGATCCTGAGCGCGGCACGCCTCAGCGCATCATCGTGTTGCAGTTCAATCCCGATACCCTCGAACGCTCCGTCGCGCCCCAGGCCGCCGGCGGGAGTGGTGACTCCGGCGGCGGGGGGAGTGGAACCGGGGATCGGAACGAGGCCCTGCGGTTGAAGGGGCCCGCGCAGGAGACATGGAAGTTCACCGCCGAGATCGACGCGACCGATCAGTTCGAGGTCGCCGCGCCCGACGGGATTCATCCGCAGCTCGCCGTGCTGGAGATGCTCGTGCAGCCCACCACCGCGCAGCTGCGGGCCGCGTCGCAGTTGGCCAAGAACGGGACCATCGAGATCAGTCCCATCGAGATGCCGCTCACCCTCTTCACCTGGGGCAGCAAGCGCGTCATGCCCGTGCGGCTCACCGAGCTGTCGATCAATGAGTCGGCGTTCGACGTCAATCTCAACCCGATACGGGCCAGCCTCAGCATCGGGCTGAAGGTGCTGACCGTCAGTGATCTGCCCGCCGGGCATCGCGGGGCCGAGCTGTATCTCGCGCATCTCGCGCAGAAGGAGCGGCTCGCCGCGGCCGCCGTCGGCGGGCAGCTCGGGGGGCTCGGGCTCAGCGGCGGCCTCGGCGGCGGCGTCGGTGTCGGATTCGGGACAGGGAGGTAGTCCGCAGTGATGGAGCCGTACGAGAGTCCGCTCGACGCGATCCCGGGATCGCATCCGTACCCCCGCGACAGCCGGTACCACGACGCAGGGATCGGGGTGCATGTCCAGCCCGACGGGACCGAAGTGCGTTACACCAAGCGGCGGTTGCTGCCGCCACTGCCGAGCGAAGAGGGCGCGACCGCGCCGCATGCCGTCAGTGGTGGCGAGCGGCCCGACCACCTCGGGCAGCGCTACTTCGGAGATCCCGGACAGTGGTGGCAGATCGCGGACGCCAATCCCGTTCTCGACCCACGTGAACTGACCTCCGAACCAGGGCGGGTGATCGGGATTCCGCTGCCCGGTGGAGCCGTGGGGACCGGCCATGGCTGACGAGCCGATCGGGACCGGGCCCGTACATTTCACGCTGCGCATGGGCCCGCAGCTCACCCGCCCCGTGCCCCAAGCGGTGGCCGAGGCTCTGCTGTCCGCGCAGATCACCAGTACCGCGGGCGAACGCAGTGGCTTTCAGATGGCGTTCGACCTGACCAAGAAGGGCGCCATCATCGATCGGCTCCTTCCTGAGGGATTCTTCGATCCCCGCACGCGCGTCATCGTCTCGACGACCATCAAAGGCACCCCGACCGTCCTCCTCGACGGGCTGATCGTCCGTCAGGAAGTCGGGTCGAGCAATCAGCCGGGGCAGAGCACGCTCACCGTCACCGGCGAGGACCTGACCATACTCATGGACCTGGAGGAGCGGACCGACCGCTTTCCCAACCTCTCCCCCGGCCAACGCGTCAGCCGTATTCTCGCCAAGTACGTGGACTACGGCATCCGGCCCGAGGTCGTACCCGAGCAGATCGCCCAGCCGCCCCGCGAGCAGTTGCGCGTCGACTACCAGACCGCCACGGATCTCGGCTACATCAACGAGCTGGCCCGCGCCAATGGCTACACCTTCTACCTCGAACCGGGACCCACCCCCGGCTATTCCCTCGCCTACTGGGGTCCGCAGCGCCGGCTGGGGCAACGTCAGCACGCGCTCAACGTCAACATGGACGTCAACTCCACCGTCGACCAGCTCACCTTCGCGTACGACGGAGCCGCACGCGAGGAGCCGCAGGCGCGCTGGCAGAATCCGCTGTCCCGCGAGTCGACGCTGCTCCCGCAGCCCGACATCAGCCCGCTCAGGCCCCCGCTGGGCGGCCGTGCGAGCCCCGCGCTCAAGCGGAAGCGGCTGTCGGGCACCGCGAAGAAGGGGTTCGAGCAGGCGCAGGCGGAAGCCCTCGCCCGCGCCGCGACCTCCGCCGACGCGATCTCCGGTTCGGGGCAGCTCGATGTCAACCGCCACGGCTACGTACTGCGTCCGCGCGAACTCGTCGGGGTACGGGGCGCCGGCAGGACATACGACGGCGACTACTACGTCACCTCGGTCACCCACAACCTCACGCCCGGCTCGTACCAGCAGAACTTCACGCTCTCTCGTGAGGGACTCATCGCGCGCAGCGGCACCGTCCGTCCTTGAAGCCACCCAAGCCCACCAAGCCCCCCGAAGCTCCCTGAAATCCCCTGAATCCCCTCAAGTCCCTGAAGCCCTGAAGCCCTGAAGTCCGAAGCCAGACACCGCAGGAGCAGCCCGCATGGCGCCAGCATCGAACAACCGCTTCCTCGGCAAGTTCCGGGGCCGGGTGGCGGACAACAACGATCCGCTGCGGATCGGCCGGATCACCGCGTACGTCCCCGACGTGCTCGGTGACGAGGCGTCGACCTGGGCGATGCCCTGCTTCCCGTTCACGGGCGAGCAGGCCGGCCAGTACGTGATCCCGTCCGAGGGGGCGGGCGTCTGGGTCGAGTTCGAGCAGGGCGACCCGAGCTTCCCGATCTGGACCGGCTGCTGGTTCGGCGACCGGAGCGAACTGCCGGCGGACGCGCTGGCGGGCGCGGAGCGGGACGCGCGGCCCGTCGTCATCGAGACCCAGGGCCACCACAAGATCGTGCTCTCCGACGACCCCGAGAACGGGATTCTCCTCCAGGCTCCGGGGACCGACGGGAACGGCCCCTTCATCCGGATCAACAGGGACGGGGTCCACATCGACAACGGGCAGGGGGCATCGGTCCTTGTCTCCGGCGACCAGGTCGACATCAACCGGGGCCGGCTGACCGTGCCCAAGAAGCGTTAGCGCCCAAGAAACGTCAGCGAAGAGACGGGGAGAGAAGTCTTGTCCGGGAAAGTCATCCACGCGGGCACCCTGATCGGCTGCCCCCACGGCGGCCGGGCCGACGCCGCGCCCGCTCCGTCGAGGGGTGTGCGGCTCGACGGTCTCGCCGCCGCGACCGGCGCGCTCGTCCACACCGTCACCGGTTGTCGCCACACCGTCGACAACATCCCCGTGCCGTGCACGAGCGTCCGCTGGACGCCGGCGGCCGGCGGTGTGCTGATCGACGGCTCGCCGGTGCTGCTGGAGAGCACGGCGGCCCTCTGCTACACGGCGGGCCTCGTGCCGCAGGGGCCGCCGGTCATCACGACGGCGTCACATCAGGGGGTGGCCTGCGGATGAGGACGAGGCCGGTACGCACAGACATCGCCTTCCCCTTCCGTACCGACCGGCGGGGGCGCACCGCGCACGCGGACCATGACGACCATGTGCGGGATCTGATCGAGCAGTTGCTCTTCACCAGCCCCGGTGAGCGCGTGATGCGCCCCGACTTCGGCTGCGGTCTGCTCGATCTGGTCTTCACACCCAACAGCCCGGAACTGGCCTCCGCGCTGGAGCTGTCGGTACAGGCGTCGCTCCAGCGCTGGCTGGGCGAACTGATCGAGGTGGAGGCGCTGGACGTGGTGAGCGAGGAGAACGTGGTGCGGGTATATCTGCGCTACGTGGTGCGCTCCACCGCGAGTCGGCGCGACGAGGTGTTCGAGGGGAGCGGCGCGGTATGAGCGAGCCGAGTGATCAGTTGGTCTGCCGTACGGACGGCAGGCGTACGAAGGTACGGGCCGCGCGGCTCGGTGGTGTGGACGCGGTCGAGGTCGGTGACGACGGGCTGACCCTGACCGTCACCTTCCTGGGCAAGGCGCCCCACGGGCTCTGCCCGGAGAACATCCGGATCGACGGCGGCCGGCGCGTCAGTGGTATCGAGGCCGTCGAGGTGTCGGTCGAGCGTGAGGAGGACCCGGAGCTGGACGACCGGCTGTTCGTCACGCTCGACCGCACCGGCGACACCTCCCGCTACCGGCTCTCGGTCGTCGCGACGGATCCGTACGGCCGGCCGGGCACCGAGCCGTTCCACGGGTTCGACCAGCGCTACTTCTGGGCCGACTTCGACTTCCGGGCGGACTGCCCCACCCCCTTCGACTGCGAGAAGGACGAGCGGGCCGACGGCCCGCCCCCGCACACATCCGCCCCCGTCATCGATTACACCGCGCGCGACTACGACACGATCCGCCGGCTGATCCTGGACCGGCTGGCGCTGACCACCCCGGGCTGGGTCGAGCGCAATGCCGCCGACCTCGGGACGACGCTGGTCGAACTCATCGCCCACACCGCCGATCTGATCAGCTATCAGCAGGACGCTGTCGCGACCGAGGCGTATCTCGACACGGCACGGCGCAGGGTGTCCGTACGCCGCCATGTGCGGCTCATCGACTATCCGATGCACGACGGGGTCAACGCCCGCGCGTTCGTCACGGTCGAGACCGTGCGCCGGCTGACGCTGCCGCCCGGTATGTTCCGCTTCGCCGCCGTCGATGTTCGTACACTGGCGCCGCGCGACCGGCCCGAGATCGGTACGGTCGTCAACGACCGGGATCTGGCCGTGCTGGACGAACGCGGTTCGGTGGAGGTCTTCGAACCGGTTGTCGCCGAGGAGCCGTTGGTCCTGTCCCCCGAGCACAACACCATCCGCTTCTGGACCTGGGGCGACGAGGTGTGCGCGCTGCCCCGGGGAGCCACCGCCGCCACGCTCCGGGACGCGTGGGCGGACGAGGAGTGTGCGGCCCGGACGCTGGAGCTGTCGCCGGGCGATCTGCTGCTGATCGAGGAGGTACGGGGGTCGCGGTCCGGTACGCCCGGCGACGCAGATCCGGCGCACCGGCAGGCCGTACGCCTCACCTCCGTCACCCCGGGCGTGGACCGGCTCTCGGACCAGCCCGTCCTGGAGGTCACCTGGGCGCGGGAGGACGCGCTCGCCTTCCCCGTCTGTCTGTCCACGCGCGGCGGCTCCGGCTGCGAGCGGGTCGAGGATGTGAGCGTGGCGCGCGGGAATGTCGTGCTCGTCGACCACGGCCGGTCGCTGACCTTCCACGGCGGCACGGCCCGGACGGTCACCGTCCCGCCGGCGCCTGCCGTCCTCGGCTCCTGTGAGCCGTCGGGCTTCGGCTGCTGGGACGGGGACGCGGGAAACGCGACGGGCGCGCTCATCAACGCCCGTATCGATCAGACGCGGTGCGGCCGGCCACTGACGGCCGATCAGATCCGGGAGCTGTTCACCGTCGTCGGTGAGGACGCGACGGAACGGGCCGGGCTCACGCTGGAGCTGGCGGGGCGGCGGCGGGAGAAGGTCGTCCCCGGCACCGCCTACGCCCAGGCGGAGGCGCTGGCGACCCTGCTGGCGCAGGTCACCTATCCCGGCGTCCGGCCGCGCTTCCGGCCGGTGCTCGACCGCTCCCCCGTCGTCCAGTCCGTACCGTTCCCCGAGCCCCGCCGGGTCTCGGCCGGGCAGGCCACCCGGCTGGCGGCCATCGGGGGCCGGGTGCGGGAGCGGCTGGTGGAGCTGTGGCGCAGCGCCCGCGACCACGACGGGCTGACGGATCATGAGATCACCGAGCTGACCGTGCTGTTCGGACTGCGGGTCCTGGAACGTCTTGAACTGCGGCGCCATCCGGTGCGCGCGCTGCGTGAGTTGCTGCACCGCGGCGAGCGGCTGCTCGCCACGAAGCTGCGCCGGCTTGAGGTGCTGAGCGCGCGGGCACGGGCGGGTGCGGTGCTCGACGCCTCCATCGCCTGGGAGATCGCGCACAGTTGGGGTCCGGCGTACGCGGTCGGGCTGCATCCCGGTGAGGCGGTGCTGCGCGGGCCCGCCGCGGCGCTCGTACAGGATCCGCGGGCCGCGCTGCCCGCGGTGAGTGTCACGGACGGCGACACGTCCTGGGCGCCCCGGCGGGATCTGCTCTCCAGCGGCCCGCGCGACCGGCACTTCGTCGGCGAGCTCGAGGACGACGGACGGATCGCCCTGCGTTTCGGCGACGGGCGGCACGGCGCGCGTCCGCGACCGGGTGCCCGGCTGGAGCTGCACTGCCGGCTCGGTGGAGGCACGGCGGGCAATGTCGGCGCGGAGGCCATCAACCATCTGGTGCTGTGTCGTGATCCCGGGGCGTCCGACGCCGGGGAGCCGATGCCGGTGGCGGGGGTACGCAATCCACTGCCGGCCGTCGGTGGCATGGAGCCCGAACCCGTCGAACAAGTACGCCAGTTGGCCCCGCTCGACCTCAAGCGCTCGCGGCTGCGCGCCGTCACCGCCGAGGACTACGCGGCGCTGGCCGCCGGGCTCCCGGGGGTGCAGCGCGCGGCGGCGGAGATCCGCTGGACGGGCAGTGTCCAGGAGGCGCATGTCGCCGTCGACGCGCTGGGGAACGGCGATCCCGCCCCCGAGCTGCTCGACTCGGTGTCGTACGCCCTGGAGAGCTACCGCCGGATCGGCCACGACCTGGTCGTCGGTCCCGCCAGGAACGTACCGCTGGACATCGCTCTCACGGTGTGTGCCGCGCCCGGCCGCCAGCACGGGCAGATCCTGGCCGAGCTGTACCGGCTGCTGGGGAGCGGGCGGCTGTCGGACGGCCGGCTCGGGTTCTTCCATCCCGACGCGCTGACCTTCGGCGAACCGGTGCGGCTCAGCCGTCTGGTGGCCGCGGCGGCGGCCGTACAGGGCGTGGAGAGCGTACGAGTGACCCGGCTGATCCGGCTCTTCGACGAGGCTCCCGCCGGCCATACCGACGCGGACGACACCGCACTGGAGGAAGGCGTGCTGCGGCTCGGCCCGCTGGAGATCGCGCGTTGCGACAACGACCCGGACCGGCCCGAGAACGGCCGGCTGTCCATTGAACTGGCCGGAGGCGCACGATGAGCGACAACCGCACCCGCGGCTGCGGCTGCGGCGGGCACGACGAGCGCCACGCCCCCCGGCCGCTGTACAACCCGCCGGGCCGGACGGCCCTCGACTACCGGGTCGGTGAGTACGGCTCGTTCCTCGCGGCGATGCTCGACCGGCTCGCCTCTCCCGCCTACCCCGCGCTGCGCGGACTGACTGTCCGTACCCCGGACGACCCGGCGATCGGGCTGCTCGACTCCTGGGCGGTCGTCGGCGACCTGCTCACGTTCCACTCGGAGCGGATCGCCGAGGAGGGGTATCTCCGTACGGCCCGTGAGTACCGTTCGCTGGCCCTGCTGGGGAGGCTGGTCGGGCACCGGCCACGGCCCGGTATCGCCTCCGACACCCATCTCGCGTACACCCTGGACCGCGATCCGCGCGCCGAGGACCTGCCGGTGCTGATCCCGCGCGGCGCGCGCAGCAACAGTGTGCCCGCCTCGGCCGACGAGGAGTCGCGGACCTTCGAGACCGGTGAGGACCTGACGGCCCGCTGGGCCTGGAACGAGCTGGCGGTACGCCGGCGCCGGCCCGCCCTGCTCACCCCGGACGATCTGCGCGAGCGCTCCGAGATCCAGGTCTCCGGGACGGCCGCCTCGTTCCAGACCGGGGACAGGCTGCTGTTCGTCTTCGGCGCGGACGGGGAATCGGCCGGGGAGCGGCGGCTGTTGCCGGTCGCGCGGGTCAGGATCGACCGGGACGACGAGGTGACGGCGATCGGTCTGCCGCAGTCCGCGCCGCCGTCGCTCGCCGAGCTGGTGGCGGAGCTGCGCGAGTGGATCACCGAGGACGGGCGGGAGGCCGAGGAGGGCGACCCCACCCCCGACAACCCCAACCCGCGCCCCGTCAGCCTGATCATCGACGATTTCGACGGTCAGGTACTGGCGCCGCTGCGCGCCGATCTGGACGGCATCACGTCCCCGGCGGCGTTCGCCCGGCGGCTCGCGGATCCGCATGAGCGGCTCGCCGAGGCGCAGGCCGTGGCGGCTCCGTACGAGGAGGTCGTGGCCTGGTTCGAGCGGCTGGAGGCCGTGGTCGGCGAACTGATGGAGCGGGCCGCCGAGTTGGAGCCCTCGCAGCCCGTGCCGCCCGCCCCCGCGAACGCCGCCGTGGACGCCTCGGAGAACGTCCCCGGGAACGCCCCCGCGAACGCCGGGGCGGCGGACTCCCCGGCCATGCGGGCGCTCGGCGCCGTACTGCCCGCCCTGCGCACCCGGGTCGTCAAACCCCCGTCGGGGGCCCGCGCGCTTCCGCACGATCCGGCGCGCCTCTTCGCGCCGGGCTCCGACCTCGGCGCGCGGCTGCTGTCGGCGCTCGATCCACGGATCGCGGACGGGATGTACACGGCGTGGCGCAACGCCGCCCCGGCCGTGCCCGCGCTGCTGCGCGAGCTTCAGGCGATGCGGGTGACCGCGGCGCCGTTCGGGGCGACGGCACCGCTCAAACCCGTCCAGGACGAGCGGGGGCGGGTCGTCCGGCAGACCGACTGGCCGCTGGGCGGCTCGTCCCTCACCACCATGCGGATCGTGTACGACACCGCGGGCCGGGTGCCGGTACGAGCCGAGTTCCAGCACACGGAGACCGGCTCGTCCGTACAACGGTCGGAGAATCTGCCCGCCGAGATCACCTTCGATCTGGCGCCGGGCCGGGTCTCGCTGGTGACCCGTACCGCCCAGGACCGCGATCTGAGCTGGCTCTCCCGGCGCCCGGCCGACTCCCAGGAGCCCGGCGTGACCGCCCAGTTGCTGCCCGGTCTCCCCGAGCGGACGCTCTTCGTCTCCCGGCCCGGCGAGGACGGCCGGGTCCATGTCGCCGTGCACAACGGCGAGGCCCTGGAGTGGTGGCTCGCTCCCGGCGAGCACAAGCAGGTCACTCACGGAGGGCTTGAGCTGACCGTGCGGTACACCGTCGGCGGCGAGCCGGCGAATGTCGAGATCGGTCTCGCGACCGTCCCCGAGCAGGCCAACCGCCATACGCTGCCGCTCGATTCCGTGCAGGACGGCATCACGGTCGGCAGCTGGGTCGTGGTCGAGCGCCCCCGCAAGGGCGCCGAGGGGCCCGACGGAATCCCGGGCGACAGGAAGCTCGCGTCCGTCACCACCCGGGTGACCGCCATGCGTACCGCCGCGTACACCAACTACGGCATCACCGGCCGGGGCACCGAACTGACGCTCGCCGATCCCTGGCTGGACGAGCACGACGTCCTGCTCTCCACGATCCGTGACACCACCGTGCACGCGGGCGGTGAGGCGCTGCGGCTCGCCGACGAGCCGCTGGGCGAGGACGTCCACGGCAATGAACTCGAACTCGCCGAGCTGTACGACGGGTTGCGGCCGGGACGGCATCTGATCGTGTCGGGCGAGCGCACCGACATCCCGCACACGGCCGGGGTGCGGGGCACCGAACTGGCGGTGATCGCGGCGGTGGACCAGGCGCTGGACCCCCGTCTGCCCGGTGATCATGTCCATACGACGCTCACGCTCACCACGGACCTGGCCTACCGCTACCGCCGTGACACGGTGCGCGTCCAGGGCAATGTGGTGCCCGCCTCGCACGGCGAGAGCCGCGACGAGCCGATCGGCAGCGGCGACGCCGACCGGATCAACCAGACGTTCACCCTCTGGCAGTCCCCGCTGACCTGGCTGCCGGCCGACAATCCACTGGGCGCCACGCCCACCCTGGAGGTATGGGTCGACGGTCTGCTCTGGCACGCGGTGGACAGCCTGGCCGGACGTGGTCCGCGCGAACGGGTGTACGTCACCGGCACGGCCGCGGACGGGCGGACGACGGTGACCTTCGGCGACGGGGTGTTCGGCGCCCGGCTGCCCTCCGGGCACGAGAACGTCCGGGCCCGGTACCGCTTCGGCACCGGCAGCGCCGCCAACGTCCCCGCGAACCGGATCACCCAGGCCGTCACCCGGCCGCTGGGCGTCACGGCCGTCACCAATCCGCAGCCCGCCACGGGCGGCGCGGACGCCGACGGTCCCGGTCTGACCCGGCGCACGATCCCGCTCGCGGTCTCCGCCCTGGACCGGCTCGTGTCCATCAGGGACTACGAGGACTTCGCCCGCTCCCGGGCGGGCATCGGCCGGGCCGTGGCCCGCGAGATCTTCGACGGGCGGCGGCGGGTGCTGCATACGACGGTCGCCGGGGTCGATGACATCGCGATCGCCGAGGACTCCGAGGTGCTGCGCGCCCTGCGTTCCTCGCTCGCCCGGTACGGCGACTCGCGGCTGCCCGTGCGGGTGGACGTACGCGAGTTGGTGCTGCTGCTGCTCGCGGCGCGGGTGAAGGTGGCCCGTGATCATACCTGGAGTGTGGTCGAACCCCGGCTGCGCCAGGCGTTGCTGCGTGAATTCGGCAGCGGCCGGAGGGAGTTGGGCGAGCCCGCCCGGCTCTCGGACGTGCTGGCGACGGCCCACCGGGTGCCGGGTGTGGACTATGCGGATGTCGATGTGTTCACCGGGGTGCCGGCGTCCGTCACCCCGGAGGAGCTGATCGCGCTCGCGGGAGAGCTGGACCGGCCGCGCCCGGCGGTCCCGGCGCGGCTCGCCACGTACGACGAGGACGTGCACGTGGTCACCGAGCAGGACGGCGAGACGCTCACCCGGATCGCCGGCCGGTACGGCATCCCGCTGGCCGAACTGCTGCGGCTGAACCCGGACATCACCGATACCCGGCGGCTCGCGAAAGGCCGGGCGGTGTGTGTCTTCCGGGGCATCAGGCCGGCCCAGCTCGCCCTGTTGTCACCGCATGTCGCGGACACGCTGATTCTGACGGAGGTCACCGCATGAGCAGGGAACCGGACGGGCTCGCGGAGCTGCTCCCGCAGTGGCACCGGCTGCGCGACGCCGAGGGCGGGGAGCCGCTGCGCGCGCTGCTCGCGGTGATCGCCGAGCAGGTCGACCGGGTCCGCGACGGGGTCGAACAGAGCTATGAGGACTGGTTCGTGGAGACCGCGGCGCCCTGGGTGCTGCCGTATCTCGGCGATCTGGTCGGCTACACCCCGCTGCCCGGCTATGAACGGGTGCTCGCGAAGGGCCTGGAGAGCGGCGGGAGCGCCGAGGAGGCGCGCGACCGGCTCGCCGAGGCCCTGGCGCCGCGCCGCGATGTCGCCGCGACCGTCGCCAACCGGCGACGCAAGGGCACCCTGGCGCTGCTGGAGGAGCTGGCCGAGGACGTGGCGGGGTGGCCCGCACGGGCGGTGGAGTTCTCCCGGGGCCTCGCGCACCAGCAGCCGGTCAAGCTGTACGGATCGGGGACGGCGGCCGTGAACGCGCGCCGGCTGGAGCGCGGCCGGCTCGTGGACGTACGGGAGGGCGCGGCGCTGGATCTCGCGGGCGGGCCGTTCGGCGCGGTCGCGCGGTCGGTGGACGTACGGCGGGCCGGTTCCGCGCGTACGCGGGGCGGCCACTCCCCGGCGGGGGTGGGCCTGTTCGTGTGGCGGCTGAAGCCGTACCACCTGACCAAGGCGCCCGCGTACTGCGTCGACCGGGCCCGTAACCTCTACACGTTCTCGATCCTGGGCAATGACACCCCGCTGGTGACCAGGCCGGTGCCGGAGCCGTCGGCCACGCATGTCGCGACCGTCGACAACGTCCCCGCCTACATCCGCCGCAGGCAGCTCGCCGACCGGCTCGCGGACTACTACGGTCCCGGCAGGAGCTTCACGGTCTGGCGCGACGGCCAGGTCGAGCCGGTGGCGCCGGCGGATCTCGTGGTGGCGGATCTGACGGACTGGCGCTACCGGCCCAAGCGCGGGCAGGTCGCCGTCGATCCCGAGCTGGGCCGGATCGCCTTCGGCTCGCGCTCCGCGCCGCGCCAGGGCGTCTGGGTCACGTACCACTACGCGTTCCCGGACGACACGGGCGGCGGTGAGTACCCGCGCGACCGGGAGACGCCGGTGTCCGCGGCGGTCTACCGGGTCGGCCCCGGCCAGCCGTACCAGCGGATCATGGACGCGTACGGGCAGTGGCGCTCGGACCGGCGGGCCGGGCACTGCGGGCCCGACGGGCTGATCGAGATCACACACAGCGGCGCCTATCAGGAGCAGCTGGACTTCGATCTGGACCCCGGCGACCGGCTGGAGGTGCGGGCGGCCGAGGGCACCCGGCCGGTGATCCGGCTGCTCGACTGGTACAGCAACCGGCCCGACGCGCTCAATATCCGGGCACGGGACGAAGACGGGCAGGCGGGCGCGTGCGAGGCTCCCCGGATCGTGCTGGACGGTTTGCTGATCACCGGTCGCGGGCTCCATGTCTCCGGTCCCATGGGCGCGGTCGTGCTGCGGCACTGCACGCTCGTACCCGGCTGGTCGCTGGAGCCCCACTGCGCGCCGCACTCCCCGGAGGAACCGAGTCTGGTGCTGGACAGGACCACCGCGTGCGTGGAGATCGAGCGGTGCGTCCTCGGCACCATCGAGGTGATCGGTGACGAGGTGGGGCACGACCCGCTGCCCCTCCATGTCCGCGACAGTGTCCTGGACGCCACCGGCCACGACCGGGCGGCCCTGTCCGCGCCGGACTGCCGTCATGCCCATGCCGTGCTGCACGCGCACCGCACCACCGTCATCGGGGAGGTCCACACCCACGCGGTGGAGATCGCCGAGAACTCCGTCTTCACCGGGGCGCTGCGGGTGGCCAGACGGGGCGTCGGGTGCGTGCGGTTCTCGTACGTACCGCCCGGCTCGCGCACCCCGCGCCGCCATCGCTGCCAGCCGGACTTGGTGGGCGGCGAGGAAGCGGCGCGAGTACGGCCGTTGTTCACCAGTGAGCGGTACGGCACGCCCGCGTACGCGCAGTTGGCGGCCGGGTGCGCCGAGGAGATCAAGCGGGGCGCCGAGGACGGTTCCGAGATGGGCGCCTTCCACGATCTGTACGAGCCGCAGCGCCTGGACAGTCTGCGGGCACGGCTCGCGGAGTACACCCCGGCCGGTACCGACGCCGGGATCGTCACCGTGACCTGATCCCTCCTTCTCCGTGTGCCCCGCCTCATGCCCGATGCCGTAACTCCGTATCCCGCGCGACCGAATGCCGAACTTCCGAGGGGGACCCCTTCCCATGCACGCAGATATCTCCCGCATCACCTTCCGGCCCGACCGGCACTACTCGGCGGTGATCGCCCAGCAGGGCCGCGTCCAGCTCGACGCGGACGCCAATGAACAGGCCGCGATCCAGCTGCACCAGGCCCGTACCCTCGCCGCCGATCTGATCGGGCGGCACGGCGGTCCGCGCGGTGCCACCGGATTCGCGCTGGATTTCGTGGGCGGCGGCCGGGAGCTGGACGATCTGTCCATCGCGGGCGGCCGTTACTACGTGGACGGCATCCTGGTGGACGCGACTCGTCCGGCGCCCGGAGTGCCGGTCGAGGATGACGCGGCCCCGGCCGAGGACGGTGACAAGGACGCTCCGGCGACGCCGGAACCGCCGGCCACCTGGACGTACTGGGACCAGCCCGATGCCTACCGCGACCCGGAGCGGCCCGGCGACCGGCTGCCCACCCAATTCCCCTATCTGGCCTATCTGAAGGTTTGGGAGCGTTCGGTCACGGCAGCCGAGGACCCGCTGCTGCGGGAGGTCGCGCTGGGCTCGGCGATGCCCGACACGGCGGCCAGGCTCAAGGTCGTCTGGCAGGTGCTGCCGCTTCCGGGCGAGCGGCTGGAGCTGGATCCGGCGGACGGAACGCCGCAGGAGCAGGCACGCGCGGCGTTCACCACATGGGTGGCGGCGCAGGCGCCGACGGCGCGGATGGCCGCGCGCAGCCGGCGGCCCGAGCACGCGGACGAGGACCCGTGCCTGGTGAAGCCGGACGCGCGGTACCGGGGCCCGGAGAACCAGATGTACCGCGTGGAGATCCATCAGGGCGGCGCGGCGAAGGACGCGACGTTCAAGTGGTCCAGGGAGAACGGTTCGGTGACCTTCCCGGTCGACGGACTCGACGGTACGTGGGTGGAGCTGGCCTCGCTCGGCGCTGACGACAAGCTCGATCTGAACGTCGGCGACCAGGTCGAGTTCACCGACAGCGCGTATCTGAGCAGGGGCGAGCCGCTGCCGCTGCTCAGGGTGGAGGAGGTCGACCTGCCGGGACGGCGCGTACGGCTCTCCGCCGAGCCGGACCCGTCGGTGGGACGCCGGCCCGAGCTGCACCCGTTCCTGCGCCGCTGGGACCACCGGCCCGGATCGGGGCGCAGCGGTGGCGCGGGGCAGTCGGGCCGTACGAAGCGGGGCGCCGCGCAGCCGCGCGACGGCGCGCTGCGGATCGAGGAGGGCGGCTGGCTGCCGCTGGAGGACGGCGTTCTCGTCTACTTCGAGCCGGGGAGGACGTATCGCTCCGGTGACTTCTGGACCGTTCCCGCGCGTACCGCCACCGGTGATGTGGAATGGCCCGAGGACGCGGCCCGCAGGCCGCTGCTCCGCACCCCCAGCGGGGTCCAGTACCACTACGCGCCGCTCGCCTGGGTGTTGGGCGAAGGGTCCGCCGCCGATCTGCGGCTGGCGTTCGCCCCGCTGGCCACCCCGATCCCCGCGGCGAACGAAGCTGAACTCGCGGCGGAGACGGCGGCCGAGGAGGAGGCCGTCGCCGCCGAACTGGCCGCGTCGGACGGCACCGCCGGACCCACGCCCGAGCAGAACAGCGAGGCACAGACCGAGAACTGACCCGGAGAACTGACTCGACGTCAGACAAGCGAAGGAGCACCACGATGGCAACACCTCTGTCCGCCACCAAACTGCTGCAAGTACTCCGTAACGAAGGTCTGCGCGTCGTCGAGCACCGGAGCTGGCGCACGCACAACCGCAACCACAAGGGTCCGTGGGGGCCGCTGCACGGGGTGATGATCCATCACACCGTGACGTCGGGCACGGAGAGTTCGGTGGAGCTCTGCTACAACGGCCATTCGAGCCTGCCGGGCCCGCTGTGTCACGGTGTGATCGCCAAGGACGGCACGGTCTATCTGGTCGGCAACGGCCGGGCCAACCACGCCGGCTCCGGCGACGACGACGTCCTGCGCGCGGTGATCAACGAGTCGGCGCTGCCCGCCGACAACGAGGCCAACACCGACGGCAACCGCCACTTCTACGGCTTCGAGTGCGTCAACCTGGGCAATGGCACGGACCCGTGGCCGGCCGCCCAGCTGGAGGCGATAGAGAAAGCCGCGGCCGCGATCTGCCGGGCGCACGGCTGGACGCAGCGTTCGGTGATCGGTCACAAGGAGTGGCAGCCGGGCAAGATCGATCCGCGCGGCTTCACGATGGAATCGATGCGCCAGCGGATCGGGGACCGGCTCGGCGGCAAGCCGGACGGCCCCTCGACTCCGCCGCCGAAGCCTCCGGCGACATTCGAACCGTTCCCCGGAGCCGCCTTCTTCGCGGTCGGCCGGCGCAGCGCCGTGATCACGGCGATGGGCAAGCGGCTGGTGGCGGAGGGATGCGGACGGTACGAGGTGGGCCCCGGGCCGGAATGGACCGAGGCCGACCGCAAGTCCTACTCCGCCTGGCAGCGCAAGCTCGGCTACTCGGGCAGCGACGCCGACGGCATCCCCGGCAAGACGAGCTGGGACAAGCTCAAGGTGCCCAACGTCTGATCGGGTGATGTGATCCACCGCGCGCCATCCACACGCCGACGCACACCACCGCGCACCGGCCGGACGCCCCTGTGACATCGGGGCCCGGGTCCGAGGGGATCCGGTCCGAGGGGATCCGGCCTGTGTGCGGTGACATCTCCCCGGCGGACCGGGCTGAGCAAGCGGCCGCCCGGGGCTCGGCGGTGACTCAGATGCCGCGGGGCAGTTCGCCGGGGTACGTCGCGGCACGCTCGGACAGGGCCTCCAGCGCGGGGAGCGCGGCGTACAGGGCACGCCGTTCCCCGTCCGTCAGCGGCGACGAGGCCGGCGCCCGGGAATTACCCGAGCTCAAGGCTGGTGACGGCGTACAGACCCGGTAGATCCATTTCGGGGACCGGACCGGTATACATGCGCGCGGCCTCGAAGGAGGGCGTCAGCCCGAGCTCTTCCGCGAGCCGTACGGACGGCCCGTTGATTTCCGGGATGTCGATCGCCACGGGTGCCCCGGGGACGGTGGCGGCCAGTCCGCTCAGCAGCGCGGCGGCGATCTCCGGGGACGCGGCGTAGAGCGGCCCGATGCGCGAGGCCCCGCTACAGGGGCGGATGGCCGCGAAGCCGCCCAGTTCGCCGTCGTGGACGGCGGCGAGGCTCGTACGGTCGGGCAGCCCGATCCACGAGGCGAGGAAGGCGTCGCGCTCCGCCGGGAAGAACCGCCGGTCATAGGCGGCGAGTTGGTCGAAGGAGATCCGGCGGGCGTCGGTCAGCGTGATGTCGTCCCGAATGCCGGTGGCCGCCGGCACGCCTTCGTAACGGACATTGTTCCAGGCTTTGCGGAAGCCGGACTTACGGTAGTTCTCCTGCTGGTCGATCACCCCGTCGAGCCCTACGTTCCGGCCGGCCAGCCGCGCCATGGCCGCCCGCCAGACCTGGATTCCGTATCCCTGTCCGCGCACGGCGGGCCGGGCGATATAGAAACCGATGAATCCGAAATCGGCGCCGTAGCGCACGGCGGAAACAGACACGACGGCCTCACCATTCAGGCACCCGAAAATAAAGCCGCCCGGATCGGTCGGGAAGAAGGAATGTCTGTCGGTCCTGCCTGGATTCCACCCCTCCTCGTCCGCCCATGTACCGAGCTGTTCGATGTAGTCGGCGTTCGCGGTCACAATCTCAAACGTCACCATCGGCCTCCAGTGCGGTGGGCTCACACCTTGCCACAGCCCGCTCCGGAGAAAACCGGAAGTGGATCAGCTCTCGGCCGGGCCGGCCGGCGACCGGTACGCCGGTCGCCCCCACCGGTGCCGGTGCCGGTCCCGGTGCCCGCTCAGCCGAACCGGCCGTTGACATAGTCGGCGGTCCTGGTGTCCCGGGGCGCGTTGAACATCGCGTCCGTGTCGCCGTGTTCGATGATCACCCCGGGCGTCCCCTGCTCCGCGAGGAAGAAGGCACAGGAATCGGAGACGCGTGCGGCCTGTTGCATATTGTGCGTGACGATGACGATCGTCACCTCCGTCCTCAGTTCGGCGATCGTCTCCTCGATGCGCCGGGTCGACGTCGGGTCGAGCGCCGAGCACGGCTCGTCCATCAGCAGCACCCGTGGCCGCACCGCCAACGACCGTGCGATGCACAGCCGCTGCTGCTGGCCGCCGGAGAGCGCGCCCCCCGGCTGGCGCAGCCTGTCCTTGACCTCGCGCCAGAGCCCGGCCTTGCTGAGGCACTCCTCGACGAGATCGTCCTTGCTGTCCCGTCCCGCCTTGATGCCATTGAGCTTCAGCCCGGCCAGGACGTTGTCGTACAGCGACATGGCGGGAAACGGATTGGGCTTCTGGAAGACCATGCCGATCTGCCGGCGGGCATGGGTGATGCGCCGTCCGCGGTCGTAGATGTCTCCCCCGTCGAGCAGCACGCGTCCGGCGAGAGCGGCGCTCGGGATCAGTTCGTGCATCCGGTTGAGGATGCGCAGGAAGGTCGACTTGCCGCAGCCCGAGGGGCCGATCAGCGCGGTGACCTCGTGCGCGGGCATGGTCAGCGAGACCTGGTCGAGCACCTTGTGGTCGCCGAACCACGCGGAGACGGCATCGGCCCGCAGTGTGGCGGCGGTGTCGCCGCCCACCGCGGGCTGGACCAGGGTGTCGGCGAGTTGGGGCGGCGTCACCGTCATGGTGGGGCAACTCCCTTTCTTTGAGATTCTTTCAGAGCAGGTTCGGCAGGAGGCGGGTGGCGGCGCCGGAGACGGCGAGGCCGAGTACGGCCAGGACGGGCACGGCACAGATCCAGGCCTGCCAGCGGCCCCACACTCGGTGTGCCCAGGCGGCGAGGAGCGCCGCGACGAAGAGCGCCTGGGTCCACAGGAAGACGGCGAGCCAGGCGCCGTTGTCGCCCTTGAGCGCCTCTTCCGCGGAACCGATCCATCCGGCACGGCGCTCGCGCGGGGGGCTGGGCTGTACGGGCGTGGTCAGTTCGGCGTCCACCCGCAGCACTCCGGAGGGGGTGTACGGGGCGCCGGTGGCGGTGATGAGGGTGAGCCGGCCCTGGTTCTGACCGCCGCTGGGCGTGGGCAGTTCATCACCGGCGCGCCGGATGCCGGTGACCCGGTACTCCGCCTTGCCCTGGCCTGTCATCACAGTGATCGTGGCGTTGTCGGGGAGCCGGTCGAGGTGGGAGAACGGGCTTCCGTACCCCCACTGCCTGCCCATGATCACGGAGGTGCCCGACTGGCCGGGCAGCGCGGTGTCACGGCGGTGCCCGGGGCCGGACATCAGTACACCGGACGTGGTGCCCTCGCCGACGACCTCGTGGACACCGAGGGCGGGGATGTCGAGCAGCGCGACGGGGGCGCCCAGGGGGAGTTCCTTGCCGTCGTTGCCGAGCGTGCCCACGGGGGCGGTGCCCTCGGCGAGTTGCTTGCGCAGCTCGTCGTAGGCGACCTGCTGGTCACGGGCGTGCTGGAGATGTCCGACGACGGTGAGGTTCGCGGCGAAGCCGAGCAGTACGGCGGCGAGGACGCACAGCGCGGCCCCGGCCAGCGCCAGACCCGGGCGGGCGGGGGCCCGCTGGGTTCCCTGGCCGCCCGCGGGCTCCTGGCGCTCCTCGGATCCGACGGGCGGTGAGGGGGGGCCCGGCGGGGCGGGGGCGGACGTCGACGGTGTCAGAACGGCCACGGTGGCTGCGCTCCTCGCTGGCTGGATCGGTGGTGAGGGTGGAAGTGGCGGTGGGGACGGGCCGGAGACCGGCTCGGATGCGGGTCGCGTACGGGTACGGGCGCGGGGCCCGGAGGCAGACACACGGCCTGCCTCCGGAAACCGGCACGCCCGGGACAGTCCGGGACAGTCACGGACCGTCCCGGGCTCTCCGGCGTCAGTCGCCCGCCGTGCCCGGAGGCGTGGCGAAGGTCATCAGGCCCCTGCGGCGCACGCCGATCACGAACGCGGCGCCCACGAAGCACAGCGCCAGGGAGGCCAGGGCGATCGAGGCGACGCCCGTGCCCGTCGAGGCGAGGGAGCCGCCCCCGCCGCCGCCCGCGCTGCCACCGGTCGCCGCGCCGGAGTCACCGCCCGTGTCACCGCCGGTGTCACCACCGGAGGTGCCCGCCGCCGCGCCGCCGTCCTCGCCCGTGGAGTCGCTGGGCTCGGGGGTGGGCTCCGTCACCACGCCCGTGGTGAACGTGAAGTCGAGGCTGTGGCCACCCTCCTTGTCCTCGGCGAGCGTCAGCACATGATCGCCGTCCGCGATTTCCGCCGGGACGGTGAACGGGTAGTCCGCGACGATGCCGTCCGCGCCCGCCTTGGCGTCCTCGAAGGTCGCGTCGCCCTCGGCGAGGGCGACCTTCACGGTCGCGTCCTTGGTATAGCCGCGGGCGGTGATCGTCACCTGCTGGCCGGCTTCCAGGTTCGAGTTCGGTTCGAGCAGATTGCCGTCCGCGTCCAACGCGTCGAGGTCGGCGGGCACGCTGGGTCCGTCGGTCGGCGACTCGGAGTCGGTGGGCTCGCCGCTCGGAGTGCCTGCCTCGTCGACCGTGTAGCCGGTGATCAGATTGCTCGAACCGGCATACGCGTCAGAATCCGTGGGAGTGAACTGGGCGCGGATGTTCTGCACGCCCTTGGGCAGATCCTTCGTCGTGAACACGGCGGTGCCGTTCTCGACCGCCTTCGCGCCCAGTGCGACGGGATCCGTACCGGCGATCTCCGACGTCAGTGCCACCTCGCCGGCCGCCGCCTCGGGGGTCACCTTCACCGTGACCGTCACCTCGCTGCCCACCTCGGGGTGGTTGTCCGGAACGGCCGTCAGCTCCAGGCTGGTCGTCTCGGCCTCGGCCAGCGCCCATGTGTCGCCCGTGACCTCGATGTTCGCGGTGAAGAAAGCCGCGGGCAGGTTCGGGTCGAGGAAGTTGACACAGTCGAGCCGCACCTCGTACGTGCCGTCATGGGACTCGCTGCCGTACCACCCGGCGAGGATGTCGGAGAAGGGGAAGAATTCCTGCGGCATCTCGGTGTCGATGGGCCCGGCGTCGTACGGTCCCGTCGTCGCCTGGCCCAGGCGGGCGGTCGTGCCGTCCGTCGGGTGGAGCACGGTGAGCCGCAGCGCGTCGCCCTGCCCCTCCGGGCAGGCCGTGTCCGTGGTGACCTGTGGGACGAGCGGATCGTCCGTGATGCTGCCGGTAGTACGGACGAGGGTCAGATCGCCGAGACGCTCCGCCGCGTTCGCGGTGGCCGCGGCGCCGAGCACGGCGGCGGCCGCGCCCATGAGCAGAGCGCAGCACAGCAGCAGCGCCGGGAGTGATCTCGCTCTCGCGAGGCGTGTCATGGTCGGGTCCCCCACAGGGTGTTGGTGTCGCGGTCGGTGCCGCGGTTGATGTCGGTGTCGGTGCTGATGTCGGTGGTGATGTCGGTATCGATGTCAGTCGGAAAGGGAACGTGCACGGGACACGCCGCGGGGCCGGGCACCTGGAGGGTGCCCGGCCTTGGCGTGGTGGGAAGGGACGGTGATCAGCGCTCGCCCTTCAGGGCGGGGTCGCCGCAGGCGGTGCCGAGCGAGCCGAAGCCGAACGCCGTGATGTGCGACGTCTGGGCACAGACCTTGGAGGTGGTGCCGACGAACGCGCCGACGATGTTGGCGTCGGCGGTGGAACCGGTGATCTTGGCGGTCGGGACGACGTTGTAGACGTCACGGTTGTAGGGGAAGTTCACGTTCAGCGAGCCGTTCGTGTTGCGCGGCGCCACGGTCTCCACCTTGCCGAGCACGGTAACGCCATGACGGTCCGTCACTACACCGTTGGTCTGGGCGATGTACTGCGCCACGGAGTACGGGGCGATGTCGCCCTCGCTGTCCAGCGCGTTGCCGTTGTGCTCCTGGACGGTGCCGTCGACGCAGGTGCCGACCTGAGCCTCGGTGATGCCGATCTTCTCCAGGAAGAAGGTCCGCGTACCCGAGCCCGACTGCGGCAGCAGCGGGGTCAGGGCGACGTCGTTGTGCGTCGTCTTGTCGCAGGTGTAGATGTCACGCAGCTCGTCGGTGCTCAGGTCCAGGTCGCTGTTGAGGCCACTGTCCGAGCGGACCGCGACGGTCACCGCGTCCTTGGCGAACGGAATCCAGCTCAGCTTGGTGGTCGTTCTGTCGGCCGGGCCCCGGGAGGAACGGGCGAAGTCGATGCAGCCGGTGTTGTTGAGGATCGCGTTGCGCAGGGCGTCGATGCCGGCCGACGAACCGTTGGGCCGGTTGATGGAGCAGCCGCTGGCGCGGGTCTGGATGGTGGGGGTACCCGTCGCGTTGTAGGACGCGATGAGCTGACCGTCCGGCTGGCCATCGGTGTCCGTGATGACAGCGCCGAGGCGGTTGAGAACATCCTGCGTGGTGTCGGAGCCTACGC
Source organism: Streptomyces sp. NPDC102274 (assembly GCF_044766385.1). Lineage (NCBI taxonomy): Bacteria > Bacillati > Actinomycetota > Actinomycetes > Kitasatosporales > Streptomycetaceae > Streptomyces > Streptomyces sp. NPDC102274. The sequence continues at coordinate 82,620 of NZ_JBIWLW010000010.1, read as the reverse complement.
CGGTGAGCTGACGGTACTCACCGACCGCCGGGTCGGCGGAGGCTGCGGGGGCCAGCAGGCCCACACCGAGCGCGGCAGCACCGACGACGGCGCCCAGGCGAACACGGGACTTGACGTTCACTTCTGTTCTCCTCCGTGAATACGGATTTCGAGGAATGGACTGTCAAGAAGAATCCGGATTTCGTTCCGTCGGCCCGTCGGCCGACGCCGTGAACATTTCCGCATATGCACAGTCCGAGACCACCAACTCCGCCGGATGAAAAGGTTACGGGGGCATTTCCTAGGGGACACCTGGAGAACTCACCCATGGTTATGGAGAATTCCCGGAGGGCGGTGAGCAGCTCCGGGTCATCTCCTGGGCCGGACGGTTCTTTCTTTCTTATGTCACCCGGGACCGCCCGCCGCCGTCGCTGCCCTGCGCGCGGAGAGCCGCAGCAGTACGGGACCGGCCAGCGCGGCCACACCGCCGACGATCAGGACGCCGAGCAGCACCCAGCGGACAATGCCCAGCACCTCGCCGGGGGTAAGCCCGCCGGAGGCGAGTTCACTCTTCGCCGCCGGGCCGGAAGTGCCCGCCCCCGCGCCCGGCGAGGCGGATGTCCCGGGGGTTCCGGCCCCCTCGCCACCCGTGGCTCCGCCGGCCCCGGCGGCTCCTGCGGCCCCGGCCCCGGCCCCGGCTGCGTCACCACCACCGCCGCCGTCACCAACGCCGTCGGACCCGCCGCCCGACACACCGCCGGCCGACCCGCCACCGGCCGATGAGGTCGCGGGGGGTTCGGCGACCTTGCCGCGTACCAACTGGTCCGCGGCGGAGAGCGCCTGGGCGCGCAGGGCCTTGGGCAAGGGCGCGTATCCGGGCGGCAGCTCACCGGGCGCCAGGCCCTGGGTCTGTCCGTCGCCCGCCGCGTACCGGATGAGCCGCGCGTAGTCCTGACGCGCGGCCGCGGGCTGGTCGACCGGGGCCATGGCGTAGGCGACCGCCGTCAGCGGATACGCGCCGCTCTTCGCGGTGGCGGGGCTCGGCGCCTTCACTCCCTTGACGGCCGAGTCGGGCATACGGGCGACGGCCTTCAGCATCGAATCAACGGTCGGCTGTACATAGACACCGTCGGCGTTCGGGAGCGAGGCGATGTCGAGTTCGTAGCGGGAGGCGGACGCCGCGTCGACGACGCTGTACGCCTGACGGCTCCCGGGGTTGCTGTCCGAGGTCACCAGCTTGATGCCCTGCGGGAGGTTCTGGTCGAGCGTGGCGATGAACGTGGCTCCGGTGGCACCTCGCCGGACGCGCAGCGCGCCGTCGTGCATGTCGTTGGAGTACGGGGACTTCTCCAGCTGGCCGTACGTGATGGAGCGGTCGATGCCGGCGGCGTCGCGCATTGTCATGACCGTCTCGGTCGTGTCGGCCTTCGGGAAGTCGAGTGGTGCGTCCTTGTCCAGGCCCAGCGCCTGGTAGAAGGGGTTCACCTTCATCCCCCACGGATCCGGCTTGCCCCGCAGGAAGTCCCGCGCCTCCGCGTTCGACTGGAGATAGCGCCAGAGCAGGCTGTTGACATCCGAATTACCGGCCTGGAGGAGTATTCCGCCCGGACCGAGCTGGGGCGATGTCGGACGGTCGAAGTAGGGATTCAGTTTCATGAATTCCGGGTCGACGACAATGGATTGCGCGTTTCCCTTCAGATGATCCGGGACCGGAGTGTGAAAGCCGATCTGCCGGACGTCATAGGGGTAGGAGCCGGTCACCAGTTTGGCGAGCAGCCGGGCGCTGAGTTTCAGGTCGCGCACCTGGCCCGCCCTCGGGTCCTCCCAGAAGAAGCCGACCGTGAGCGCGCTGACCGCGACCGGCGCGTACACCACGTCCGTCGCTTCCTCGATGGGGGCCACGGTGATGCCCATCCCGGGCGAGGTCGCCGTGGGGTTCCCGATGAGGCGACGCGCGTAGTCCTCGGCGGCCTGGCTGTAGGTGAACCGCGCGTCGGCGCCCGCGCACAGCGTGGCCTGCCAGGAGGTGATGGCGTCGGTCAGCAGCTCGGAACCGATGACGCGTCGCTCGGCCTTGTCCGCCGGGCAGGTGTTGCCGACCGCCCCGAACTCCATGGGGAAGACGAGTCGTTGGTCCCAGTTGGACTGGCTGAGCGGGGAGGTGCGCACACCGTCGCCGGCGTTGACGGTGCCGTCCGGGTCATGCTCGCCACGGGGGACGACGACCAGCCAGCATTTCCGGGGCTTCCCCGCTCCGGCCGTGCTGCCGACGTCGCCGCAGCCCAAATAGGGGGCCTCGATCGCCGACTTCACCTCGAAGACGGCCTCGCCGGTGCCGTCGGTCCGTGTCCTCAGCCACGGCTGGGCGTTGGTGTCGTTGTTGCTGAAGTAGGTGGCGTCGGCGGGCGAGTCCGTCGGATCGCCCTGCAGCGGCTGGAACGGAACGAACGGGTTGTCGTCGCCGCCGTCCGCGTACTCCTTCTCCAGCGGGTCCAGACCCTTCGGCAGGGTGCGCTGGCTCATCCAGTGGGTGCCACCGTTGTTTCCCCCGAACTCGCACTGCTCCCGGTCCGGGCCCGCCGTGTCATCTCCCCAGCACTGCATGATCTGGAGGAAGTTCCGGTAACCGCTCGCTGCCGGTACTTCGGGACCCTCCCAGGTCACATTGACCCCCTGGGCCCGCAGGTTCTTCGTCTGGTGGACGGTCACCTTGAGGCCGGAGAAGTCGTCGTGCGGTCCCTTCTTGCCGGTCAGCGTCATCGCGGAGTCCTCCGCCGCCGCCGTACCGCTCCCCTGCTCCGCGGCCTGTGCCCGGTCCGTGCCCGGGGGCAGCGGTACGAGCGCGACGACCAGGGCGGCGAAGAGCGCCCCGACGCCGACCCTCACACGCCGGGAGATCCGGGATCCGCCGAAGCGCGCGCCGAACTGACGGGTGCTCATATCGATCCCTCCCTGCGGCGGGCCCGTGCGGCGAGCGCGCGTGCGGTGAGCGGCGGGCCGACGACGACACCGACGAGAAGCAGGGCGGAGAGCGCCATCAGCGCGCCGCGCAGGCCCGTCGCCTCGTTGGAGGCGAGGGTGACCGGATTGCCGACCACCGAGGAGTCACCGCCGCCGGCTCCGTCCCCGCTGATCAGCTCGCCCGTATCGGGGTCGAGGACACCGCCGGACGCGCCGGACGCGGCTGCCGACTCCGCGGAGCCGGGGGCGCCTCCGGTGGAGCCGCCCGTACCGCCGGTGGCCGCGGATCCGCCGGTACCCGCGGAGGCGCCGCCCGTACCGCCGGATCCGCCCGTACTTCCCGAACCGCTGCTGCCCGAACCGCCGTTGGAGCCCTGGGCCGACGGCTTCACCGGGGTCGTCTGGTCCTTGGCACCCGCCGTGCCGGTGGCGCACTGGGTCGGGCCCTTCTTGTCGCAGTCCTTCGGCCGCGGCGCGTTCTTGGCGAGGGTGTTGGTCCCGTCCGAGGAGAAGGTGGGGTTACGGCAGGAGTTGATGTTGATCTTGTCCGTGGGCGCGCCCGGGATACGCCGTACCTGTTCGAAGCCCGCCTGGACGAGGTTCTTCGGCAGCGGGGAGTACCCCAGTTCCTCGGCGATCTGCTGGCCGTCGCAGAGGAAGTAGTTGGCGAAGGTGCCCAGCGAGAGGCCCTTCTCCTTGGTCATCGGGTTCTGCTCGCCGGTCAGCGAGGTGGGAATGATCATGTAGCTGTAGCTGGAGAGCGGATAGGCCCTGGAGTCTTTCGAGCCGTAGACGCCGTCCAGGATCTGGGTGAGATAGTTCGTGGAGTTCTTGTCCGGGTTGATCTGCGCGCCGAGCAGCCCCACGGCGACGCTGGACGCGGTGGGTTCGACATAGAACTGGGAGTCGTTGAGCATCTTCGCCACCGGGAAACCGGTCGAGATGGCATACGAGTACTCGACGTAGGTGATGGCGCCCTCGGCCTGGCCCTGCTTCACATAGCCGGAGACACCGAGCGATCCGGACTTGGCGATCGTGGAGGTGCCGGGCACCACCGGGAAGTACGAGGTGAGACCGCACGGGGTGGAGCGTCCGGCGCGGGCGCAGTAGTCGTTCCACGCCGCGGGGTGCTCCTTGGCCAGCCAAGTGGTGAGCTGCGCCGTCGTACCGGAGCCGTCGGAGCGTACGACCGGCACGATCCGGCGGGCGGGGAGCGTGAGACCCGGATTGTCGGCCCTGATCTCGGCCGCGTTCCACATGGTGATCTTGGAGGTGAAGATCTTGGCGAGGACCTCACCGGAGAGGCGCAGGTTGGTGACCCGCTTGCCGCCGATCTTCAGGTTGTACATGAAGGCCGTGCCGCCGGCCACGATCGGCATATAGGCGTAGCCGCGCTTGGGCGGGGCATCGGTGACGCCGCCCTCCTTGAGACCGTAAGGGATCTCGGAGACACCGAAGTCGACGGAGCCGTTCCTGAACTGCTCACGGCCGTTGGACGAGCCGGTCGCCGCGAAGTTGACGGTCATACCGAAGTTGGAGGCGACATTGCGGCGCCACTGGTCCAGGGCGTTGGAACTCCAGGTGGAGCCCGCACCGTTGATCTTCGGATAGGTAACCGCCCAGGCGGGCGGCGGGCCGACGGCGAGCAGCGCGCAGAGCAGCGCGGCCAGCCCCATGGCCAGTCGGGAGACGGTCGCGGGTCTCACGGGGTACTCCTGTTGGGCTTGACGGCGGGTACGGTCGGTGCGGGCGAGGTGACGGCGGCCGCTCGGCCTTGCGCGTCGGTGTCCGTACCCGTGCGGGTACGGATGTGTGTACGGCTCGCGAAGCGCTCGGCGTCGCGGCGCGAGGCGAGCACGCGGCGGTGCGTCTGACGGCGCGTCAACTTGCCCGGTGCGCGCCCGCCGATGAGCCGGGCGGCGACGAACAGCAGCAGCACCAGCGCCATCAGGGTCGCCGCGGTGCCGAACCCGCGGGCGATCATGGAGGGTTCGGGCGACTTGACGAACTCGAAGGTGGCGAGCGGCAGCGAGACCTGAGGTCCGTTGAACGGATCGGCGTTCATCTCCGCGGTGAAGCCCGCGGTCAGCAGCACCGGGGAGGTCTCGCCCACCCCGCGCGCGGTGCCGAGGATCACCGAAGTGGTCAGCCCGGAGCGGGCGGTGGGCAGCACCACATGCCAGGCAGTGCGCCAGCGCGAGGTGCCCAGCGCGTACGACGCCTCGCGCAGCTGGCCGGGCACCAGCCGGATCACCACATCGGAGGCCCGGATGATGATCGGCAGCATCATCACAGCGAGCGCCAGGGACGCGGCGAGGCCCGACTTCCCGATACCCAGGGCGAGAATCGCGGTCGCGTAGATGAACAGGCCGGCCACGATGGACGGCACCGCCGTCATGGCCTCGACGATGGTACGGACGAACCGCGCGAACCGGCCGGGCACCTCATTGAGGAAGACCGCGCAGACCAGACCGGTGGGGACGCTGAGGACCAGCGCGATGAGGATCTGTTCCAGGGTGCCGACGATCGCGTGCAGGATGCCGCCGGCGCTCAGCGGGTCGAGAGGGCCCGCGAGGGTCATGTCCTCGGTGAAGAAGTTCAGATGGGGCAGCGCCTTGCGGCCCTCCCACAGTGTGTAGACAATCACGAACGCCAGGGCGACGACCATGACCAGACCCACCGTGCGTACGACGACCCCGGCGAGCCGGTCCCGGACGGTGGGCCCGTCCTCGTCGAAGGAGACCAGCAGCGCGTAGAGCGCGAGGAAGAGCGCGTATCCGACGACCAGGAAGCCGATGACCCCGTTGAACGGCAGCAGCCACAGGAAGAGCAGCGCCGTCAGACTGACGGCCGCGGCGCCGGAGCCGAGCAGCGCGTAGGTGTCCGTGGCGCGCCTCAGTGCCAGGGAGCGCCGCCGCTCCCCGGCCGGCTCCACGGGCCGCGGCCGGCTCGCGGGCAGGACGGTACGCCGTTCCTCCACGACGGACGGCGGCGACTCGGGTGCGAGGGTCATGACGGGCGGGTCCCCTTAGGACAGGGTCTAGGCATCGCTGGCCGCGCCGGAGCGGCTGCGCGCGACGATGGACGAGGCGACGAAGTTGACGATGAGGGTCATCACGAAGAGCGCGAGTCCGGCCGCCATGAGCGCGGACATCCCGAACGGGCTGGCCTCCCCGTACCGCAGCGCGATGAGTGAGGAGACGGAACTCGTGCCGCTCTGGAGGACATGCGGCTGGATCACAAAGACCGGCGAGATGATCAGGTAGACGGCGATGGTCTCGCCCAGGGCGCGGCCGAGTCCGAGCATGGTGCCGCCGATCATGCCGCCCTTGCCGAACGGCAGGACGACACTGCGGATCATCCCCCAGCGGGTGGCGCCGAGCGCGTAGGCCCCCTCACGCTCACCGGCCGGCGCCTGGGTGAAGACCTCGCGCATCACCGAGCAGATGATCGGCGCGACCATCAGCGCCACCACGATGCCCGCGATGAAGGTCGAGGAGGTGTAGACGGTCTCGGTGGCGAGCGGATCGCTCGGATCGGCTCCGACGACGCCCAGTGGCGGGAACCAGCCGAAGTAGGTGGCGATCCAGCGGGCGGTGGGAAGTACGGCGCCCTCGAAGAAGAAGAGCCCCCACAGTCCGTAGACGACACTCGGCACGGCCGCCATCAGGTCGACCACACTGATCAGCGTGGAGCGCATCCCGGGCGGCGCGTACTCGGAGATGTAGAGCGCCCCGCACACCGCCAGCGGCACCGCCACCACGATCGCCACCAGCGCGATCAGTACGGTGCCGACGATGACGGCGGCGATACCGAAGCGGCCCGCGTCCGGTTCCCAGGCCGCGGTGGTGAGGAACGACCACCCGGACCGTTCGAGCGCCTGCCACGCGCGGTACAGCAGAAAGCCGCCCACCAGCAGCATCACGGCGAGCACGAGCCCGCCGCCGCCGCGGGCCACGCCCCGGAAGATCCGGTCGGGCAGCCCGGGGTCGACGTAGAGCCCACGCGGCTCTTCGGCGGCGGCCGGTCCCTCGGTCGCGAGCCCAACGGATGGGTGGGAGGCGACGGTTCGCTCCCCTGTTCGTCTCAGCACACCCTTGACGCTCACGGGGCGCGGTTGACACGCAGGCACCTTCATATGAACGAGGCACCTCTTAGAGGCAACTTCCGGTGACGAACGTGTGCGGTTACCGTGCGGAGATCCCGAATGCCCGGACCTTCCGCAACCTCCCGCGCTTCCGCGTCCGCAGCCGCGTCCGGAGCGTCAACTCCCGCTCCACGGCACCTCGCCGCTCTCCCCCAGCTCCCGCAGCAGCTCACGGAAGCGGGTGTAAGCCACCCGGCAGGTCGAGTACCGCTCGTAGGAGCGGGCGGAGACGATGGTTTGGCGTCCGGTGGCGTCCCGGACGATCCACATCCAGCCGTTGGCCTCCACTGTGTGCTGGACCCCTCCGGTCAGGGCCGCGTGCCGCCGGCACACCTCCTCGAACGCGGCCCGGCACCGCTCGTACGAGGTGAAGGCGAGCGCCGAGACGGCGACCACCCGCCCGTTCTGTGCCACTACCCGCCATCGGTAGCGGCCGTCCGCGTCGATGTCGGTCTGACAGCGCAGCCCTGCGGCGCTCCGTAATCTTCCACTCTCATCGGCCGATCTCATGTCCCCACGCCCCCACCCCTGCCGCTCGTCCCTGTCGGACCGCACATACGGCCCGTGGAGCGGCAGGTGAAACCTATTGAGACGATCGTGACGGGCGGGATCCAAACGACTACCTGCCGAGAGGATTCGTCTGGAAGTTGCCCCTAGGCCACCGGCACGTGGCCGGGGGCGCGTGAGCCGACGGCGGACAGGCGCGACGCCCGGCGCCATGTGTCCGGCGCCGGGCGTCACGCTCTCAGATCGTCCGATGGGTCGTCCGGTGAGTCGTCCGGTGGGTCGTCCAGCCGGTCGTCCGGTGGGTCGTCCGGTGGGTTACGGGACTATCCGCAGGAGCTTGTTGGGCGAGCCGGTGCCGGGGTTGGCCACGACTCCGTTGGTGGCGCCGTTCACCAGGGCCGTGGAGACCTGGGCCGGAGTCGCGGTGGGGTGTCCCGCGAGGTAGATGGCGGCAGCGCCGGCGACATGCGGTGTGGCCATCGAGGTGCCGGAGATGCTGCTGGTGGCCGTGTCGGAGGTGTTCCAGGCGCTGGTGATGGCGCTGCCCGGAGCGAAGAGGTCCACGCGCGCGCCGTAGTTGGAGTAGCTGGCGCGGGCGTCGGTGCTGGTCGTCGCGCCGACGGTGATCGCGTCCGCGACACGGGCCGGCGAGTAGTTCTGGGCGTTCGCTCCGAAATTACCGGCGGCGATCGCGTAGGTCACACCGCTGTTGATGGAGTTCTGCACAGCGGTGTCGATCGCGGCGTTGGCGCCGCCGCCGAGCGACATGTTCGCCACCGACGGGCCGCTGTGGTTGTTGGTGACCCAGTCGATGCCGGCCACGACCTGGGCCGTGGTGCCCGAGCCCGCGTTGTTGAGCACGCGCACGGCGACGACCTTGGCCTTCTTGGCCACGCCGTACACCGTGCCCGCGGCGTTGGCGGCCACGTGGGTGCCGTGGCCGTTGCCGTCCTGCGCCGTGTTGTCATTGTCGACGGCGTCGTAACCGTTCGAGGCCCGGCCGGCGAGGTCCTGGTGGGTGATGCGGACGCCGGTGTCGATGACATATACGGTCGTGCCCTCACCGGCGGTGTCCGGGTAGGTGTAGCTGTTGTTCAGCGGCAGCGCCGCCTGGTCGATCCGGTCCAGGCCCCAGGACGGCGGGTTGGTCTGGGTGGCGAACGTGTGCACCTCGCGGTCCTGGAAGACCTTGTCGACGGCCGGGTCGGCGGCGAGTCTGCGCGCCTGCGTGGGCGTGAGCTCGGCCGCGTAGCCGTTGAGGGCCGCCGTGTACGTCCGCTTCACGGTCCCGCCGTACTCGGACACCACGCTCCGGCCCGCGGCCGAGGCGGACTTGAGACCGGCGGTCTCCTTGAGCGTGACGATGTAGCTGCCTTGCACCGCGTCCTTGGCATCGGCGCCGACGACCGTACCCGCGGCGGGAGCCGCCTGGGCGGGAACGGCGAGGGCGGTCATGGCCGCAGCCGCCGCTGCCGCCGTGATCGCCGCGGCGATCCGTGTCTGGGTGGTACGCAACACTGCCATCGTGAGGGATCCTCCTCATCGGGTGCGCTGGGGTGCGTGCGCAATGTGGGGGCACATACGGGATGTATGCGTAGGGAGCGGACCGCGTGGTTCCTGGGGCCGCCCCCTAAAGACCTTCGCTGAGACGGCGTCAGTCGACAAGAGCCCTGACGGGATGTCATAGCCATGACACGGCCACGCAACAACCCCGTAGCGACCGCCCCGGGGCTCGACGCCACGTCGAGTTGACCATCGCGACCGCCGGAGTCCCGGCGCACGTTGCCGCCCAGGACGCGTGACACCCCCTTTGCCCGCCCTATGCGCACTCTTGACCCGATCATGCCAAAGCCTCACGATGACCCCAGGCACGTACCGCGCCCACACCCCCCACAACTCCCCATCCAGGAGACTTCATGCGGCTCCGAATACGCGGAAGCGGCGGCACCAGTCGCAGACGGACAGCCACCCTGGCCGTCGCACTGACCCTGACCCTCGGCGTCACGGCCACGGCCACGGCCACCAGCGCCGATTCCATCCCCTCAGCGGCCGCGGCCAGGGCCACGGCCACGGACGAGGACATCCAGCAGTACGAGATCGTCATGCACGCCACGTCCGCGACGCGCACCGCGCTCGCCAGGACCGGTGTGACGATCGACGCGTCCGACAGCGAGAGCGTGATCGTCTCCGCCGACCCCGCGCAGGTGAGGAAGCTCCGCTCGCTCGGCTACGCGCCGACGCCGCTGGGCGCCGCCCCGGACCGCACCCTGAACGGCGCCGTCACCCCGTTCGACTTCCCCTCGGCCGACTCGAATTACCACAACTACGCCGAGATGACGAGCGAGATCAACTCCGTCATCTCCGCGAACCCGGGCATCGCGAGCCAACGGGTCATCGGCACCACGTACCAGGGCCGGAACATCACGGCCATCAAGATCAGCGACAACGCCGGCACCGACGAGAACGAGCCCGAGGTCCTCTTCACCCACCATCAGCACGCGCGCGAGCATCTCACCGTCGAGATGGCGCTGTATCTGCTGAAGGAACTGACCGCCGGCTACGGCAGCGACTCACGCATCACCAACATCGTCGACAACCGTGAGATCTGGATCATCCCGGACCTCAACCCGGACGGCGGCGAGTACGACATCGCCACCGGCTCCTACCGCAGCTGGCGCAAGAACCGGCAGCCCAACTCGGGCTCCACCGCGGTCGGTACGGACCTCAACCGCAACTGGGCCTACCGCTGGGGCTGCTGCGGCGGCTCCTCCGGCAGCCCCTCGTCGGACACCTACCGTGGCAGTGCCGCCGAGTTCTCGCCCGAGGTGAAGGTCGTGGCGAACTTCGTACGCGGCCGGGTCGTCGGCGGTACGCAGCAGATCAAGGCCGCGATCGACTTCCACACCTACAGCGAGCTGGTGCTCTGGCCGTTCGGCTACACCACGGCCGACACCACCACCGGAATGACCGCGGACGACCGCAACGCCTTCGCCGCCATCGGTCAGAAGATGGCCGCCAGCAACGGCTACACGCCCGAGCAGTCCAGCGACCTCTACATCACGGACGGCTCGATCGACGACTGGCTGTGGGGCACGCACAAGATCTTCGGGTACACCTTCGAGATGTATCCGTCCTCGGGCGGCGGCGGCTTCTACCCGCCCGACGAGGTGATCAACCGCGAGACGAGCCGGAACCGCGACGCCGTGCTCCAACTGCTGGAGAACGCGGACTGCATGTACCGGTCCATCGGCAAGGAAGCCCAGTACTGCTGACCGGTCGTCCGCTGACCGGGCCGTGCCGACCGGGCCATGCCGACCTTTTCATGAGGGGCGTCTCCGTCTCCGACGGGGACGCCCCCGCAGCGCGACGGCCACCGGCCGAGCGGTGGGAGCGATGACAGCTCGTCGGGCTACCGGGGTCGGCCGATCCGGGACCAGGCCCGTTGGAGGGACCGGTAGTCGATCACGGCGATCCCCTCCTCTCGGAGGAGTTCACGGGCCTCCGGCGAGGTCAGGAACGCGTAGTCGGACCGCCGCACCCGCCAGCCGTCGGGCTCGATCGCCCGCGATTCGGCGGTGCCCAGGCCGGGATGCACGGCCCACTCGCTCAGTCCGGCCGGCAGCGCGCGCAGCAGTTCGGCGTACCGTCCCCGCTTTCCCTCGACGCCGAGGCTGAAGCTGTCCAGGAAGGGGTGGTCGGTGACGGGCAGGCCCCGCGGTCGTAGCTTCCGGCGCCCCGGTTCGAGCCAGACCCGTACGGCCAGACCGTACTCCCCGGCCAGCGCCACGGTCAGATCGAAGATGTCGTCACGTCCGCCGTCCGCCAGACAGTGCCAGTCGAGATGGGTCGGGCGCGGCCCGGCGCCGGTCGCCGCGTCGATCTGAGCGCGGAACTCGGTCTCGACCTCCTCGATCCGGGCTCGCGCGAGGAGTTCGGGGATCCGCGGCTGCGTGAACAGTTCCCCGCTCTCGTCGAGCAGGGAGGGCACACGCTCCCTCGCGCTCAGCGGCCCCCATCGGTAGTGGGCGGTGTCGCAGACCAGCGTGAGATGGATCCCGAACGGGATCTCGGGCCTCCGGCGCAGCAGCCCGATGGCCTCCGGCGCTCCGGGACACGGCACCATCAGGCTGCACGAAGCGGCGATGCCGTTCTCGATCGACGCGATGACGGCGGCGTTGATGGCGTGGCTCATCCCGAAGTCGTCGTTGTTCACGATGAGCACGCGGGCATCGGCGGGGAAGCCGAGCAGTTCACTGGAGAGACCCGGGGGCGCGACGGATCCGGACTCGGTGACGGCTTCATCCATGCCCTCAGTGTGAACACGCGACGCGGGATTGTCCGCTCATTTAATCCACCCCGTCGTTGCCGGCCGCGGCCTCGATCTTCCTGCGGCCGGGCCCCCGGCCGGGACGTGCCGTACATCCGGTGGGTCCGCACGTTCTCCGCCACGCACGGGCAAGTACCTGCGGGCGGAGGCCCGGTGCTGGAACGCTGGATGAATGAACGAGAGCGCGAGGACACTGGGGCCGGGCCGACGGTGGTGTGTGCTGCCCGACGACAAGGGCTGGCTGCGCGATCTGCGGACCGTCGGGGACCGGCTGCTCGATCATCTGGCGGCCGCCGCCGCCCTGGACGACGATCCGTGGGAACTCCCCGCGGCCCCCTACGCGGAGGCCTCGACCGCGTGCGACCGCGTCGTCTCCATGCTCCCGGCACGCGCGGGCGGCGGTCTCGATCCGCTGCTCTCCCCCACGGGAACGCCACAGCCGACCGTGCACGCCTTCGTGGTGGAGTGCGGTGACCTGGACGCGCTGTGGGAGGTGCTCACCCGACTGCACCGCGCCCTCGACGAGGAACCGGGCACCGAAGGGCTCCTGGACCTCGTCGGGCAGGCCGGTGCCGAGTGGGGCGACCCGCCGCGCTCACCGCGATGTCTGGTTTCACAGCTGGAACGCGTGCTGGCGGTACTGGAGTTGGACACCTTCGCGGTGCGTACACTGGCGGTCGTCATGACCGACGTGGAGGCGGGGACGGCGCGGACGCTGGACGAGACGGGACAGACCGCCTACGAGACCGTCACGGCCACCTGGTCCACCACGCTCCAGCCCTGAACGCATACTCCAGCTCTGCACGCGACGGTGGCGCGAAGGGGCCGTCATCACGTGGCCGGTCCCTCCGGACGGCCTCCGCCGGGTCTCTACGACGGCAGATGGCCCTGGAGCGCGCGCACGAGCCCGCTCCTGGCGTCGTCGGCCAGACCCCGGTCGTACGCCCTCTCGTAGGCGGGGTCGCCCGCCGCCTCGCGTGCCCGCCGTTCCCACTCCGCGCGGAGCGCGCCGAGTTCGGGGGTGCCGCGATGAGGATGGCCGATCATGCGCCAGTACGCGTGTCCCGTGCCGTACGTGCGCGCCGCCTCCACGCCGTCGCCCTGGACCGCGATCGCTCCGGCGAGCAGATCGAGACCGAGAGCGATCCCGAGGCTGTCGTGCAGCTCGTACTTGCCCGCGAGCATCGCGCGCGCGTGGCTCTCGGCATCGCGCGGACGGCCCTGCAGGAGGTGTATGAAGGCGAGTTGGTGATCGGCGTACGCGCGCGCCCAGCGCTCGCCGTACCGCAGACTGAGCCGTTGCAGCCCGGCGGCCTCTTCGCGCGCGTCGTCGAGGCGGCCGAGCGCGGTGAGCGCGAAAAGCCGTATCACCCGGCAGCGCAGCTGCGACGGGGCGTCGAGCGGGTCGCCCGGCAGACTGCGCAGCGCTTGGTCGCAGACGGTGTGCGCGGCCAGGGGACGGCCCATCATCAGGCAGTTGAAGCCGACGACATGGGCCGCGGAGAGCAGGGATTCCGGATCGTTGTCGTGCCAGGCGGAGACGCTGCACTCCTCACCGACCCGGCGGGCGGCTTCATGGTCGCCCTGAAGCGCGAGGGTGATGCCGAGGGCCCAGAGGGCGCGGGTACGGTGCCGTCCTCCGCCTGGGTGGAGGCGCAGGGCGCGTTCCAGACTGCTGCGCGCCTGGTGGAGATGGCCGCAGCAGCTCCAGAAGAGTCCGGTGCGGCCCGCCATCTCCACACCCTGTTCGGGGTCGTGTTCGAGGAGATGGTCGATGGCCACGCACAGATCGGCGTGGGTGTCGGCGATGCGCCGGTACCAGGCGACCTGCTCCGGGCCGAGCCAGCCGTCGTGGGCCCGGCGTGCGAGGTCGGCGAAGTGGGCGGCGTGCCGGCCGGCGAGGAGCTTCTCCTCGCCCAGTTCGCCCAGCCACATGGCACCGTATTCGCGGATCGTGTCCAGCATGCGGCAACGGCCGCCGTCGCCGCCCTCCTGGCGCAGGACGGATTTGGCGACGAGTCCGGCCAGGGCCGTGCTGACCGCGTCGGGAGTCAGAGGGCCGCCCGCACACACGGCCCGCGCGTCGGGCGCCGCGATGTCACCGCGGAAGACCGAGAGCCTGGCCCACAGCAGACGCTCCAGAGGCGCGCACAGCTCATGGCTCCACCCGATCGCCGTACGCAGCGCACGATGGCGGCGGGGCCAGACCGTGTCATCGGTCAGCACATCCAGCCGCGTGGTCAGCAGGTCCGCGACGTATTCGACGGAGTGATCCGCCAGCCGGGCGCAGGCCAGTTCGACGGCCAGGGGGATGCCTTCGAGGCGGTGACAGATCCGGACCGCGGCCGCCGCCGTACACGGGTCGTCCAGGGACACCTGGGGCGCGGTATGGGCCGCCCGGTCGCGGAAGAGCCGTAGCGCCTGGTCATCGCCCTCCAGGGGCAGCGGCCGTACATCGAGGCAGTGCTCACCCCTCGCCCCGAGCGGCTGCCGGCTCGTGGCGAGAACGGTCAGCCCCGGCGCGGCGGTCAGCAACTCCCCTACCAGATGGCCGACTTCGGTCACCGTCCGTTCGCAGCAGTCGAGCACCAGCAGCAACCGTCGTCCCGCCAGCCACTCGCACAACGCCTCCACCGGCGACCGCAGCGAATGATCCGACAGCCCGACGGCATCGCACACCGTCCCCAGCAACAGCTTCTCGTCGTACAACGGCGACAGATCCGCCCACCACACACCATCCGGGAACCGGCCGCCCGCCCTCTCGGCAGCACGCAGCGCCAGTCGGCTCTTGCCCACTCCACCACTGCCCGTGAGAGTGATCAACTGGTGCTCCGCGAGAGCCCGTTCGATCCAGCCCAGCTCGCTGTTTCGGCCAACGAAACTGGTCGTCACGACGGGAAGGTTGCCCACCACGGCTATATCCTGGACCTGTTGCGGTACCTGGCCTACACCCCTGGTCGGAAACGGCCAGAATCGGCCGGGACTGGGCCCAGAACATTCAGCCAACCACGCGTTCCGCCACGAGTGGGCAATTCAGGTGATCCAATGGGCACCGCGTCGGTGCCGGCAGCAGTGTGGTCGAGGTCAGCGGTACGGGTACGGGTACGGTCGGCGGCGTCGGCCGCGCAGCGCCCGATGCCGATCCGGAAGCGGTCGGCGGGCGTGGCGGTGAACTCGGAGCGGTAGATGCTCGCGGGCAACAGCGGGACACCGGCTTCCTCGACGAGCGTCGTGCGGAACTCCTCGACTCCGTCGGCACCCCACTACCAGAGGATAGGCCACGGAGCCGCCGTCCGGTGCCCGCCAGAAGAAAAGCTCCTCGAACTCGGCGAAGAAACTCTCGAAGACCGGAAGACCGGCGCGTGGTCCTCGGCCCCCGGCATGGCGTGCGTGACCGCTATGGGCCTGTCCTCGACCTCCTGTCGCGGGGTCCCGTGTCCGGCGGAGAAGGTGCCGCGTTCGCCCCGGCCCGCGTGCGAGGTGGCGCCCGCCCCCGCAGGCTGGGGGCAGACGGAGAGCCGGGGAGACGAACGAGGTGCCGCATGGGACAGCCACTCGGCCGGCGGGCGCTGCTGGTGGGAACGGGCGGACTGCTGTGGGGAGCGGCAGGGTGCTCGGGTCCCCCGTCCGCACCCGTATCCGCTTCCGGACCCGCTTCCGGGTCCGTCTCAGGGTCCCGTTCGCCCTCGCCGGCCTCCTCGTTGCCGGCGACCACACCGTGGCGGCCCGACCGGGACGATGTGGACCCCGCCGTGAAACTGCGTGCCGTACAGGTCGTGGAGGCGATCGGCGCCTGGGCCCCCGGCCAGGGCGGTGCGGCGGCGGCGAAGAAGCGGGTGGCCGCCCTCGGTGTGTCGCCGTCACTGGTGGACCAGGCGGGGGCACTGCTGCCCGGCGCGCCCGAGGCCGCCCTCCAGGTCATCGACGCACAGTACGGCGGGATCCTGGCGGACTCGGCCAGCGTGCTGGTGGTGTGCCGCCGGTGGACGCCGGGGCACGCGGGCGGCACGACCGTCGACGTACGGCTGAGCCGGGCGCGGCCACGCTGGGACGTGACCGCGCTCCACCCGGCGCGGCCGGGCGCCGCCGCCGCTTCGCTGCCGGACGCCGCGCGGCGGGTACTGGCCGAGTCGCGGATCCGGCTGCCTCCCGCCGCCGAGGCGGACATCCGCAGCGGGAAGGTGCGTCCGAGCGTGTTGCAGGCCCTGTTGAGGCTGGCCGGTACGTACCGGATGTACGTCAGCGTGGTGCGCTCCGGGCATCCGCTGGACGTGTTCGGCACCAGCCGGCCCAGTGACCATCCGCGCGGCCGGGCGTTCGACGTCTGGCAGATCGACGGACACAAGGTCGTCGATCCGGCCACCTCGCGCCGGCTGGTCGAGTCGTTCATGCGGGACGCGGCGGCGGCCGGCTCGTACAACGTCGGCGGACCGGTCCAGCTCTCCGGGGGCGGGCCCGGTCAGTTCTTCTCCGACAACACCCATCACGACCATGTGCACGCCGGGTTCAGGACCTGACGCCGTCGCACGCCCGCCGGTATCGCCGGGCGCCCGCGCTCATGGGCGCCGGCGCTCAGGGGAAGGGGAGCGTGCGGGCGAACAGGGTGACGACGATCAGCACGACCGGGAAGCACACCAGGAACATGGCGAAGGTGTAGCCCATGATGTCGCGTGCCTTGAGTCCGAGGATCGTCAGCGTGGGCAGCATCCAGAACGGCTGGAGCAGGTTGGCGCTCGCCTCGCCGAGGTCGTACACCACGACCACCCAGCCCTGGTTCACATGGAGTTGGTTGGCCGCGTCCAGGACGTAGGGCGCCTCGATGACCCACTTGCTGCCGCCGCTGGGGACGAAGACGCCGAGCACACAGCTGTAGATGGCGATGAAGGCCGGGTAGAAGATCTCGTTCGACACCGACACCAGCCAGCCGGCGATGGTCTTGCTCAGTCCGGTGAAGGCGATCATCCCGAAGATCCCGCCGTACAGCGGGAATTGGAGCAGTACGCCCGAAGCCGCCGGCGTCCCCTCCTTGACCGCCTGCGCGAGCCGCACCGGGCGCCAGTGCAGGATGAGCGCCAGCAGGATGAGGATGAGGTTGACGGTGTTCAGGTCCAGGGCGTTGAGCGCGCCGCCCTCCGCGCGGGCGAAGTGCCGTGCCAGGTACCACACTCCGAGCGCGAACAGCAGGATCGCGAAGACGGGGCTGTACTCGATCCACTCCCCCGGCCTGCCGCGGCGCAGCTCCGCACGCTCGTTCGCCACGCTGGGACCCAGCTCGACGCCCATCTGTCCGGCGGTCTTCGCGCGCTCCGGCGACGGCGACAGGAACCAGGCCGTACCGACGGCGACGACGAACACGATCGCCGTGGCCACCATGCCCTGCCAGAGGAAGATGGTGTCCGTGAGGGGGATGAGACCGCTGCCGCGCCCCTCCTCGATGACCTTCTGCACGGCGGGCGGGCTCGACACGTCGCTGGCCACCTGGAGCGCCGCGGACCCGGACAGGCCCTGGGCCCATACGGTGCCGAGACCGAGGAAGGCCATCGCGCCCAGCGCCCGGTAGTCGACGCCCGAGACCCTGCGGGCGATCTCCTGGGCGAGGATCGCCGTGAAGATCAGGCTGAAGGCCCAGTTCAGATAGGACGTCACCATCGCGACGGCCGCGGTGTACGCGATGGCTCCCCGGGGCGTACGGGGCACCCGCACGAGCCAGCCTATCAGCCGGCCGACCGGTGGTGAGACCGCGACCGCGTACCCGGCGATAATGATCATCGCCATCTGGAGCGTGAAGGTGATCAGGGACCAGAAGCCCTGGCCCCACGCGTCCACCAGTCCGTACCCGGTCGTCGCCGCGGGATCCGACGGGACGCCGAACAGGTCCTCGCCGGTCACGAGGCCGAGCGCGAAGACCGCGAACGTGCCCACCAGCACGAAGCCCAGCGCGTCGGGCAACCATCTCTCGGAGAACGCGGTGAAGCGCAGCGCCATGCGCGCCGGCCAGGGCTCCCTGCCGGTCTGTGGGGCCGGCTCCCGCGGGGGCGCTGTGGTCATCGTGTGTCCTCCTGTCGGGCGTCCTGTGGCTGCCGCGGTCCCGGGAAACCCAGGGCCATGGCGCCAGGGGTCCAGAGGTCCGCGCGTCCAGGTGTGCTGTGCCGAGGATCTTGGGCCGCTCCTGGCCGCAAGACAAGGGAGGCGATCCACATAGCGTGCGGCCACATCATGTGGCCGCACGACTTCCGAAGGTCCATGAAGGAACTGCCCCACTGATGAACACAGAACGAACGCACATCGAGGTGTGCGTTCGCACCATGGCGTGTGCGAAAGGGGGTATGGGTGTCGCCAACCGTCTTGACCTGACCCTGCGGTCGGTGCAGGGCTCCGACACGGGCGCCGAGGACGCGGGGACCCATCCGAACGGCCCGGGGACCCTCCGGGCCCTCCGGGAGGCCGGCGTCCGGACTCATCTGGCCTGACGCGATGTTTCCGCCGGGCGTCGCGGCGTGGGGTGAGGCGCCGCTCGGCCAGGTCCTGTCCGGATCGGCGATTGACGGCACCCGTCGTAACATTTACCGTTGCGACTGGAGGGGATGCGCACGGCATGGGAGGTGACGGGAGGTCACGAACGAGTGAGCGCGAACAGCAGGCTGACGATCGCGGCCCATGCGCTGACCTGGATAGAACTCCACCGGCGCCAAGGGCACGAGATCGCGACCTCGGAGCAGATCGCGGGAAGCGTGAACACCAACCCCGTGGTCATCCGGCGCCTGCTCGGAGAGCTGCGCGAGGCCGGGATCGTCGAATCGCGGCGCGGCGCGGGAGCGGGCTGGAATCTGACACGCGGACTCGAAGCCATCACCCTGCTGGACGTCTACGACGCCGTGGAGCCCAGCCCCCTGTTCGCCATGCACCGCGCCGAACCCAACCTGGACTGTCCGGTGGGCTTCGGGATCCGGCCGACGATGCAGAGCGTGTACGACGGAGTCGATGTCGTCCTGCGCGGCGAACTGGCCCGCACGACGCTGGCCGACGTCCTCCAGAACGTGCTGGCCGTCCGCTAGGACAGGCGCTTCCGGCGCGTCGCATCGCGGATGTACGCACACGTCGCTCTTCACCCTCTTTAATGCAACAAATCTCATTACCTCAGGGACGGATGTCATGGGACAGCTGGAGAACAAGGTGACCCTCGTGACCGGCGGCTCGACGGGCATCGGGTTCGCCATCGCACGCCGGTTCGCCGAGGAAGGCGCCACCGTCTATCTGACCGGACGGCGCAAGCCCGAACTGGACGCCGCGGTCGAAGCCATCGGGGAGCGGGCCGTCGGCTTGCGGAGCGATGTGTCGAACCTGCGGGATCTCGACACCCTCTTCGAGACGATCGAGACCCGCAGCGGACGGCTGGACGTCGTCGTCGCCAACGCGGGCGGCGGCGGATTCGCACGGCTCGGGAAGATCACCGAGGAGCACTACACCTCCACCTTCGACATCAACGTCAAGGGGCTGATCTTCACCGTGCAGAAGGCCCTGCCGCTGCTGCCCGACGGCGCGTCCGTGATCGTGCTCTCCTCCACCAACGCCTCGCTCGGTATCGAGGCGATGAGCGTCTACAGCGCCACCAAGGCCGCCATCCGCAACCTCGCCCGCTCCTGGGCCGCGGAGCTCGCCGGCCGCCGGATCCGGGTCAACGCCATCTCCCCGGGGCCGATCGAGACCCCCGGCATCGAGGGCCTGGCGGGCGACAACGCCCAGGCCCGGCAGAAGCTCAAGGACACTTTCACGGCCCAGATCCCGCTGGGCCGGATCGGCCGCCCGGACGAGGTCGCCGCCATGGCCCTCTTCCTCGCCTCGGACCAGAGCTCCTTCACCACCGGCGCGGAACTCTTCGTCGACGGCGGCCTCGCCCAGATCTGACCGTCCCGCCCCCGCTCGGACGGCGCGGGGAGAGGAGACATGGTGTGACAGCCCTTAGGGCGTGTGAGGGGCCAGAAGGTCGTCCAGACCTATGCGGGTGAGGAATTCGGCGCGGATCCGGTCGGCGACCTCGCTGACTTCTTCGGAACCGTCGTTCGCGGGGTCGACATGGACCCGGAAGGGACGGCTGCCGTGCGGCGCGTCGACCACCTCGACGATGGCGTCGGCCACCTGGGACACATCCGTGCCCGCCGGGGCGAGCGCGGCCAGGCGCTCGGAGACCTGGTCCATCAGGCCGGCGTAGCGGGCCTCGTAGGCGGGCACGACGGTCTGCTCGGAGGGATGGCCCCCGGTGGCGAAGTGGTTGGTGCCCGAGGTGAAGGAACCCGGCACGACGATGGAGGTCTCGATGTTGAAGCGGGCCAGTTCGGCGGCGTAGGAGACGGCGAGGGAGTCCATGGCCGCCTTCGCGGCGAAGTACGGCGCGAGATACGGCGGCGTGCCGCCGCGTGTGGACGTGGAGCCGATCCAGAGGACCAATCCGTGTCCCTGGGCGCGGAGATGGGGCAGCACCGCCCGGTTGACGCGCTGGGTTCCCAGCACATTCGTGTCGTAGACGGCCACCAGTTCCTCGGGGGTGAATGCCTCGGTGGGGCCGGTCACCATATGGCCGGCGTTGTGGATCACCACGTCGAGCGAACCGGCCTCCGCCAGAGTGGTGTTGACCGCGGCGTCGACGGACTCCTGGGAGAGCACGTCGAGTTCTACGGTGCGCAGGTCGACCCGTTGCTCGGCCGCGTATGCATGGGCGTCGGCGACCCGGCCCGCGTTGCGGCCGGTCGTGTCCCGCATCGCGGCATAAACGGTGTGGCCGGCCTGGGCAAGGGCGCGGGCGGCCAGCGCTCCGAAACCGGAACCGGCGCCCGTGATCACGATGGTCTTACCCATGACAGAACTCCTCAGCTGATGTGGTGCGGCCCGCGACTGATGTGCTGCGCAGAGGGGAGAGAAGAGAGGGGAAAGGGGAGAGGTAACGGGGCGGGACGGCGCGAGGCGCGTCAGACGATGCCGCCGTTGGCACGCAGCACCTGTCCGTTGACCCAGCGAGCGGGACCCGCGAGGAAGGCGACGACCTCGGCGATGTCCTCCGGGGTGCCCAGCCGTTCCAGCGGTGCCTGGCCGGCCATCTTCGCGATGGTCTGCTCGTCCTTGCCGTCCAGGAACAGGGCGGTGGCGGTCGGTCCGGGGGCCACGGCGTTGACGGTGATGTCCCGGCCGCGCAGCTCACGGGCGACGATCAGCGTGATGGCCTCGACCGCGCCCTTGGTGGCGGCGTAGCCACTGTAGCCGGGGAGTGCCAGCGCCAGGACGGAGCTGGAGAAGTTGATGATCGCCCCGCCGTCCCTGAGCCTGCGCGCGGCCTGCTGACCCACGACGAACGTCCCGCGGATGTTCGTGCGGTGCATACGGTCCAGGGCGTCCAGGTCGATCTCGGCCAGCGGCGCCAGCGTCATGACGCCCGCCGCGTGCACGACCACGTCGATCCCGCCGTACGCGTCCTCCGCCGCGTCGAAGAGCGCCGCTACGGCCGACTCGTCGGCCACGTCGGCGCGGAAGGCCATCGCCTGCCCACCGGCGGCGGTGATGGCTGCGACCGCCGCCTCGGCCTCGGTCTTGTTGCCCGCGTAGTTGAGGACGACGGCGATTCCGTCGGCGGCCAGCCGCTCGGCGCACTCGCGGCCGATGCCGCGGGACCCTCCCGTGATGATCGCTACTCGACGCGGTGAAGCGGTCTGCTCGGTCATGGCACTGCTCCTTGTCTCGACCTGGTAGCGCTGCTCGCAACCTGGCGAGAACAACGCTAACACAGTGGCGTTAGCGACTGCACCCCCCAACCCGTAGCGTCGCTACCTACACGTCGTCACGGACACCCCCTTTCGGGCTCCCAAGCCCCGAGGCGCCTACCACACCTCGCGGAGTGGTGCGTAAGTGTCGACCTATAGATATTGTCCGCCGTCGCATACAGGGCGCATCCCGCGCTCGCTCCGGGTACGGCCGTGAGTGGACGGCCATTCGCGTGACTGAGAAGTGATTGTGTGACCGGCCCGTTCAAACAGGGAATGCATGGGCTCCGGGCACCGACTGGGGTGCCCGTCCAGCGACCGGTCTGGCGCAGACCTGTGTGCATCCCAGACCGGGCGAAGGGAGCAACGAGAGATGATCGCTGTGCGACGCATAGCCGCTGCCACGATGCTGGCGGCGCTGGCCGGCATATCCGCGCCTTCCGCGTTCGCGGCGGCCGCGGCCACCGATGACGCGCCGTTCCTGAAGGCGATTCACCAGGGCAACCTGGCGGAGATCGCGGCCGGAGAGAGCGCACGCAAGGACGCCACGGCGGCTTGCGTGAAGACGGTCGGCGCCACACTGGTGCGCGACCATAGGAAGCTGGACGTGGGCGTCAAGGCGTTGGCGAGCAAACTGCACGTCAACCTGTCGACCGCGCCGTCCGCCGCGCAGGAGAAGTCGATGACGGCCTTGCAGTCCCAGGTGGGTACGAGCGCGTACAACACCACCTGGCTGACCACCGAGGCCAAGAGCCACGAGGAGACGCTGGCCCTGATCGACCGCGAAGTCACCACGGGAGGCAACGCCGAGGTCAGGGCGGCCGCACGGGCGGCGCGCCCCGTGGTGGCCAAGCACCTGGAACTGATCCGTGCCTGCGAGGCGCACATCACATCGTCTTGATCCCCGCGGAAACCGGCGGGGACAGACGGAGACCGGTGGCGGCCTCGGGGACTTGGCCGCCGGCCGCGACAGGCGGCAGGGGCCGCAGGGCAGTTGACAACTGCCCTGCGGCCCTTCCTCCGGTCGGTGACCGCTGTCGGATGCTGATCGGGCGGAGAAGCCTGGCCGACCGCCCCGCGGTCAGCCGCGTCGGTCACCCCGGCCGCGGCGGTCACCCCGGCCGGGCCGACGTCCCGCCGGCCGGTGCCTCATCGTCGGGCGGTCTTCCAGCTGGCCCAGGCCAGCGTGGCGAGCACCACGGCAAGGGAGATGTCGCCGAACCCGATCGACGTGCCGGTTTCCTCGTTCAGTGATCCGAGGGATCCGACGGTGAGGGCTGCGAAGAGGATGGCCAGGACGGTCCAGAACATTCTCATGACGGCCCCCAAGTGTGGAACATTGCTGCCAACATAGCGGTCGGGCCGCACCATGGGCGGAATTTCGTACGATCCCGGCAGTTGGGTGCACCGCGGCCTCGGGGAATCCTCATACGGCACGGTTGTTGCACCAGGTGTGAGTATCGCAGCGACTGTTCCCTTCTCCGTGCTGGACCGCTCCCGTATCCGTGAGGGGTCCGACGGTTCGCGGGCGCTGCGCGACAGCGTGGCGTTCGGCCGGCGGATCGAGGCCCTCGGCTATCACCGCTTCTGGGTCTCCGAGCACCACAGCGTGCCGGGCGTCGCCGGCTCGGCTCCGACCGTACTCGCGGCGGCCGTGGCCGCCGCCACGTCGACGATCCGCGTGGGGACCGGCGGTGTGATGCTGCCGAACCACCAACCGCTCGTCGTCGCCGAGCAGTTCGGGGTGCTGGAATCACTCTTCCCCGGCCGTGTCGACATGGGGCTCGGTCGGTCGGTGGGGTTCACCGACGGGATACGCAAGGCACTCGGCCGGGACAAACAGGACGCGGCCGACTTCCCGGGGCAGCTCGCCGAACTCCTCGGATACTTCACCGGCACCCAGACCGCGCATCCCCAGGTCCACGCCCACCCCGCCGAGGGGCTGCGGGTCCCCGTCTTCGTTCTGGCCACCGGGCAGGGCGCGCGGGTCGCGGCGCGGGCGGGGCTGCCGCTGGTCGTCGCCGCCGTGCGGGGTGAGGACGCGATGCTGCGGGCCATCGAGGGGTACCGCCAGGATTTCCGCCCCTCCGCCTGGGGCGAGCGGCCGTACGTCGTCCTGTCCGGCACCGTCGCGGTCGCGGAGACCACGCGGGAGGCTCGCGAGCTGCTGCTCCCGGAGGCCTGGTCGACGGCGTACTCCCGCACCCACGGGGAGTTCCCGCCACTGGTCCCGGTCGAGACGGTTCTCGCCACCGCCATGACGGAGCGCGAGCGCGTACTGTTCGAGGAGGCGTGGCGGGGGCAGCTGTACGGTACGGCGGACGAGGTGGCGGCCGGTCTCCAGAAGCTGCTGGCGCGCAGCGAGGCCGACGAATTCCTGGTGACGACCAGCACCTACGACCGTGAGGCACTGCTCGACTCGTACACCCGGCTGGCCCGGCTGCTGGGGCTGACCGGCGCGACGCGGTCTGCGCCCTGATCGCACCGTCCGGCATGGCGGCCGTCAGCCTGCGTGACGTGCCGCTCTTCCGACTCTCGCGGGGTGGCTTTTCACGCGCCCGTACAGCCTTCCGCGCCGGTGTCCGCCCGAGCGTGCCCGGGGTACTGCTCCGATACGGCTTGTTGTCCGGGCCGTGCAGTGTGTACGTACGCCGTGTACGCACGCCGTGTACGCACGCCGGTCAGCGGTCCGGGCCGTCATTTCGCGTCGTGGAAGACGAGGCCGAGGGTGTGCCGTCGGCCGGAGCGGACGGTGCTCACCCCGTGCCGCATGGGGCCGGTGGACCAGCCGCGCCTGGAGGCGACGGGCCGGTCGCGGGTGGTGAAGATCAGCCCGTGGCCCTGGGGCAGTGTTGTGGACGATCCGCGGGACTGGGCACGCGGGCGCTGCTCGGTCATGATGAACTCGCCGCCGCTGTAGTCGACTCCGGGCACGTCCAGGCCGATGACGACCTGGAGGGGGAAGACGGCCTCGCCGAACACATCGCGGTGCAGGGCGTTCCAGTCCCCGGCGCCGTACCTCAGCAGGATCTGCGCGGACTTGGTCTGGCCGGCTTCATGACAGAGCGCGAGCCACTCCTCCAGGGTGTCCGGCCACGGGGACGGCCTGCCGAGTTTGGCGGCCCAGTCGCGGGCGACGGGCAGCAGGCGCGGATAGAACGCCTCCCGCACCTCCCGTACGGGGTCCGGCAGTTCGTGGGTGAAGTAGCGGTACTGCCCGGAGCCGAAGCGGTGGCGGGCCATGTCGACGGTGGTACGGAACCGCTCGGCGTCGTCGTACCAGGCGACGATCGCGGCGCACTCGTCAGGTGTGAGCAGCCTGCCGGTCAGCGTGCTGCCGTACTCGTTGACCTCGTCGGCGAGCCTCTCCCAGTCCGCCGCGTCGACCCGCGTGGTGAGCGTGGGCTCGGGGTGGGTGGTGTCGATCATGGTGCCCTCCGGGCGATGGACGTCGAGGGGTCTTGCGCCGTCGTGCGCGAGGCCCCGCGGACCGATGGGGCCGCTCATGCGGCCGGGTGGACGTGTGCGGGGTCCAGCGGCTCCCGCTCGCGCTGTGGGCCGCCGGCGCAGCCGGTCAACGCACCGCTGCCGCCCCGCACGTACCCTCCATACTGCGTGCGGGCGGCAGTGCGTGCCGGCGGTATTCGGACGTCACACTGCGAGCTCGCGGAAGACAGAACTGATTCACCCGGTGACTCGTCCTGGGGGGGCAGGGGCAGCTGGATGGGAGGCCATGGTGGTGCGGGCACAGGCGGACAGAGGTGCGACGTCGACGGTGAGGGCGCCGCTCCGATGGGCGCGGCGGTGGGCTCCGGGTGCGGACGCGCGGGGGGACGCCGGGGGCCGGTCGGCCTGGACGCGGGGGCGGGTACTCGCCGCGCTCGCCGCGCTGACGGCCGGGCTGCTGGTGTTCCACCGGGCCGTGCCCAACTCCGTCGGCCGCCTGGGCAGTTTGCTGGAGACGTTCCTGCCATGGCTAGGCCTGGCGGGCGTGGTGCTGCTCGGCCTGGCGCTGCTGCGTCGTTCCGCCACCGCACTGGTGGCCCTGCTGCTGCCGGCGGCTGCCTGGACGTACCTCTTCGGCGGACTGCTCCTGCCCGGGGCCGACTCCGGGGCGACATCCGGCGCGCACGACCTGGTCGTGGTGCAGCACAACGTCAGCGACGAGAACACCGACCCGGCGGGCACCGCGCGCTCCCTGGCTGACGCCGGGCCCGATCTCATCGCGCTGGAGGAACTGCTGCCCCCCGCGCTGACGGTCTACGAGACGACCCTCGCCCCGGACTACCCGCACCACACGGTCCTGGGCACCGTCGGACTCTGGTCGAAGCATCCCCTGACCGGCACCCGGTTGTTGGACATCAAGCCGCAGGGGATCACGGAGACCTGGAGTCGCGGGCTGCGGACCGTGGTCCGCACGCCGCACGGCGAGATCGTCGCGTACGTCGCGCACCTGCCCTCGGTCCGCGTCGGGGCGGGCGGCCTCGCGTCCTCCTGGCGCGACGAGAGCGCCCGCCTGCTGGGCCAGGCTGTCGCCGCCGAGGAGCTGAAAGCGGTGATCCTGATGGGCGACCTCAACAGCACGGTCGACGACCGTGGGCTGGCCCCGCTGACCTCACGGATGAACGTGGCGGAACGGGGCTTCGCCTTCAGCTTCCCCGCCGCCTTCCCGCTGGCCAGGATCGACCAGGTCATGGCCCGCTCCGGAACGGTCGGCCATATCCACACCCTGCCCGCCACCGGCAGCGACCACCTGCCGATCGCCGCCCGGATCACACTGGACTGAAGGCGTGGTCTCAACGCGGCGTCGCCCGGCGGCTGCCGCTCCCGAGGCTCTGGGCACTTGTGCGTCCTTCGTGGTCCGCCGGATGCCGGCGTGTGGCAAAGTCATGCCGGTGGATGAGCTGCGACTTCAGGATCCCGAGCGAATAGGCGCGTGGCGGATTCTCGCCCGGCTCGGTGCGGGCGGCATGGGACAGGTGTACCTCGGCCGTTCGCCCGGCGGACGGCTGGTGGCCGTGAAGGTGATCCGCGACGAGATCAGCGATCACCCTGAGGCGCTGGCCCGGTTCCGGCGGGAAGCCGCGACCGTGGAAGCCGTACGCAGCGCCTACACCGCCCAGTTGATCGAGGCGTCGCTCGATACATCCCCGTACTGGCTGGCCACCGAGTACGTACCGGGACCCACGCTGCGCGACGCCGTGGGCGCGAGCGGCCCGTTCCCGCCCGAGAGTGCTCTGCGGCTGCTCGCCGCGCTCGCCGAGGGGCTGGCCGCGGTCCATGTCCACGGGGTCACACACCGGGACCTGAAACCGCAGAATGTCATCCTTGCGCCGCAAGGGCCGCAACTGATCGACTTCGGCATCGCCCGGGGACTTGAGCAGACGATTCTCACCCGGGACGGAATCGCCCCCGGGACACCCGGATACACCGCGCCCGAGGTCGTCATGCGTAACGAGGCCGGCCCGGCGGCGGACGTCTTCGCGCTGGGAGCGACGATCGCCTACACGGCGACCGGCCGGCCCCCGTACGGTGCCGGCGACGCCGCGGCGGTGAGCTACCGGGCCGTGCACGAGGACATCGACCTGACGGGCGTACGAGACGATCTGGCCGCGCTGATCCGGCAGTGTGTCGCCAAGGACCCGGCGGAGCGGCCCGGACTGGCCGCCGTGATCGCCGGATGCGCGGTGGACTCGGCGCTGGCCGCCGATGCCCATTACCGCTCGGTGGCCCGTGATACCGACCCCGTACCCCCGTCCGGGCACGTGCACAGCCCACCGTCCTCGTCCGGTGCGCACGTGGCGTCGGAGCGGGAACCGGGAACCGTCACGCCGGTCATGTCGGCACCGCCCGCACCGCCCGCGGATCGCGGCCCGGTGAATCGCGCTCCCGCGCGGACGGCGGGGACCGCGTTCTGGGCATACTCCGACACCACACCGTACGACGACCCGGATCACCGGCCGCCTCCCGCCCGGCCGAGACGTCGCGGGGCCTGGCTCGCCGTATGCGTGGTGGCGCTCCTCGTGCCGCTCGCGGTCCGGCTGTTCCCCAAGGAGGACGGCGAGGGCTCCGAAGCCGCGCCCACGACCGGATCCGCCGCGTCCCGGCCGGCCACCACGGGCCCGGCGGGACGCCCGCCGGACCACATCGTCAACGACCGTGTCTCGCAGGACCGCTGGACCCTGTCGGACGATCCGGCACAGGCCGCCCAGGGCATCGGCTCCTGCGACCTGGCGAGCCTCGCCGACTCCTTGCCACCGATGGACCTGCGGTCCTCCGTCTCGCACACCACCGGCTCGGACACCGCCTCCGTGGAGCTGCGCCCCAAGACCGCGGGGGAGGGAAAGCGACCCGCGCCGTACTACGTGTCCGTCGGGATACGGCCTCCGCACGAGACCGACCGCACCACCGGACGCCCCCTCAAGTCGGAGGGGAAGGGCATCGGTTTCACCAGCAAACCCATCGACCTCTACTCCCAGTGGTCGTCGGGCGGAACCATCAAGCTCACCTATCCCGACGACTTCCGGGCCCACTTCGGCGACCGGACCGTCGACGCGATCCCGGTCGGCGACGACCGGGGGGACTGGACCGTGGTGCTCTACCACGTCGAAGGCGGACCCACGAAGTACACGTCCATCGTGTGCAACGGCTTCCACGCATGAGCAGCGACGAGGAAGTGTCCGACGGCATAATGCGGTGGTGAAGATCAACCACGTGGTTCTCGACTGCGGCCTGCCCATCGAGGAGCGGCTCAAGCAGCTCGCCGAGGTGTGGATCCGCGACGGTCGTGGCCGCGACCATCTGGTGACCGGCAAGGCGTTCTTCGCGGTGTACTCCTGGCATCTGAGGCACTGGACCGACCACGACCTCACGTGGGCGGAGTATGTCGCCGCCTCGTACGACTCCATCGGTGGCGGCGACGGCTGGGCGGCCATGCTGCGTGAGCGTGCCTTCTGTGAGAGCTGTGGGGACAGATACCGGCTGGAGAACATCGGGCTGTGCACCGGGTGCATGCGGTACACCTGCTACTCCTGCGGCGCCCACGGGGCCTGCGTCGGCGAGATTGTCTGACCAGCACCGTTCGACGAACACCAGCCGGCCACACACCACCCGCGGTCAAGGCGGGAAGGGCTCAGCGGCAAGCCATGGGGACCGGCCCTTTCGAGTCCGGTCCCCGTGCCGAGGAAACGGTGCCGTGGTTGGTTCGGTCACCCCGCGGCAGGAGATCAGCCGCCGCGTGGCCGAAGGCACCCAGCTGGGCATGGCGGTCGAGGGCCTTACCGCCGCCGACCTCGCGTTCCGAAGCGGGTACGGAGCGTGACCGCCGCCGACCGCGAGCCGCGCGGATCGCCCTGATCCGAGGAACGATGAAACTATGAATACTTCACCCGAAAACCCTTCGGAAACCACTGCGGAAGACACCTTCGACGTGATCGTGCTCGGGGCCGGTCCGGTCGGCCAGAACGCCGCCGAGCACGCGCGCGCGGGAGGTCTGAGCGTCGCCGTGGTCGAGCGTGAACTGGTCGGCGGAGAGTGCTCGTATTGGGCCTGCGTGCCCAGTAAGGCTCTGCTGCGGCCGGTCATCACGGTCTCGGACACGCGCAGGGTGGACGGTGCCCGCCAAGCGGTCACCGGGCCACTCGACACCGCCCGGGTCTTCGCGCGACGCGATCACTACGTGACCGACTGGGACGACTCCGGGCAGGCCGGCTGGGTCAAGTCCATCGGTGCCGACCTGTTCCGCGGGCAGGGCCGGATCGACGGCCCACGCCGGGTAAGCGTCACGTCCTCCGGCGGCCGTCGCACCCTCACCGCCCGGCACGCGGTCGCGGTGGCCACCGGCAGCCGGCCCGCGCTGCCCGTCGTACCGGGCATCGACGAAGCCCACCCCTGGACCAACCGCGAGGGCACCGACTCCAGCCACGTGCCCGGCCGCCTCACCATCGTCGGCGGCGGCGGAGTGGGCGTCGAGATGGCGACCCTGTGGCAGGGCCTCGGCAGCCGGGTCACCCTGCTGGCCCGCCGCCCGCTCCTGCCCCGGATGGAGCCCTTCGTCGGTGATCTGGTCACCCGGGGACTCACTGAGGCGGGCGTGGACGTACGCGTCGGCGTCTCGGTGACCGCACTGCGCCGCCCCGACCCGGCCCGCCCCGTCACCCTGACCCTCGACGACGGAACACACCTGGAGGCCGATGAGGTCATGTTCGCCACCGGGCGGGCGCCGCGCACCGACGACATCGGCCTGGAAACCGTGGGTCTGGCCCCCGGATCCTGGCTCGATGTCGATGAGACCTGTCTGGTCCGAGGGGTGGAGGGCACCTGGCTGTACGCCCTCGGTGACGTCAACCACCGCGCGCTGCTGACCCACCAGGGCAAGTACCAGGCGCGGACGGCGGGTGACGCGATCAGTGCCCGCGCCAAGGGGCTGCCGCTCGACAACGGTCTCTGGGGCGACCACGCCACCACCGCCGACCAGCACGCCGTACCCCAGGTCTTCTTCACCGACCCCGAAGCCGCGGCGGTGGGCCTGTCCGCCGAACAGGCCACCGAGGCCGGCTATCGCATCACCGTGGTCGATGTCGACTTCGCCCAGGCCCAGGGGGCGAACCTGTACGCCGACGGCTATCAAGGCCAAGCCCGCATGGTCGTCGACCTCGACCGCGAAACCCTCCTCGGGGTGACCTTCGTCGGCCCCGGCATCAGCGAACTCCTGCACTCCGCCACCGTCGCCGTCGCGGGCGAGGTCCCCCTCAAACGCCTGCGGCACGCCGTCGCCTGCTTCCCCACCGTCAGCGAAATCTGGCTGTTCATGCTCAAGGCGTACCCGGGATAGCACGCACCCGCGCATGCCCGCGGGGGCAGTGCGGAGAGGCCGCGGCCCGCGGCCGTTTGATCGGCGGCGTCGATCAACCGATCGAGAAGCAGTCTTGGACGGCCGGTGATCCATCACGGCAGGATGTCGGGGCGTTCCCCGACTTTGCCGGACGACGAGCCGCCGTGAGCCGGGAGTGGGGGGCGCCCCTGAGGAGTCCTGTGCTGATTTCGCGCGCCCAGAAAACGTACGTCCCGCTCGGCGGTGCGGAGACCATACCCGCCCTCCGTCCGGCGCGGACGCACCGCGCTACCCCACCCAGCGCCTGCCGGGCGAGCGCGGCACTGGGGCGTGTTTCAGAAGTAGCGTCGCCCGCGCGCAGGGCGGTGCAGACGGGACTTCTGAAACACGCCCCAGGTAGACGTCGGCCCGCCACCGGGTCGGGGACGTCGTATTCATGACGCACAGCCGGTCCGAGATACGGGAAACCGAGGACGACACCCGCCCCGCCCGCCCCGCGAAGAAGCCTCGTACCCGATGGTGGAGAGTCGCCGAGCCCAGGCCGCCCCGGCGTACGGTCGCGTCGGCGGCCGTCACCACATCGGTCGCGCTGACCGTCCTGGTGGCCGTCGGGACGCTCATGCACCAGACGGTGCTGATACCGCCGCTCGCGGCTACGGCGGCGATCGTCACGGCGACTCCCGGCTCCCCACTCGCGCAGCCCCGCCATGTCCTGGGCGGACACCTGCTGTCCTGTCTCGTCTGTTTCGCGGTCCTCGCCCTCGGCTGGCACGGGCCCTGGGCCGCCGCCGTGGCCTGCGGCGCGGCCTGCGGCCTCGGGCTCGTACTCAAGGTGGCCCACCCGCCGGCCATGGCAACCGCCGTCATGATCATGCTCACCGATCCGCCTGCCACCCGCTTCGTGACCCTGCTGGCCGTCGGCGCGGCCCTGCTCGTCCTGGTGCAGCTGGTCTCCTCCCGTCTGCGGCGACAGGTGTATCCCACTTCCTGGTGGTGACTCGCCGTCCAGCCCCCCGGACACCACCCCGGACACCGCCGCTGGACCGACTGGTCCCCAACTGGTCCCCAGAACAACCGAAAAGGCGGTATCGGATTTCTCCGATACCGCCTACGACCTGTGAAAACACAAGTCGGGACGACAGGATTTGAACCTGCGACCCCTTGACCCCCAGTGAACGAAACACTGTCCAGGGGGGTCCGTGAGATCCAGGGAGTGCAGAAACGTCCAGGTCAGCGCCACAAATTCCGCGTCGGTCCGTACAGTCCGTGAGATCTGTGTGAGACGGACGTGAGACGACGAAGCCCCGCCCCTTGCCGGGCGGGGCTTCCCGCGTCTCTACAGCCGATCCCCCATCCGCTCTCGTGGCGTCACCACGGTCAACCGCTCGGGATGCTCGGAGGTCCAGCGGCCCGGACCGAGTTCCGGCCGCAACTCCCACACGGCGCCTCCCAGTACGTTCGTCACGATCCCGCGCCGGTCGGCGTCCTCGTCATGGATCAGGTCGCCCACCCAGGGCGTTCGTTCGCTGCTCATCCGTGTTCCTTCCCGCGCAGTTCTGCCCACACCCGCTTGCCCCACGGCAGCGGTTCGGTTCCCCAGTGATCAGCCAGCTCCGCTACGAGCGCGAGGCCGCGCCCGCCTTCTTCGTCGTCGTCCGGGACCTTGGGCTCCGGGAGCACCTTCGAGAAGTCCACGACGCCGATGCGCACGCACGCCCCTCCGGGGCGGTCGATGACGACCCGGATGGACTCCCGCCGGGCGTGCTGGACGGCGTTGGCCACCAGCTCGGAGACGATCAGCGCGCCGTCCTCGGTCAGCTCCTCCAGCTCCCAGGCGGCGCAGGCGGTGCGCACGAGGCGCCGGGCCGTCGCGGCGCTCTCCGGCTCGCGCGGCAGGGTCTCGCTGTAGCCGGGGTGCCCGGTGGGCCTGGAGGTGGTGGTCACGGTCATCAGGACCCCTCGTAGGTGAGCGGGAGGCACAGCCCGCCCCCGACGGGGGCCAGGGGCGGGCCTCTCTGACCTGCCACCGCGCTGTCCTTTCCGGTGGCGGCCTGTCACTCAGTCAACGACGCCTTGTGACTGCCCGTGAGGAAATGTCAGGCCGCCGTGCATCGCGGGCAACCGGAAATTTCGGCGCTGCTCCGCCGCCACGACCCTGCTACCTCGCTACCTTGAAGACGTGGAGGAGAACAGGCACCTGGCGGACGCGCTCAAAGAAGCAGGGCTGACCCAGACCGAGTTGGCGGAGTCGGTGAACGATTACCTTCGGTCCGTCGGCAGGGAGGGCACGGTCAGTGATCGCACGGTTCGCCACTGGCTGACCGGAAAGACCCGCTGGCCCCACCCTCGGCAGCGCGAAGCACTGGAGGCAGTATTCGGCTGTACCGCCGGGGAACTCGGCTTCACACCCCCAGCGGGCAGACCTAGCCCTACCAGGACGGAGGACCCTGTGCACCGCAGGAACTTCCTCACCGCCGCCACCGGTACAACTGCCGCCGTCGTGCCCCTGATCGCCGCCAGGCCGCACGCGGTCGGCACAACCGACGTGATCCGCCTCCGCAGCGGCCTGGACGCCCTGACAGCCCTGGACGCCTCCAGAGGCGGGCATGAGGCCCTGGAGCGGGCCGCGCTCGTGGGTGCTGCGGAGGCCCTAGACCTCCAGAGGCGCGCGGCCTCCCAACGCATCCGGCAGCGCCTCTTCAGCGTGGCCGCGAACTACACCGCGTCGGCGGCGTGGTCGGCCGTGGACGCCCGCCAGAGTGACCGAGCGCTGACCCACCTGAACCGCGCCCTCTACCTCGCGGGCATGGGCAAGGACCCTGTGGCGGAGCTGCGCGTGTGGAACAGCCACGCCATGCTCGCCGTCCATCGCGGGGAGTTCTCGCAAGCCGTGGACGCGGGCCAGGCCGCGCAGGCGACGGCCATCACACGGCGCGATCCCCTGTTCGCCTCCCTGGCGCACGCACGGACAGCCGTCGGACATTCGGTGGTCGGGGACCGCCGGGGCGCCCTGCGGTCACTGGGGCACGCGGAAGACGCTCTGGCGAAGGCGTCCCTGGAGGAGTCCCGACCGTCGTGGGTGGCGTTCTACGGCCCTGCGGAGCTACTGGCCATCACCGCCATCGTCCGGGACGACATCGGGGACTCTGCGGGCGCGGAGGCGGCCTCCCACCGGGCCCTGGCCGCCATCCCGAAGCAGTTCCGGCGGAACCGGGCGCTGGCCACCCTGCAACTCGCCCTGACGCAGCTTCACCAGCGGGACGTGGACCAGGCGTGCGCCACGGCGGATCAGGTATTCGCGCTCATGACCGGCAACCCCCTGCCAGGCCGGATGCGGTCCTACCTCGGAGACTTCCTCCGTGACTTGATCACTCTGGCGCCCACCTCCAGCACTGCGCGAGAGTGGGAAGACCGTTACCGATCAGAATGGAGCCAGGCCCGATGACCTCCGCCTTGGAGCTGCGCCACTACAGCCACGACGACCTGTCGGAGATCCGACAGACGTTGATCGACGTGCACGCGGATGTGCACGCCGACCGGATGGCGGACGACGACTTCCGGCAGAAGTTCCCCTGGTTCGTGGATCACTGGGGAGGCAACCCCGGCTTCTCCTGCGTGATCGCGTACGACGGCGCCGACGTGGTGGGCTTCGCGTACGGCGCCCCTGGCGCGGAGGGCCGCGAGTGGTGGCGGGAGCACCTGGACCCGGCGCCGGAGAAGGGCCGCACGTTCCACTTCTCGGAGCTGATGGTCCGCGAGCAGTGGCGGAAGACGGGCGCGGCCGAGCGCCTTCACCGGGCGCTCATGGACGCCCGAGACGAAGACCTGGCCGTCCTGCTGGTGGACGTGACGCACCCGAAGGTGGAAGCCCTGTACGAGTCGTGGGGATACCGGAGGGTCGGGAAGGACCAGCCGTTCCCGGACTCCCCGGTGTACGCCGTGATGCTCGTGGATCTCCCACTGTCCTGACGCCTCGTTCCCGGACCCGGGGCCCGGGGCGTTGCGGCGATCGAACATCATGCACGCATGGACTCAGGACTTGCAGCGGTGCTTGGCGCCGGGATCACGGGCGCCGTAGCGTCGTTGGGCGCGTGTCTCACCTACCGACAGTCGAAGGTCCAGATCAGGAGCAACGCGAAGCTGGCGCTTCGCGAGCCGAGGCGGAAGGTCTACAGCGACTTCCTGACTGCCTGCCGAGGAGCGGTTACCGCCGTACTGGATCTCGTAGATGAGGACACGGGAGAGGTTAGCCTCGGACCCCTCTGCCTTGCGCTTGACGAGCGCTTCCCAGCCCTGATGCATCTGCTTGCCGAAGTGGACCTGGAAGGGCCGCAAGCAGTGAGTGAGGCGGCGAACAAGGTGATCAAAGCACTCTCGGACCTGCATGCGACCGCTTACAGCGCGGACCTTTCCGGGCTGGTTGACGATGACGGTCGCCCTGTTCGGATCAGCGGCGACTTCATGGCCGAAGCCCGTACAGCGATGAAGGAGTTCGTGGCGGCGGGGCGCAAGGCACTCCAGACGGACGCGGACCCGGCGCGCAGCTAGTCGGATTGGCAGGACGCCGGCTCGCGTGTAAACGGCAGAAAGCCGCAGCTCTGACCGGCTGCGGCTTCCTTACGTCCGGGGTCACTCGGCAGGCAACTCCGGCGCCCCCTCCACGGCCATGCCACGGAGCAGACCAGCCATCACGTCCGGCACGCGCGCTCGCTGAACGGCCGTCAGCTCCAGGGCGTCCAGCGCTCGGTTCATCGCCTCGAACATGATCTTCGTCTGGATCTCCGCGATGTGGACCAGGCGCTCGTCCACGCCCATGCGGGACGCCACGGCGACCATCCGGACCAGGCGGTCCCGCTCTTCCCCGTAGAGGCGCACCCACCCGTTCACGTCGGCGGCGTACGTGGTGTCGACGCCGGGGAACTCCCCGCCCTCCCGGTGCACCTCGGAGGTCAGTCCCCACACCAGGGCGTCCGCCTCCGTCTCCCGGACCCGCTCAAGCAGCCACGCCACATGCCCGGACGCCTGCCGGATGAGCCGGGACATCACCACCGCAGGGTCCTCGGCCGGGCCGATCTCCCCGAAGGTGGTGCCCCACTCAGTGAGGGCCGCCCGGCGCCGGTCGTCCGCCTGCCGCTCCGCAGCCGCCGCAAGTACCTGCGGGGCGCTGCCCCCGTGAAAGCGGCAGACCGAGCCGCCCTTGATCGGGGAGTTCTTGCAGGGGCCGCGCTTGGTCTTGGCGGTGCACGTCGGCCGGGGCTTCCACCCATCGGCCGTAGCTTCGGCCGGGTACCCATCGAACGTCGTCATGATCTTGCCTTTCGGTGTCTGTGATCTTGTGTCGGATCGGGGTTCGTGGGACCTGTTCACCTGTTCACTCCTACGGAGTGTGAACAGGTTGAACAGGTAGGGTCCCGGCTGTTCCGAACAGGGCTGAACAGGTTGAACAGGTAGTGGCCTGACCTGCGGCGATACCTGTTCAAGCCGTTGAACAGGTCAGAGCCTCAGACCTGTTCAGAACAGGGGTTCATTTCAAGATCGTCTGAACAGGTCCGGCGGCCTTTTCGGCGTCCCCGAGGACGTAGCCCTTGACCCCGAGCTGAACGATCCGTCCGGCATCCTTCAGCTCCCCGAAGGCCGCCGACACGGCGGTGTTGTGGGTCTTCTCCGGCTTGTACGGGCCCGAACGGAAGCGGGCCTGCGACACCGGCTCGGGGTCGGACTGGCAAAGGTGCGCGAGGATCGCGGCCTTCAGCGGCGCCGCCTTGTCCGGGTCACGCGGGGCGTGCTTCAGCGGCACCAGGACCACGGACGTGACCGGGTCGCCGTCCTCGTCCGCCAGGCCGTCCAGGACCACCTGTCGGGGCTGGAACACCTTGTCCGGCAGTTCCTCCGCGTCCTTCTGCTTCTCGACCCCGAGCGTCACCGTCGTCTCGTCCAGCTCCTTGCCGTCCCGCTTCACGGACAGCTCGGTGTCCATCGCGCCCTTCACCGCCGACGCCCCGCGCGACCGGTCGGCGTTGTGCCCGGTGTGGTGCACCAGCCACACGCACGCCCCCGTGGTGGCCTTCAACCGGTCCACCAGGGCTACGACTTCGCCCATGTCGGTGTTGCTGTTCTCGTCCACACCGACCGTTACGCGGGCCTGCGTGTCCAGCACCACCAGCACGGGGCGCAGCCGCTCGCAGGCCGCCACCAGGGCGTCCCACTCGGGACCGGTGACCTGGACGGGGCGGGGCAGGAACTTCAGGTTCGGGCCGATCTTCTTACCGTGGTGCTGCTGCCAGGCGGCACCGCGCTTCCAGACACCGGCGGCGCCCTCGGCCACGATGTAGACCACCGGCCCGGCCTCCACGCGGTGCCCGTGCCAGTCCCAGCCGTTCGCCACGTGGACGGCAACATCCAGCGCCAGGAAGGACTTCATGGAGCCGGACGCGCCGTACATCCGCGCCACGGTGCCCCGGTACAGGTATCCCTTCAGCACGGGCCGCGCCGGAGGGATGGCCGCGAGGTCGTCCAGCGTGAGCATTTCGTCCAGCAGCGCGGCGGCCTGGTTCTCCACGGCCTCCGCCTCCGCCTGCTCGTGCTGCCGGGCCTCCGTGTCCCAGATGGACCGCATGGTCTTCAGCAGGTCAGCTTCGCCGATCGGATCGGCGGACGCGGAGTTGGCGGCGCGTGCCATGTCCGAGTACCAGGACCAGCCGCGCGGCGGGGCGAACTTCCAGGCGTCGGCGGCGTAGTGCCCGGCCACCGCCGCCAGCCAGTTGTTCCCGCGCGCGGGGTCGTCGGCAGGAAGAGAGAGCAGGTCAGAGAGGTGGGCCCCCTCCAGCCGGCCAGCTACCACGCTGCCACCCGTACCGGGCACCGCCGTGCGTGCCAGATCCGCCACCCAGGCGGGCAGCGGCGCCGGTTCGGCGCCGTGGACGACCGTGTAAACGTCGTACGTCTTGGACCCCGGGACCATGACGTACGCGCCCGGCCCCGTCTTGAAGTCCACGGCCTCCCCAAGGGTGTTCGAGTAGCCGTCGGCCTTGCCGCCGGTCTCCCCGTCGGGGAGCTGGAAGACCATCTGGAGGCCCGCGCGACCCGTTCGGTACGTCAGCGTCTTGGGCACGTCCTGAGCGGCGCTCAGCGCCTCCCAGGTGGCCTCTCCCGGCTTCCCCTCGGCCACGTCCACATCCACCACGGCGCGCCCGGTGAGCGTCTGCCCCAGGTTCAACCGCCCGTGCTGGCCCCACTTGATCCACCACATGCGGATCGTCTCCGGCTCGGTGGTGGCGTCCTTCGAGCCGTGGTCGTTGCGTGGATGCTTGCCGGGCGACTTGCAGGCGTAGTTGCCGCAGGTGCACCCGTCCTCGGTGACCCGGTGGCACGGGAAAACCTTCCCGCCCTCGGCCGCGAGAGCGAGGGCCGCCGCCAGCAGGCCGTCAGGGTCCGCCAGGGCGCCGTTCCCAGGGTCGGTGGACGTCGGGGCCACCGGAGGCAGTTCGGGGCGCTCAGCGCCCTTCACGTACTTCACGACTGTCCCCCTGCCTGAGCCTCGAACAGCTCGGCCAAGTGCAGCCAGAAGGCATCCCAGGGGTCTGCCGGAGCGTCCGCCCGGCCCTCGGGCATACGGCGGTCGGAGGGGTTCAACTCTCCGGCCGTTCCGTCGTTGCGGGTCACGTCCACGGCGATCCCTCCTTGGTGGGACGCATGGCGATCACGGTCCGCAGTTCGTCGATCGGCTGACCGGTCTCCCGCGCCACGGCTTCGAAGGCGTCCAGGGAGTCTCGGACCATCTCCGCGTTGTACTGCTCGTCCGTCTTGGACGGCATCCAGCTGCGCCCCTCATGAGCGCTGGACTTGATCATTTCGGCCCCTCCGCACGAGTAGGTTCGTCTCGCGTGCTCGGCCGATGGGGGATCGTCTGGGGACCGGAGACCAGGCCGGAGGGGCGGTATCCTGAATACGTAGATACCGGGCTCTCGGCGGGGCCAGGTCTGCACTTTGTCAGTCGGAGCGGCGTCCCCTGAGGGCGCCGCTTCGGCGTTTCCGGGGTCAGGCGGCGCGGCACTCGCCCGCGTGCTTGTTGGCATGCTCGCGGGCGCGGTCGTCCCAGCCGTAGCCGAACTCCCGGCGCTCACCGCAGCCGTAGCAGTACAGGAAAGCCACCTCGCCTTCAGCGGTGGTCGCCGTGGTGACGACGTTCCCGCCGACGGTCGTGTACTGCTTGCCGATGTGGTCGCCGCGCTCCGGCGCCATGGAGACCTCGCGGGCGTCGGCCGCATTGGACAGCTCGTACTGCCACTCGGTGTCGATCACGTCGTACATCTCGTCGTCCGTGATGTTGGCCAACGGGCCCTGCTGCTTGGCCGACAGCGTGATCCGGCCGTCTGCATCGGTGGTGTAGTTCGTCATGATCTTGCCTCTCAGAGGAATTGGTGCTGGAGGGTGTTGCGGTCGGTGGTGCATCCGGCGGCGTGCTTCTGGCCTTGCTCCTCGCCCTTGCCGTGCGCCTCGCAGGAAGAGCAGGACCAGACGCGTTCGCCGGTCTCGGGGTGGGTCACGCTCTCCACCCGGCCGCCGCCGTCGGCAGTCAGGTACAGGCGCGAGTCCAGGGCCGCCAAGTCAGGCCGCCACGAGCGCAGAGGCCGGGGCGGACGGGGTAGGGCCGCCGGTCTCCGAGAGCAGCGCCACCAGCGAGCTGGTGACCGCCACCGTGCGACCGGTGCCAAGCCGGAGCATCCGGACCGGCGCCTTGCCCTGCTTGACCAACTCGTACAGGGCGGACTTGCTGCACCCGAGCGCCGAGGCGCAACGCGTGATCGAGACCGTGGCGGGCCACGTGTTGATCTCTTCGAGCGTCGGCTGATTCATTCCATTGCCCTCGCTTTCTTGCCGGGACTTTCCGTCGTTGCACTAATTTTTCCACGGCACAGAGGGTGCTATCTGGCTGCATAGTGCCTGATCCCAGGTACTTTGGCAGCGTTTACACAGAACTTGATCAAGGACAGTGCAGGTCAGCCAATGAGGTAATGAACAGGCAAGTCTCCGCGACACAACATTTGCCGTTTAAACGGCGAGCATCGTCAGGTTATGCGGACTCCGCATCGTCTTGATGCGAACATCGCATCACTGCTACTATGCTGCTATGCCCAAGACCACACGCCCTTGGGGCGAACTCACGAAGCAGGTCGCACGCACCGTGCGTGACCTGCGAGAACGACGTCAGTGGACGACCGACGACCTGTCCCGTCGGCTCACCGAGGCGGGGTATCCCCTCGCGCAGTCCGGGGTGACCCGCCTGGAGAGCGGCGGCCGACGGATCACCGTGGACGACCTGGAAGCGCTCGCGGCCGTCTTCGGGGTCCACCCGACCGCCCTGCTCTCGTCCGGCGCCCCACCGGCCGACCCGTGTGCCGTCCACGGCCACAGCTACGACAACCGCGAGATCACCGGCCCCGGGCCGCGCACTTGCAACGACTGCGGCCACCCCGAAGACCTGGCGGTCTGACCATGCCCGACCCGATCAAGAAGCTGCCGCCGAACGCGAAGGGGCAGACGAGATACCGCGCCGTCGTGGACATCGGCTACGAGCCGCAGACGGACAAGGCCACCGGCGAAGTGGTCACCGACCCGGCCACCGGGCAGGCGAAGCTGAAGCGGAAGCAGCTCACGATCACCAAGGACACCAAGACCGAGGTGAAGAACGAACTGGCCCGCATCCGCCACCAGCGCAGTGCGGGCACGTACGTGGCCCCCGCGAAGATGACCGTGAGCGCCCTGCTGGACCTGTGGCTGAAGTCGGCCACCCGGGACGTGGAAGAGGCCACCGCCAGCAACTACGACAACGCCCTACGGCCCGTACGGAAGTACCTCGGACACAAGCCCGTCCAAGAGTTGAGCGAAGAGGACGTGGAAGCGTTCATCGACTGGATGGTGTCCGAGGGGCGCCAGCGCGGCGGGAAACCCGGGACGGGACTCGGCATACGGTCGGTGCGGCTCACCCTCGGGCGGTTCCGTGCGGCGCTGAACCTCGCGGTGCGGCGAGGTGTGGTGGTCCGAAACGTGGCGGAGCACGTGACCATCTCGAAGCAGGCGAAGGAAAAGGCGAAGAAGGCCACCGCCGTGCACAAGCCGTGGAACCAGGAAGAGGTGAAGAGGTTCCTGGAGGGCATCCAGGGCCACCGCTCGTACGCGCCCATGCTGCTCGCCCTGATCGCGGAGCGTCCGGCGGAGGTGTGCGGCGCCCGCTGGAGCCCGGACGTGGACCTGACGGCCGGGACGATCGCAGTCGGCACCAACACGCGGACGATCGTCTACGACCGCACGGCCGAGCGCGGCCAACGGAACAAGGTGGTGGAGAAGGGCGCCAAGACCGACGCAGGGAAGCGCACCTTGCCCCTGCCGAAGCCGGTCCTGCGGGCGCTGAAGGCGTTTCGGGCTCAGCAGGCAGTGGAGAAGCTGGCCGCCGGGGAGGCGTACACGGACAGCGGGTACGTGCTCGTGGACGACCTGGGACAACCGTGGAAGACGGACAAGCTGCGCCGCGAGGCGCACAAGCTGATGGCGGCCACCGGCGTACGGAAGGTGCGGCTGTACGACGCGCGGCACGCCTGCCTGTCGTGGATGGCGAACAACGGGGTGCCGGACACGGTGGTCTCCGCGTGGGCCGGTCACTCGGACCTCGGGTTCACGAAGCGGACCTACGTCCACCCCGACCCGCAGTCGTTGAAGGCGGGTTCGGAGAAGCTGGCCGAACTGCTCGGCTGACCTTGATCAACAGCGTTTGTGAGAAATTGTGAGACGGCGCCCCCGGAAACGATCAAGAGGGGCCCCGAAGGACCCCTCTGACCTGCTATCTCTCTGTCGGGACGACAGGATTTGAACCTGCGACCCCTTGACCCCCAGTCAAGTGCGCTACCAAGCTGCGCCACGTCCCGATGCCCGTCTGACCTGGGGTTTCCCCGGCCCGAACGCGCATGAGAACAATACCGCACTCGGACCGGTGGTCACGAATCGCTTTCCGGGCGGATCGGGCGCTTGACCTCAAGTGTGGTTGAAGTTGCACCGTGGATCGCATGACGACGACAGAGATGACTTCCGTTGCGGGATATCAGGATCTGAACCGGCTGCTGGCCCTCATGACGGGTGACGAGAAGCACGGACCGGCGGCGACCTCCACGCTGGACGCTCTGTGGGTGCTGTACGACCGGGTCCTGCGCGTGTCGCCCGGGACCGTCGACGCGCCGGGACGGGACCGGTTCCTGCTCTCGAAGGGGCACGGGCCGATGGCGTACTACGCGGTGCTCGCCGCCAAGGGGTTCCTCGCCGAAGAGACGCTGCCCGGCTTCGGCTCGTACGACTCGCCGCTCGGGCATCACCCCGACCGGACCCTCATCGAGGGCGTGGAGATCGGCAGCGGCTCGCTCGGGCACGGACTGCCGCTCGCCGTGGGCAGTGTGCTGGGGCTTCGTGCGCAGGGTCTCACCGACCCGCGGGTGTGGGTGCTGATCGGCGATGCCGAGCTGGACGAGGGCAGCAACCACGAGGCGCTCGCCTACGCGGGTCCGGCGGGGCTCGATCAGCTCCACACGCTGGTGGTCGACAACGCCTCCGCGACGTACGGCTGGCCGGGCGGCATCGCGTCGCGGTTCGAGGCGGCCGGCTGGTCGGCCGAGACCGTCGACGGCCGGGACCACGAGGCGCTGTACGCGGCCTTCACCGCGCCGCACGCGGGCCGACCACGGGCGGTCGTGGCCCGCGTCGAGCCCAAGTCCTGACCGCCGCGCCACGTTCGTCCGTCCGCGGCGCCCGCCGAAAACACCCGCGGAACCCATCCGCCGACCGCATCCGTCAAGAGGGGCATTTCCATGGACACCATGCGCGACCGCTTCATCTCCACCACCTCCCAACTGCTGGACGACGACCCGCGACTCGCCGTCGTCCTCGCCGAGATCAGCCGGGACGGCTTCGACGCGGCGGAGCGACGCCATCCGGACCGCGTGATCAATGTCGGGATCCGTGAACAGCTGCTGGTCGGAGTGGGCGGCGGGCTCGCCCTCACCGGGCTGCGGCCGATCGTGCACACCTTCGCGAGCTTCCTGGTCGAGCGCCCCTTCGAACAGGTCAAGCTGGATTTCGGGCATCAGGGCGTGGGCGGCGTGCTCGTCAGCGCGGGGGCCTCGTACGACTGGCCCGCGGGCGGTTTCACCCATATGGCGCCGGGTGATGTCGCGCTGATGGACACCCTCGACGGCTGGGCGGTGCATGTGCCCGGCCATCCCGACGAGGCCGAGGCCCTGCTGCGGCATGCCGCCGCCGGGGACGGACGGGATTACGTACGACTGTCCATGCAGAGCAACGAGCGGGCACGGCCGGTGACCGGCGCCGGGTTCAGCACCGTACGCCAGGGGCGCGCCGGGGTCGTGGTCGCCGTCGGGCCGATGCTGGACAACGTGCTGGCGGCGACGGAGGGCCTGGATACGACGGTGCTGTACGCGACGACCGTGCGGCCCTTCGACGGCGCGGCGCTGCGCCGGGCCGTCGCGGGCGGTGACGCGGCGGACGTCGTGCTCGTCGAGCCGTATCTCGCCGGCACCTCCACGGCCGCGGCCAACGACGCGCTGGCCGAGATCCCGCACCGGGTGCTGGGGCTCGGTGTGGCCCGCCGGGAGCTGCGCCGCTACGGACAGTTGGAAGAGCACCTGGCCGGGCACGGCCTCGACGCGCGGTCGCTGAGGGAGCGGATCTCGGGGTTCCTGACGCGCCCCTGAAGCGATCCTGATGCGGTCCTGGCAGAGTCCGAACGGGTTCGCATGGCATTCGTGAGGCGTCCCCGTCCGGATCGGTTCCTCGGAGCGCATGGCCGGGCCGCACGAGGCAACCTTGGATGGGGACCGGGACCCTCGATCCGGGAACGGCCGGCGTCGACGGCGCCGCGGAAGACGTGCGCAAGACGTACGGACGCAGAAGACGTACGGACGCAGAAGACGTACAGAAGTGGAGCCTGCCATGACCGCGAGCGGTGATCTGCTCATCGACGCCTTCGGCCGTATCCAAGAGACCGTCCATGAGGTGGTGGACGGCCTCTCCCTCGATGAGCTGGCCGTACGGCTGGACGAGGGGGCGAATTCGATCGCCTGGCTGATCTGGCATCTCACCCGGGTCCAGGACGATCACATCGCCGACGCGGCCGGTACCGAAGAGGTGTGGATCGCGCAGGAGTGGTCGGAGAGGTTCGAGCTGCCGTTCTCGCGCCGCTCCACCGGATACGGCCACTCCCCCAAGGATGTGGCCTCACTCGACGGGGTCACCGGGGAACTGCTCGTCGAGTACCACGACGCCGTTCACGAGCGGACGGTGAAGTACCTCGGCACGCTCAAGGACCCGGACCTCGGCCGGGTCGTCGACGACGCGTGGACCCCGGCCGTCACTCTCGGCGTACGGCTGGTCAGCGTCATTTCCGACGATCTCCAGCACGTCGGGCAGGCCGCGTTCATCCGGGGGTGGCTGGAGCGCCCCTGAGTCCAGCCGGAGACGACTGCCGGCGACGGCTCCGGGCGACGCCTCCAGGTGTTCTGTTCAGGGCGTGTGCGGTGCGGGGGGCCGCGCCCCGCCGTGCGTCAGGTACGACAGCAGCTCCCGGGCGGCCGGGCCCGTGCGCTGGTCCTCGGGAACGGCCGCCGAGACCTCCCAGAGGTGGTCCTCCGCACCGGCCAGCGGTATGGTCCGCAGCGCCGCGGCCTGCTCCTTGCGGGCGATCGGGCGGGGCACCACCGCGATGCCGAGGCCATGCCCGACCAGCTCGATCAGACTGTGCACGTCATTGACCTCCAGGGCGACCCGCCGCTCGATGCGGGCGGCGGCGAAGGCCCGGTCGGTGAGGCCGCGGGCGCCCCAGTCCTCGTGGAAGTCGACGAAGACCTCGCAGCCCAGTTCGGCCCACGCGGCCTTCTCCGCCCCGGCGAGCGGATGATCGGGATGGCAGAGCAGCACCATCGGCTCGCTGGCCAGCGGCACCAGTCGTACCCCCTCGGGCACGGCTCCGGACACGGCGACGAAGGCGAGGTCGAGCCGTCCGTCCGCCACATCCTCCAGGAGCGAGGCGGAGCCGGCCTGTCGCAGCCGTACCTCCACCTCGGGGTGCTCCGACCGGAACCGCGCGAGCAGGCCGGGTACGTGCACGCCCGTGACGCACTGCTCGGTGCCGACGGACAGGGTGCCGCGCAGCAGCCCCTGGACCGCCGCGACCGCCTCCCGGCCCGCCCGTACGCTCGCCAGCGCGCGTGCCGCCTCCACGAGCAGGGCGTGGCCGGCGCCGGTCAGCTCGACCCTGCGGGTGGAGCGCACGAAGAGCCGGGCGCCCAACTCGCGCTCCAGGGCGCGGACGGAGGCCGAGAGTCCCGACTGCGAGACCATC
Organism: Streptomyces sp. NPDC102274; assembly: GCF_044766385.1. Classification (NCBI taxonomy): domain Bacteria; kingdom Bacillati; phylum Actinomycetota; class Actinomycetes; order Kitasatosporales; family Streptomycetaceae; genus Streptomyces; species Streptomyces sp. NPDC102274. The sequence goes on along the minus strand of NZ_JBIWLW010000010.1, from coordinate 37,716 downwards.
AGCCGCTGGGCGGCCCTGGTGAAGTGACGCTCTTCCGCGACCGCGACGAAGTATTCGAGATGCCGGAGTTCCACGACGTACGAGCCTAAGGGCTGTCGAGGCGATCCGATTGAGAACCCCGGCCACTCAATGCGTTCGTTTTCTTCTATTGGACGCCTCACGGGCCTGCGACGAAGCTGGAAGGTGTCCGCCGGATCCGGCGGGCGTCGCAGCAGGAAGGGTGCGCCACACCATGAAGACTCGCCGCATCGGAACCGTCGAGGTCAGCGCGATCGGTCTGGGCGGTATGCCGATGTCGATCGAGGGACGGCCCGACGAGGCCCGGTCCATCGCCACCATCCACGCGGCGCTGGACGCCGGGGTGACACTGATCGACACGGCGGACGCCTACCACCAGGACGCCAACGACGTCGGCCACAACGAATCGCTGATCGCCAAGGCGCTGGCCTCCCACAGCCGGGGCTCCGAGGTGCTGGTGGCCACCAAGGGCGGCCACCTGCGTCCCGGAGACGGCTCCTGGACGCTGGACGGCTCCCCCGAGCACCTCAGGCGCGCCTGCGAGGCGTCGCTCGGCCGGCTCGGTGTGGAGGCGATCGGGCTCTACCAGTTCCACCGTCCCGACCCGAAGGTTCCCTACGAGGAGTCCGTCGGCGCGCTGCGCGATCTGCTCGACGAGGGCAAGATCCTGCAGGCCGGTATCTCCAACGCCGACCCGGACCAGATCCGGTCGGCCAACGAGGTCCTCGGCGGCCGGCTGGCCTCCGTGCAGAACCAGTTCTCGCCGGCCTTCCGCTCCAGCGAGCCGGAACTCGAACTCTGCGCTGAGCTGGGCATCGCGTTCCTGCCGTGGAGTCCGTTCGGCGGTATCAAGCGCGCGGGCGATCTCGGCTCCTCGTACGCGGTGTTCGCCAGGATCGCGGAGGCTCACGGCGTGAGCCCGCAGCGGGTGTGCCTGGCGTGGATGCTGGCCAAGTCGCCCACCGTTCTGCCGATCCCGGGCTCCAGCCGCCCGGAGACCATCGTCGACTCGGTCGCCGCGGCGGATCTCGTACTGACCTCCGCCGAGGTGGCGGAGCTGGACGCGGCCTGAAGACACCGGCGACACCGGCGCTCACGGACACACACGCACCACTGACCCGCCCCGGCGCGAAGGCCCGGGGCGGGTCAGCCGTGTGTCGGGACGGAATGCCGCCGAGGACCGGCGCCAACTCTCGTATCACAGAGAGCCCTTCCGACCCATTGACCCCCTGTAAGTGCTGAACCTACGCTGTGCGACGTACTCCAGAAAGCGCTTTCTAACCCGCAGCTCGGCTCACCAGCACCGGGAGCGCCCATGAGAACACCCGCGAGAACGTCTTCCGTCAGAGCACTGTCCCCAACCTCCGCCTTCTTCTCCCCCTACCTCGCCATCCTCGCGTTACTGGCGCTCGTCCTCGGCCTGGGGATGGCCGCGCCGCCCCGCGCCGACGCGGCACCGTTCCGCGTTCTGGTCTTCTCCAAGGTCACCAACTTCGAACACGACTCGATCCCCGCCGGAATCGAGGCTGTTGAGCAGCTCGGCAGCGAGAACGGGTTCGAGGTGGAGGCCACCGACGACGCCGCGGCCTTCACCGCGGACAATCTCGCCCGCTTCCAGGCGATCGTCTTCAACAACACCAACTCCACCCCCGAGAGCGGTGATCTGCTCGACGCCGACCAGCGCACCGCCCTCCAGGGCTTCGTACAGGCGGGCGGCGGCTGGGTCGGCCTGCATGCCGCGTCCGCCAGTGAGCGTGACTGGGGCTGGTACGAGGGGCTGGTCGGCGCGATCTTCGACAAGCACCCCGCCGTCCAGACCGGCCGCGTGAAGGTACTCGACCAGACCCACCCCTCCACCCAGGGCCTTCCGCAGCTCTGGGAGCGTACGGAGGAGTGGTACAACTGGCGCACCAACCCCACCGGCAAGGTGCACACGCTCGCCCAGATCAAGGTGAACGACGGCGTCGACGGGCTGGACGAGGGCGTCGACCAGCCGTGGTCGTGGTGCCAGAACTACGACGGCGGACGCTCCTGGTTCACCGCGGGCGGGCATGACTCGTCCGCCTTCCAGGAGGACGCCTTCCGTAAGCATCTGCTGGGCGGGATCCAGTGGGCCGCGGGCAACAAGCCCGGCGACTGCACCGCCACCAAGACGGGCGCCTTCCAGCGCACCGCGCTGGCCACCAGCGATCTCGCCGACCCCTTCGAACTGGCCGTCGCCCCGGACCGCAGGGTCTTCTTCATCCAGCGCACCGGCAAGCTCAAGGTGATCGACCAGAACAACCTCAAGGTCTCGACCGCGCTGGACTTGGCGTACACCCCGGAGATGACGAGCCAGTCCGACGGGCTTCTCGGGCTGGCACTCGACCCGGATTTCGCGGCGAACAACTGGCTCTATCTGCTGCACTCCGACAAGACCGAGAAACGGCTCAATCTGTCCCGCTTCACGGTCACCGGAAACACCATCGATCCGGCCTCCGAGAAACGGCTGCTGACCGTTCCGACGCTGCGCGGCGAGGGCCGGGCCAATTCCCATATGGCCGGTTCGATCGCCTTCGACAAGAACGGCGATCTGTATGTCGCGACCGGCGACAACACCGATCCGTTCGCCTCCGACGGCTTCGCCCCGATCGACGAACGCGAGGGACGCCGCGCCTGGGACGCCCAGGGAACCGCCGGGAATACGAACGATCTGCGCGGCAAGATTCTGCGGATCACCCCGGAGGACGACGGCACCTACTCCATCCCGGACGGGAATCTCTTCGCGCCGGGTACGGAGAAGACCCGTCCCGAGGTCTACGCGATGGGCCTGCGCAACCCGTTCCGTATCACCACCGATCCCCTGAGCGGCGCGCTGCTCATGGGCGACTACGGACCGGACGCGCGGGAGGCCGTGGCCGACCGGGGACCCGAGGGTACGGTCGAGTACAACAGGATCACCGAGGCGGGGAATTACGGCTGGCCGTACTGCACCGGCAACAACACCCCGTTCAATGACTACGACTTCGCCACCGGGACCTCGGGGGCGAAATTCGACTGCGCCAATATCGTCAATGACTCGCCGAACAACACCGGTCTACGGGATCTGCCCGCGGCCAAGCCGGCGACGGTCTGGTACGCGTACTCCGCCTCGCCCGAATTCCCCGAGCTCGGCACGGGCGGCGCCGGGCCGATGAGCGGTCCCGTCTACGACTACGACCCGGCGAACACCTATCCGTCGAAGTTCCCGGAGTACTTCGACGGCAAATGGCTCACGTATGAGCTGACCAGGACCTGGTTCAAGGCCTTCTCGCTCCAGCGGGAGGACCAGACCTTCACGGATCCGCGGTTCGATCCGGTGAAGGCGGGCGATCTCCACTCCATCAACGGTGTCTTCGGCGATCTGAAGTGGAACCAGCCCTTCGACGCCGACTTCGGGCCCGACGGAGCGCTGTACGTCATCGACTTCGGACTCGGCAGCGGTACGGGCCGGGGCGGCAGCAACGAGGGCTCCGGCATCTACCGTATCGACTATGTCGCGGACGGCCGGCTGCCCGACGCCAAGTCCACGACGACCCCGGACAGCGGCCCGGCGCCACTGAAGGTGAAGTTCTCCAGCGAGGGGTCGGGGCTGCCCGGCGGCAAGCCGGTGACCTACGCGTGGGACTTCGACGGCGACGGGACCACCGACTCCACCGAGCCGAATCCCTCCCATGTCTACACGGAGAAAGGCCGGTTCACGGCCCGGCTGACCGTCACCGGGCCCGACGGGCTCACGGCGCTCTCCGTCCAGGAGATCACCGTCGGCAACACCAGACCGGTGGTCACGATCCAACAGCCCCCGAACGGCGGGATGTTCAGCTTCGGCGACACCATCCCGTTCACCGTGAAGGTGACGGACCGGGAGGACGGGAAGACCGGACCGGGCGGCGGAATCGACTGCTCGCGGGTGGTCGTACAGTCCCAGCTCGGCCATGACAGCCATCTGCATCCGCTGGACAACTACACCGGCTGTACGGGGGAGATCGTCACCGATGCCGGGGACAGCCACGGCCCCGGGCAGAACCTGTACTACGGCATCACCGCGCAGTACGAGGACAAGGGCGCCGAAGGCGTGCCCGCGCTGACGGGCTCGACGGCGCTGACGCTCCGTACGACCTTCCGGGAGGCGGAGCACCGTACCGCGACCGGCGGCGCGCACGAAGGCACCGTGATCGCCGACCGCGCCGACTCCTCGGGCGGTAAGCGGGTGACGGAGATCGAGGACGGTGACTGGGTCTCCTTCGAGCCGGTGAATCTCAAGGGCATCACCTCCGTGACGGTGGGCGCCTCGTCGGGCGGTCTCGGCGGCGACATCGAGTTCCGTAACGGCTCACCGACCGGACCGTTGCTGGGGAAGGTGACCATCCCCAACACGGGCGGCTTCGGCAACGTGGTCTCGCCCACGGTCAAGCTGAGGAGCCCCGGCGGCACGGTGACGGTGTACGCGGTGTTCACCAACCCGGACTGGTCGGCGGACAAGCCGGATCTGCTCGCTCTCGACTGGCTGCAGTTCAACGGCGCCGGGGTGGAGAAGAAACCGGCCACGAAGGTGTCGTTGAAGGCCGCGCCCGCCGAGGGAAGCTCGCCACTGGCCGTACAGCTCACCAGCACCGTGAAGCCGGCGGCCGGGCGCACCATCGCCTCGTACCACTGGGACTTCGGCGACAACACCAAGGGCACGGGTACGGAGGGTCCGAGCGCGGCCCACACCTACGCACGGCCGGGCGCGTACACGGCGCATCTGACCGTCACCGACGACAAGGGCGACACGACGACCGGCGCGGTCCCGATCAACGTAAGCTGAGAGGAGAGACAGTGACGATGAACAGCACCCGAAGAGCGTTCCTGGGCACGGCGGGCGCGGCAGTCGGTCTCGCGGCCCTGGGCGTGAGCACCCCCGCGGCGGCGGCCACCACCGGTTCCACCACCGCGGCCGGGCATCGCCGGCGGCGCATCCCGCCGTCCGGGATCGGTATGCACCTCTACACGATGCGCACCCCGCTCGCGACGGATTTCCGGGGGACGCTCGAACGCCTGGCGGAGATCGGTTACGCGACGGTCGGCGTCAGCGGCAGGCACGGTCACAGCGCCGCCGAGATCCGGCGGATGCTGGACGACACCCGGCTCAAGGCGGTCCTGGAACATGTCGCCTACACCACGGTCACCGGCAGCGGTCTGCCGCAGGCGATCGAGGACGTCCGCACGCTGGGCGGCTCCTGGGTGGTCGTACCGAGCCTGCCCGCGGAGATGCACTCACCGGCCGGATACCGCGAGGCGGCCCGGCAGTTCAACATCGCCGGGCGCATCGCCAGGGAGTCCGGGCTCAAGGTGCTCTTCCACAATCACGACGGCGATCACGACGTGGTCGACGGCGAGAGTCTGTACGGCATCCTGCTCAAGGAGACCGATCCGGAGCTGGTGGGCTTCGAGCTGGATGTGTACTGGGCGGCGAAGGGCGGGGACGACCCGCGCCGGCTGTTCGTGACGGACCGCCGCCGGTTCCCCGTGCTGCATGTGAAGGACATGGCGCAGAACGGCGGCTTCGAGGACGTCGGTTCGGGTGTCCTGGACTTCCCGGCGATGTTCGACACAGCGCGCAGCGGGGGCGTACGGCAGTGGCTGGTGGAGCACGACGCGCCGGCCGATCCGTTCGCGAGCGCGCTGAACAGCTACCGCTATCTGTCGACGCTGCGGTACTGACGCCCGCCGCGGTACCGAGCGTGCTGACCACCGGCGTGCGTCATCCGTAAGGGCCCCCGGCCGCCGTCACCGGCGGCCGGGGGCCCTTCGACGGGGAGACCGAGCGGCGGACGAGGCCGGGGGCCGTGTCCTTCCCTTCGGTCCGGTCCGCCGCTCGCACCGGTTGGGCCGGTTGTGCTTCCAGGAACGCGGCCGCGCTCGCCCCGCGGTTCAGCGGGGCGAGCGCGAGCAGTGCGTCGAAGGATCGGGCCCGTAGGCGGGTCCGGCGGTCAGTCCTGCGCCGAGGCGGCCCCCAGCAAGCCCCGGATATGCCCGGCCGCCTCCCGGAACTCGGGCCGTCCGAGGGTCTCCGTATAGTCCCGCTCGGGCTCCAGACCCACGTCGATGATCTCGGTGATCGTGCCGGGGCGCGGGCTCATCACCACGACCCGGTCGGCCAGATAGACCGCCTCGGAGATCGAGTGGGTGACCAGCAGGACGGTGGTGCCGGTCTCCCGCCAGATGCGGTTCAGCTCCATGTTCATCTGTTCGCGGGTGAGGGCGTCGAGCGCGCCGAACGGCTCGTCCATCAGCAGCACGGGCGGCTCGTGCAGCAACGCCCGGCACAGGGCGACCCGTTGCTGCATCCCACCGGACAGCTCATGCGGATACGCGTCCTCGAACCCGCTGAGACCGGTCATCTCGATGAGCTCGGCCACACGCCGTCGTGCCGGTTCCGCGGGCATCCTGCGCATCTCCGCCTGGAGGAGGATATTGCGCCGGGCGGTACGCCACTCCAGAAGCGCGGCCCGCTGGAAGACATATCCGATGTCGTGCCGCGGCGCTTCGACCCGCTCGCCCTGGAGCCGTACGGCGCCCGAGGAGGCCTTCAGAAGGCCCGCGACCAGCTTGAGGAGGGTCGACTTGCCGCACCCCGAGGGGCCGACGATGGCGACGAACTCCCCCATCGCGACATCGAGCGAGACCTCGTGGAGGGCCGTGACATCGCGCTTCTTCGTACGGAAGCGAACGGCCACGTCCTCAAGGCCGACCGCCGCCGTCTGCCCATCCCCCGTACCGTCTCCCGCGGTCCTCCCTCCCGCCGGGGAGCCGCCCTTCGAGGCGTCGGGCTTCCGGAGCGTCGTATCCCTGGCCATCGTCATCCCTTCAGCGCCGTGCCGCTGTCCCAGTACTCCGCGACGGCCTTCGGGCTCTTCACCAGACCGGCTTCGGCGAAGACGTCGATGGTCTGCTGCCAGTCGCCCTCGGTGTTGACGCCCGGGGCCTTGCCTCGCGTCGCGTCGGTGTGCAGCAGTGTGACGGTCGTCCTGAACTGCTCCAACAGGACGCTCGTGGGCGGCAGTTGCTCCGAGGCGCCGTCCATCTCCGCGACCGCCGCCTCCGGCACCTTCTCCGCCGCCGCCCATGCCTCGCTGACGGCCCGCACCATGCGCCCCGCCAGCTCGCTCCTGCCGGAGAGGACCTTCTGGCCCGCGATCAGGCCGTTGGAGTAGAAGTTGAGTCCGTGCTCCGAGAAGCGCAGATACGACACGTCCTTCTTGGCCTTGTCCTGCATGGTCGGACCCTGGTCACTGGCGTAGCCGAGCAGCGCGTCCGTCTTGCCGGAGATCACCGCGGCGATCTTGCCCGCCGGGTCGGTGTTCTGGATCCGGACGTCCGACTCCTTGAGATCGTTCTTCTCCAGGAAGATCGGGAACGTCTTGGTGAGCGCGTCGCCGGCCGTGCCCGCGATGGTCTTTCCCTTGAGATCGGCGGGGGTGGAGACATTCTCGCTCGCGAAGAACTGCACCGAGGAGGGCGTGGTCTGGAGGAAGACACCGAGGCTTTTCACCTTGACGCCCTGGTCCACCCCGCTGAGGACGGCGGGCGTGTCGGCCCAGCCGAAGTCGGTCTGGCCCGCGGCCGTCGCCTGCACGGTCTTCTGCGAGCCCTGGCCCGCCCGGATCGTCAGATCGATGCCGTGCTTCTCGAATATCTTCTGCTGCTTGCCGTAGTAGAACGGCGCGTGTTCGCCGTACGGATACCAGTTGAGGGTGAGCGTCACCTTGTCGAGCTTCTTGCCGGAGTCGCTGGTGGTCGTCCCCGAGCCGTCCTCGCCACAGGCCGTGGCGACCAGGAGCAGCGGTACGAGGCCGATCAGGAGTCTGCGCGCATGCATGGCTGGCCCTTCCCTGAACGGGATCGAGTCGAGTCGAGTCGAATTGATCGAATCGGTGGAGCGGTCGAGTCGGTCGAGCAGTCGAGTCGGTACGAGTCAGTACGAGGTGGTGACGTTGGTGTCCCGGCGGCTGGCGTGCCAGGGCAACAGCAATTTCTCGGCGATCTCGACCAGGACGAAGAGGACGACGCCGATCAGTGACATGACGAGCAGTCCCGCGAAGAGCATCGGGGTGTCGAGGTTGCCGTTCGCCTGGAGGATCACATAACCGAGCCCCTCGTTGGCGCCGACGAACTCACCGACGACCGCTCCGGTCACCGCCAGGGTCACGGCGACCTTGAGACCGGAGAAGAGATGCGGCAGCGAGGCCGGGAAGCGGATCTTGGCGAAGGTCTGCCAGGGCTTCGCGCCCATGGTGGCGGAGAGTTGGAGCATCTCGGGATCGACCGCCTTCAAGCCGGTGACCATGGAGATCACCACCGGGAAGAAGGCGATGAGGACGGCGATCAGGATCTTCGGCGTGATGCCGAAACCGAGCCAGACCACGAACAGTGGCGCGATGGCGATCTTGGGCACGACCTGGGCGAAGAGAAGAATGGGGTAGAGCGTCTTCTCGACGGTCGAGGAGTAGACCATGACGACCGCCGCGAGCACCCCGACCACCACCGCGATCACGAAACCGAGCAGCGTCTCATAGGTCGTCACCCATGTGTGCTGCCAGAGGTAGTCGGCCTTGCCCGTGAGTACATCGAGCGTCGCGCCGGGCGAGGGGACGAGATACGGCTCCACCAGTTCGGCCGCCGCGATGATCCACCAGAGGGCGAAACAGCCCGCCAGCAGGGCGACGGGCCGCCAGCCGGCCTCGACGGCACGGGCCAACCGCTCCCCCGTGCCCGGACCGTTCCGCTCGGCGACCCCCGACACTCCCTTGTCCGGTGCGGGCGCGGGTGCGGGTTCCGGCTGCGGCGCCGATGCCGGCGCGACGCTCTGGCTCACTGTGAACTCCTCGGGAAAACCGGGCAGTTATAAGTGCGCTGTTCGCCTACAAGCGCTTTCAGAAAGCGCTTTCTGATAGAGTGATCGCCACGCTAATGACTGCCCGTCCGTACGGTCAATAGGTCGTCCCGAAGTTTCGGGGTCCGCCACGGACCCCGCCGCCACCGCGACCCGGGGGTCGAGTTGAGTGAACGGGAAGCACAGACCCATGTGACGCTGGAGGCCGTCGCCCGCCGCGCGGGCGTCTCCCTGGCGACGGCCTCCAGAGCACTGAACGGCACGACAAGAGTCCGCGAGGAGCTGCGCCAGCGGGTGCACGCGGCGGCCGATCTGCTCGGCTACATCCCCAACGCCCATGCCCAGGCGCTCGCCAGCGCCTCCAGCAACACGGTGGGGCTCATCTGCCATGACGTGGGCGACCCCTACTTCGCCGCGATCGCGGGCGGGGTGATGCGGGCGGCGGCCGAACAGGACGTCCTGGTCATGCTCGCCAGTACGTTCCGGGAGCCGGCCAGGGAGATCGCCTATGTCTCGATGCTCCGCGCCCAGCGGGCCCGTGCCATTCTGCTGATCGGCTCGGGCTTCCAGGATCCGTCCTGGGAGCGGAAGATGGCCGCCGAGGTGACGCCGTACATCCGCGCGGGCGGGCGCGTCGCCGTGGTGAGCCGGCACCGGAGTCTGCGCGCCGACGCCGTGCTTCCGGAGAATCACGCCGGGGCCGCGGCGCTCGCCCGCGCTCTGCTGGCCCTGGGGCACCGGGAGTTCGCGGTGCTCAGCGGGCCGCGCGAACTCACCACGGTCTCCGACCGGCTGGCCGGGTTCCGGGAGGGGCTCGGCGAGGCCGGGGTCACCCTCCGGCCCGGGTCCGTCGTACATGGCGCGTTCACCCGCGACGGCGGCTACACGGCGGCCCGTGAACTGCTCGACGGCCCGGCTCGCCCCCGCCCCACCTGTGTCTTCGCGGTGACGGACGTGATGGCGGTGGGCGCGCTCGCTGGCTTCCGGGAGGCGGGCCTGCGGGTCCCGGAGGACCTGTCGCTCGCCGGCTTCGACGACATCCCGCTCGTACGGGAGCTGACTCCGCCGCTCACGACCGTCGCGCTGCCGCTCACCGCCATGGGCGAGAGCGTGATCTCGCTCGCGCTGCGGGAGCCGCGTGGAGCGCGCTCGCGGGTGCTGCGGGTCGGCGGCGAGGTCGTACTGCGCGCCAGCACCGCTCCTCCGTCACCCGCCACCACCCCTCTCTGGGACACATGTTGACGAACACTCGATGACGATCACTCAAGAGGCGAGCCATCAGGAAGCGGGCCGTCAGGAAGGTCGGATCAGCCCGTCCTCCCTGCGATGGATCTGCGCCATCAGCTCGGCGGCGAAGGACTTGATGGTGTCCAGACCGGTCCGCCCCCAACGCCTCGGCTCGGTGTCGGCCACACAGACGGTGCCGAGCGCCATCCCCGTACGGTCGATGAGCGGAGCCCCGAGATAGGAGCGGATGCCGGTCTCGTCGACCAGCGCGTTCCCGGCGAACCGGGGGAAGTCCTGTACGTCCTCCAGGACCAGCGCCTTGTGCCGTACCACCACGTAGGGGCAGTAGCCGTGGTCACGGGCCATGAACCGCTCCCTCCCGGCGCCCGGCGGAGCGTGCAGCCCGGCGAAGAACTGCCGCTCCTCGTCGATGAAGTTGACCACCGCGTACGGAGCGCCCGTCAGCTGGGCCAGCTGCTGGGCGACGGCGTCGAAGGCGGGTTCGGCGCGCTCCCCCAGCCCGAGCCCGCGCAGCCGGACCACACGGTCGGGTGCCTCGCGGTCGACGGGAGTGAGCAGCAGACGGCCGATCGGGTCGTACATCATGCGCGAAGCTCCGTCACTCTGAGAGGGCCGTGGGCGGGGCCGGGGTCGCGGTGATCAGATGCTGTACGAGGGTGACGAGCGTCTGGATACCGGAACTGGCGATGCGCGCGTCGCAGAGCACGATCGGCACCTCCGGCTTGAGATCGATCGCGGCCCGCACCTCCTCCGGCTCATAGCGGTACGAGCCGTCGAACTCATTGACGGCGACGACGAATCCGATCCCGCGCTGCTCGAAGAAGTCCACGGCGGAGAAGGAGTAGTCCAGCCGCCGGGTGTCGGCCAGCACGATCGCCCCGAGTGCGCCGCGCGACAGCTCGTCCCACATGAACCAGAAGCGCTCCTGCCCCGGCGTCCCGAACAGATAGAGCACATGGCGCTCGTCGAGCGTCAGTCTGCCGAAGTCCATGGCGACCGTCGTCGTTTTCTTGGCCTCGACGCCCGTCAGATCGTCGGTCGCGGTGCTGACCTGGGTCAGCAGCTCCTCCGTACTCAGCGGCGCGATCTCGCTGACGGCTCCCACGAATGTCGTCTTGCCGACTCCGAAACCGCCCGCGACCAGGACCTTCAGCGCGGTGGGAAAAGGCTCGGGAGCGACGGGAGCGACGGGAGCGACAGGGACGGCAGGAGGGGCAGGAGCGGCAGGAGCGGCAGGGGAGACGGGTACGGCAGGAGCGCCCGGGGCGGCGAGGGCGTCAGAGCTGTCGTCGTAGACCATCGAGGACTGCCTCCAGCAGGAATCGATCGGTGGGGTGGTCGAAGCTGTGGGGTGGCCGCGCGGTGATCGCCCCACAGTCCACGAGATCGGAGAGCAGCACCTTGGTGACCGTCACGGGGAGCCGCAGATGCGCCGCGACCTCCGCGACCGAGGTCGGCCCCCGACAGAGGCCGACGGCATGGGCGTGCTCGGGTCCGAGATGCCCCTGGGGTCCCGATCCCGTGGACATCACCAGCGTCAGCAGGTCCAGGGCTGCGGTCGGCCGGGTCCGGCCCCCGCTCACGGCGTACGGGCGGATGAGCCGGCCGGCCGCGTCATCGAGCCACGGACCGTCCATCGGAAGCGGCACCGTCAGTGCCCCGCGACGCTCGGGGAGAAGCCGGCCCCGCGCCTGAGCGGGGTGACCAGATACGGCCGTACGCTCTTGACCAGCATCGCCATCTCGTAGCCGAGGACTGCGGCGTCCGCCTCACGGCCCGCCAGCACGGCGAGACAGGTGCCCGATCCCGCGGTGGAGACGAAGAGCAGGGTCGAGTCGAGTTCCACGACGACCTGACGGACCTCCCCGCCGTCACCGAACCTCGCCCCGGCGCTGCGGCCCAGGGAGTAGAGGCCGGAGGCGAGCGCCGCCATGTGATCGGCGCTGTCGGGGTCCAGGCCGTGTACGGACCTCACCAGACCGTCGGAGGAGAGCAGCACCGCGCTGCGGGTGTACGGGACTCGCTGGACCAGACCGCTCAACAGCCAGTCGAGGTCGGAGACATGGCCGGTCGGCACATCGCTCGCCATGGTGCATCTACTCCTTGGGGGTGGTGTCGTGGCGCTGCGGTTCCGGCGGTTCCGCGGGGGACCCGGAGAGCGGATCGGGCACGGGATCCGGCAGGGGGTCGGTCAACGGGTCGGGCACGGAGGCCGATGGGCGGACCGGCTGGGATTCCGCGAGGCCGATGCCACGCTGGAAGGCGGCCATCAGCCCAGGGTCGTGGAGCACGGCCTCCTCGACGGGCGGTGGCGCGGGCGGGGCCTCGCGCAGTTGCGGGACCATGTGTTCCTGGCCGCGGCGTCTGGGCAGTTGGGGCCGGCTCGCGGTGGCGTGGAGGGTGCCGTCGCCGAGAGCCTCGACCCGCGGGCGGGCCGGGTCCGGTGGGGCGGGCGGTCGCCGCCGGTCGGGGTGGACGGCACCGGGGCGTGCGGCGGCGGGGGTGGGGCGGTCGGCGCCCGTCTCCCGTACGGGGAGCGGGGCAGGGGTGCCCTGGGGTGGTGTCGGTCCGTTCTGGTTCTGGTTCTGGGGCTGGGGCTGGGGCTCGGGCGGCGGCGATGGCTGCTGCGACGGGGGGTGGGGCTGCTGGGGCTGGGGCTGCCGGGGCTGGTGCTGCGCCTCGTACCTCTGCGGTTGCGGCTGGGGCTGTGCCCCGTACGTCTGGTGCTCGCCGTTCCGCTCGTCCGTCCGTTCGGAGCCGAGCAGCGCCTGCGGCAGGACCAGCACGGCCTGGATTCCGCCGTAGATATTGGACTGGAGACGCACGGCGATGCCGTGCCTGCGCGCCAGGGCCGACACCACGAAGAGCCCGATCCGCCCGTCCTGGAGCAGCTGCGCGACATTGACCTGGTCGGGGTCGGTGAGCAGTCCGTTCATCTTCTTCTGCTCGTTGAACGGCATCCCGAGGCCCCGGTCCTCCACCTCGATGGCCAGCCCCGCCGTCACATGCTGGGCCCGCAGCAGCACTTGGGTGTGCGGGGAGGAGAAGTCCGTGGCGTTCTCGACCAGTTCGGCCAGCAGATGGATGACATCGGCCACGGCATGGCCGCGCAGAGTGCCGTCGATCGGCGGTACGAGCTTGATCCGGGGGTACTGCTCGACCTCGGCGATGGCCGAGCGCAGGACCTCCGTCATGGTGACCGGCCTGCTCCACTGGCGCCGGGAGATCGCCCCGCCGAGGACGGCGAGGTTCTCGGCGTGCCTGCGGATGCGGGTCGCCAGATGGTCGACGTGGAAGAGGCCCTTCAGCAGCTCCGGGTCCTCGACCTCGTTCTCCAACTCGTCGAGGAGCTGGATCTCCCGGTGGACGAGGGACTGGAGCCGACGCGCCAGATTGACGAAGACCTCCACCTTCTGTTCGTCCCCGACGCTGCTGGAGAGCCGGGACGCCTGCACCACGGAGGCGACGGCGGCATCCCGGGAGCGGCCCAATTCCTGTGCCAGCAGATCGAATTCGTCGCCGCCGGGAACAGCGGGCGGAGCCGGTGCCGGGCGTACGGGCACCCGCTCGCCCCGTCGGAGCTGATCGACGACCGCACGCAGCTCGGTCTGCCCGCGCGCGCTGGAGCGGCGCATCGCGTTGCAGCGGTCCAGGACGGACTTCGCGGTACGTTCCGCGCCGAGGGCGGCCGCCGCGATGGCGGCGAAGGCGAGCAGCGCCATGCCGAACAGCGCCGTCCAGAGCGCGGCGGTCGGTTCCACCGCGGTGGAGCGCAGGATGAGCATGACGGCGGCGGCGCCGCTGAGCGCGGCGACTATCGCCGGAAGGACCGCGGTGCGCAGGAGTTGAGGCCGTACGCGGGCGTCGGGCGGCGTCGGCGTGTCCGTCCTGGCCGGGGACGAGAGCGAGCGGGAACCCGGCCTGCCGTGCCGCCCGCCCTCGCGGCGCTCCGGCCGCGCGACGGGTGCGCGAAGTTGAGACATCAGTGTCCTCGGTACGTGGGGCCCCAGGAAGCGGCGTCGTGCGGTTGTTCCGTTCCGGCGGCAGCGGCAGGACCTGCGCATACCGCGTACGCCCTCCGTTGATCACCGAGCACATACGGTAGTCGCCAAGCGTTCCCTCGCGGTGAGCAGTTGACGAAGTTCCCCACAGAGCATCCCGCTCTGGTATGAGGCATCGCACATCAGCGCGAAATACGACGTTCGGCCCGGTGTGAGGCACCGGGCCGAACTCCCCTACAAGGACCGGAGAGGAGGAAGGGAGAGGAGGAAGGGAGGGACAGGGGAAAGGGGACGGAGGAGCGGGGCGGGAGGGGCTCAGGAGGACGGCGACAGAATCACGGAGCGGCTGAGATGGCGCGGATTGTCCGGGTCGAGACCGCGCCGGCCCGCCAGCGCGAGGGCGAGCCGCTGGATCCGTACCAACTCGGCCAGCGGGTCCAGTGTCCCGGGCACCCACAGCCCACCGGTCGCGCCGACCTGTTCCCCCAGCCCCTCGGGGGCCGGCCCGAGCATCCACGTGGCCGTCCCCCGGGTCGTGATGCTGATGGGACCGTGGCGGTACTCCATCGCCGGATACGCCTCGGTCCAGGCCAGCGCCGCCTCCCGCATCTTGAGCGCGCCCTCCTCCGCGAGCCCCACCGTCCAGCCCCGGCCGAGGAACGTGAACTGCGTGCACTCGGTCACCCCCGCGGGCAGCGGCTCCACGAGGGCCGTCTCCGCGTCCGTGACCGCCGCGTCCGGGTGCAGACCGAGGTGCGCGCGGAGCAGCGTGAGCGCGGTGGTGGCGAAGCGCGTCTGGACGACGGACCGCTCGTCGGCGAAGTCCAGTACGACCAGATCGTCGGCGGCCGTACGCACCGGCGTCCCGGGGTCCGCGGTGATCGCGGTCGTACGGGCGGAGCCACGGACGTCCGCGAGCAGGGACAGCACCTCGGTGGTCGTCCCCGACCGGGTGAGCGCCACGATCCGGTCGTAGCGGCGTCCGGCGGGGAACTCGGAGGCGGCGAACGCGTCCGTCTCGCCCAGCCCCGCTCCCTCCCGCAGCCCGGCGTAGGCACGGGCCATGAACAGCGAGGTGCCGCAGCCGACGACGGCCGTGCGCTCACCGGGCTCGGGCAGCTTGTCGCGCGCCCCTTCGGCCAGGGCCGCCGCCCGGCGCCAGCACTCGGGCTGACTTGCAAGTTCCGTCTCCACATGCGACATGTGCGTCTCCACTCCCCTGAGCCGTATGACTTCGAACCTTATGATTGTTCCTGCATGCTAGACGACGCTTTCAATCACTAACAAGCATTCCGGACCAAGGTCACGAGCACATAGGATCAAGAGTCCACGGGATCGAGGGGGTTACGGTGAATCGCCATGAGCGGCATACGACCTTGCTTGAGCTGCTGACCGAGCGGCATCAGCTGGAGGTCGAGGCCGTCGCCGCGGAGCTGGGGGTGTCCGTGGCGACCATCCGCCGCGACCTCGATCACCTCGCCGAGCAGCAGTTGGTGACGCGCACCCGGGGCGGGGCGGTGGCGCACTCCGTCGCGTACGAACTGCCGCTGCGGTACAAGGCGGTACGGCACGCCGCGGCGAAGGAGCGCATCGCGCGCGCCGCGGCGGCGATGACCGAACGCGGCATGGTGGTCGGGCTGAACGGCGGCACGACCACCTCCGAGGTGGCCAGAGCCCTCGCCACCCGCGGTGAGCTGCGGGGAACGGCGGAGGAGCGGATGGCCGAGGAGCCCGCGCTCACGATCGTCACCAACGCGCTGAACATCGCCCATGAGCTGGCGGTGCGGCCGCACATCAAGGTGGTGACGACGGGCGGGGTGGCGATGCCCCAGTCGTACGAACTCGTCGGGCCGCTGGCCCGGCACATCATCGGCGAGGTCAGCCTCGACATCGCGTTCATCGGCGCGGACTCCGTCGACACGGAGTCGGGCGCCGGTGCCCACAGCGAGCACGAGGCGAGCATCAACGCGCTGCTCGCCGAGCGGGCGCGGACGCTGGTCGTGGTGGCGGACAGCTCCAAGCTGGGCGCCCGCGCGTTCGCGCGGATCTGTCCGGTGGAGAACATCGGGACGCTCATCACGGACTCCGGCGCACCGGAGTGGGCGCGCCGGTTCGAGGAGCGCGGCGTACGTGTTGTCCAGGTCTGAGGGGGTACGCGTTGTCCAGGTCCGAGCTGGACGCGTCGTCCAGGTCCGAGCGGACACCCGGACTCACGTGATCCGTCCGGGCGGCGTGGGGGCCGAATCCCCGGACCCCCACGCCCCCGCCCTCGCGTGCTTACGCGGAGGGCGTGCGCTCGACCGTCTCCTCCGTTTTCCCGCCGTCGCCCTTGCCGCCGGCGGGACCCGCCGTCCCCACCGTGGCGGCCGGGGCCCCGGCGGCGGAGCGCGCGGTCACGGAGGGCCAGCCCTCGGCCGGTACGGCGGCCACGGAGCGCCACCACGGGGCGTCGGGGACCTCGTCCCCGGTGGGCTCGAAGGGCTGGCCGGGGCGCGGCAGCGCGATCCCGGCACCCGCTTCGGCGGCGGCGGTGACCGTGCCCTCACCGGGCTCGGCCCACGGGTGCGGGGCGAGGTTGAACGTACCCCAGTGGATGGGCAGCATCACGCCGGAGGGACGGCCGCCCTGGAGATCGAGATGGGCGCGCATGCCCTCGTCCGGGGTCATATGGATATCCGGCAACAACCCCTCGTTCTGTACACGCCGTGCCGCGCGTCCAGCCGTGCGGTTATGGGTCCCGGTCCACACGCTCTGCGCGCGCACCCAGCCGTCAGCCCGTGTGGATCTCACCCAACAGGCACGCGCCGTGATGCCTGCATTACGGAAATGAAGGTGGAACTGCCCCAGAACCATCGATTGTGACCCCGATGGTTAGGATTGGCCAGTGCATGACGTCGAGTGGTCCCCTGCTGAGCTGCGGGAACTGGAGGACCTGAGGCAGAGGGAATCCCTGCTCCCGCCAGACGCCCCAAGGGCCCTGCTCTCGATTCGCCTGTCCGTTTTGACTGAGGAGACGACCTCCCCGGTCCGACAGGAATTGGATCTTCGCCGTTTCGCCGTGAATCGCGGCTGTCGTGTCGTGGGGGTAGCCCGGGATCTCAACGTCTCAGCGACGAAGGTTCCGCCGTGGAAGCGCCCCGAGCTGGGCGACTGGATCAACAACCGAGCGCCCGAGTTCGATCAGATTCTCTTCTGGAAGCTCGACCGGTTCGTACGCCGGATATCCGACCTGCACCTCATGATCGAGTGGTGCAGGGAGTACGACAAGGTGCTCGCGGCCGACAAGGATCCGATCGACCTCGACAGCGCGTACGGCGAAATGATGGTCACGATGATCGCTGGCATGGCGCGCATCGAGGCCGCGAATACCGGCGTGCGCCTAGAGTCCCTGTGGAAGTACGCGCGGACCACCGACCGGTGGGTAATCGGCAAGCCGACCTACGGCTACACGACGGAGGACGGCCCCGACGGGCGCAGGCTGGTCGTGCACCCGTTCCGCAAGCGGGTACTCCGGTGGATCTACGCCATGCTCATGCGCGGCCGGTCCATGTACAAGATCACGCAGATCGTGAACCGAGCGGGTGTTCCCGCGCCCAACGGCGGGAGGTGGTACGCGAGGAATCTGACAGCGATCTTGACGAACCCCGCACTCAAGGGCGTGCGGGTGATTCGGCCCCCCAAGGCGAAGAGCAAGGACATCTCGCGCATCGCTTACGGAACTGACGGTCAGCCGATCAGGCTCGCCCCTCCGATCTTCACTGACGAAGAGTTCGACGCCATCCAGGACAGGCTGAAGCAGAACGCCAAGCACGGGCGTAAGTCCTCCAAGGGGAAGAAGCTGTCGCTGTTCCTCGGTGTGATCAAGTGCGGCACGTGCGACGCCAACATGTACAAGCACATATCGACGAAGAAGCGGACAGACGGCACGGTCAAGCTGTATCCGAAGCTGCGGTGCTCGTCCTACACCAGGGAGCCGTGCGGAGCCCCGGTCTTCGACCCGGACGAGATGTACGGAGTCCTCGCTGACACCGTCCTTGATCAGCTGGGCGACTTCGAGGTGATCCATCGCGAGTACGCCCGGGGCACGGAGAACCTGGCCCGTGTCACGGAGCTCCAGGCATCGATCAAGCACTACATGGACGGTCTCGCTCCCGGTGGCGTGTTCGCAGTCGGGGGGTTCATCCAGGAGCAAGCGAAGGAAGCACTCCAGAAGCTCGGCGCCGAACTGAAGAGGATTGACCCGGAGAGCACGAAGGACCGCTGGACGTACCGGTCCATGGGCGTGACCTACCGCCAGCACTGGGCCAAGCTTGGGACGGACCAGATGGAAAAGGACCTTCTACGAGCCGGCATCACATTCGTGGTTCACCAGGAGTACTGCGACCTCCTCATACCTGACGACGTGAAGAGCCGACTGGTCGTGAAGGACGATTACTTCAAGAAAAAGCTGTAACACCAGAAGCTCCGCCGCACTGAGTGCGGCGGGGTTGGCTGCAGCGCTCTGTCACAGTTACGAGCTTTCGCTCACCAGTCCTGCTCACCTCATAGACGAACACCTTCAAGCCGTTCTCCAGATTCGTGCGATGCGTTCGGCAGCCGCCCTGAGGCGGCAGCCATGGTCAAGTTCGGGCTGCGCCGCTCCACCTTCAGGAGCAGCCGCCCACGACCATCAATGCTCTCCGGGATCGCCGGTTTGGCTAACCGGCGATCGTCGGCTATGTTGCCCGCCGCTTCACGCTCCCGACGCCATCTTGGCCTCGCCGTCGGCGGGGGGGGAGAAGGTACGTCGCTGTTACCCCACCCGGAGAACACCGGTGGCGCAGGCGTCGAGCGCGAGCAGGAGGTCGGCGAGGGCCTCGTAGTGCCGTATCAGGAAACGTTTGCCTCGTCTGCCAGACTGCTCGAGTGATCGTCAGACTCGCGCGGGAGCAGGATTTCCCCGCCTTTCTCGGCCTGGCGGCGCAGGTCGAGCAATGGTTCGGCCCGATGGCCGGGGATTCCGGTTTCCAAAGCGCCGTGGACAAGCACATTCGCCGGTCCACTGCGCTCGTCGCCGTCTCCTCGGGATCGGATGTCCTCGGTGGCCTGCTGTTTGGTGCAAAGACCCCGATTTACCATGTCCACTGGCTCGTCGTCTCGGAGGAGGAACGTGGGAAGGGCGCCGGTCGTGCGCTGATGGCCGAGGCAACACGAAGGTTCGTGCGGAGTCCGGGCAGCATTGAGATGGTCACCTTCGGGGCCGATCATCCTGGCGCCGTTGCCAGCGGCGCACGCGTCTTCTACGAGCGTCTCGGTTTCGCACCGGCCGAGGCCGCCGATCCGGGCCCGGAAGGCGGTTCACGCCAGATCTACCGCCGGGCCGTCACGTGATTCGAGCGACGTTGGCCTTGGCGACAACCTTGCGCAGGCGTTCATCGACGGTGTGGCAGAACACCACCTCCGGTTCGCGCTCCTCGGGCATCACCTCGCCGTCGGCGATCGCGTAAAGGTGCTCCATCCGCGCCTTCTTGGCCGCGTAGTCCGGGTCACGGGAGGTCTTCCAGGTCTTCACGCGTTGAAAGGAGACGCCTTCCTCGCGGAGCAGGATGCGCAGGCCCTCGTGGCTGATGTCGTCGACCACCCCCTCGGCGACCAGGAAGTCCGCCAGCTTGGTCAGACTCCAGGTGGAAAACGGCAGGTCGTGCTCGGCTGGCTTGGACTTCGCGATCTTCTTGATTTCGCGACGCTCGGGCAGCGTGAACGTCTTCGGCCGACCGCCCTTGTACTTCGGGTAGAGCGAGTCGAAGCCGTCGGTGTTGAAGCTGTGGATCACATCGCGGATTCGGTCGGCGCTGGTGAAGGTCACCTCGGCGATCTTCACCACGGGCATGCCCTGCGCGGACAGCAGGATCATCTGGGCCCGGCGCCAGGTCACCACCGACCCGGTGCCCCGGCGGTGATCCGCAGCAGCCGTCGGCCCTCGTCGTTATCGATCTCCGGGACACGTACTCGCTCTGCCACGAAAACAGCATGGCGTGTCCGCGCCACCCGGACCGACAGCCGGACGGCACGTCACAACAAGGCGAACGTTGCCTGATGCGGCAGTAGCATGCGTACCAGGCTTGCGAGTTCGGCTGGCTGCTGAACGGTCCCGCCCGCATCTCTGGCTGCCAATGGAGCGTTACTTCGTCGCGACGACGTAGACGCTGCCCCAGCGGCGCCTCGGGTTGGCCATGGCGGGGTCGAACGTCCAAGGTTCGATGGTGGCGAAGCCGGCCTCGGTGAAGAGTTGCACGAGCTTCTCGTGGTCGTAGGCCCACAGGTGTGGGGTGTACTTGGGGTTGTCGTCCTGGTCGCGGAAGACGAGGTTGACGAGGTCGAGGCGGGCGTTGATGTCGCCGAGGCAGTCGCGCTTGGCATACCAGCGCCCGATCATTTCGTCGGAGCTGTCCAGCGGGCCGGGGTACTGGCTCAGGGCGAATGCGGCGTCGGGGACGCCGGTGATGATCCGGCCATCCGGTTCAAGGACCCGGTACGCCTCTCGGACGTAGTGCTTGGCGGAGCGCGGGTAGTCGATGTGCTCCAGGAAGTGCTCGGAGAAGATCTCGGCGACGCTGTTGTCCCGAAGGGGGATGCCTTCGCGAATGTCCCAGAGGAGGTCGGCCGGCGGAAGGACGTCGATGTTGAAGAAGCCGTCGATGCGATGGGCTCCGCCGCCGATCTGCACCTTGGCGGGCTTGTCGTCGATGCGACCACTGGGCCAGGCGAGTCGGCTGGTGTGGTGGTAGCCGTGGAGTTCAATCTCCTTGGCGGCGGCCCGGAGGGTGCGGGCAAGGCCGTGGGTGGTGGCGGGGTCGGCGAGGACGGCGGTGATCTGCTCGCCGAGGAGGTCGACGGAGGGCATGCTGGAGGGACTCATCACGGATCTCCTGCGTGTGAGGTTGCTTGGGGTGGGGTGGGCCGCAGGTGGCGGCGGTGCATCAGGCGACGCTGGGCGCGGGTGCGGTCCACTGGTTGTTGCGCATGAGGGTGTACTTGATGTCCACCAGCCGCGGGGCGATGGTCAGCGAGAGTTCCTCGGCTGGCTGGAGGTGGCCGGTGTCGTCCTGCTCGGCGCGCCACACGCGGTAGTCCAAGTTGGGGTAGGCCGGGTTGATGCCGATCTCGCCCTTGGGCAGCGTGCCGTTGAACGGTGCGACGATGTCCATGTGGTTCCAGTAGTTCCAGGCTTGCAGCGCCTTGTGCTGGTCGAAGTAGAAGTAGAAGTCGGGGTAGCGGCCGAAGGTGCGCAGTTCCCGGTGGATCAGGTGGCCAAGGAGCGGTCCGAGCTGGGTGGAGAGGGAGTCGAACTCCCAGCGCGTGTGGTGCCAGGCTTCCGGGGCGTCACCAGGGGCGAAGAGACGGGCGGCGACGAGGTAGCTGATCCGCTCGACCAGGTATGCGCTCGCGTGACTAGTGTCGATGGTCGGATCGACCTGGTGGATGAGGGCGGCCAGCTGCTTCGGTCGGGGACGGAAGCTCGCGAGGTCGAACTTGCCGGCCATGGCGGGGAAGGAGGCGAACAGCATCTCCTTGTACAGCCAGTTGTTCAGCTCCCCGAGTTCGGCCAGACGCCGCGTGTGGTGCGAGGTCGAGTGGAGCATCAGGTACTCCGCGACCGCTTCGAAGTACAGGTAGCCGAGGATCGGCAGGCGCGGGATCGTCTCGTCGAGCAGCCGGAGAAATGGCTCGGTGTTGACCGGGGCGCCCTGGGCCACGGCGGAGGATGTGGCGAGGAACGCGGCCGAGTTCTTGACGCGGCTGACGACGGTCTCACGCAGCTGGTGTCGTTCGTTCTTACTCAGCAGGTATTCGAGGTGGCTGTAGATCTGCAGGTGGATGAGGCCCAGCCGCAGGTAGTCCACTCCGGCGAGTCCGCGGTACGCCTGTGGCGGGGTGTCGATCTCAAAGATCAGCGGGGTCGGGACGCGGTCAATGACGCCTAACTTGGCCAGGAAGGCCGGGGCTTCTTTGGTCAGGACGTACGAGCCCAGGTTGTGCATGCGGAAGCCTAGTTCGGTCGTGGTGAGCGGCGCGCAGTAGATGCTTCCGACGAGGCAGCCGCCCGACGGGTAGAGCACTCCCTGCTGACTGATCTCCTCCAGGGCATGGGTGACGTGGAGCAGGTGCAGCTTGCCGTTGCCCCTGAGCGCCTCGAAGAGGGCGTTCTGCCGCAGCAGATGGCCGTTCGGGGTCTCCTCGGCGAGCCGCCTGTCCCAGGCCGCCGCCTGGGTAGCGAGCGGGGCGGTGTGGTCGGCGAGGCCGGGGATGAGGGTGGAGTCGAAGAAGGCGTGTGCGTCGGCCCACAGGTGGTACGCGTCGAGGAAGTCCATGGTCAGACGAGGCCCTTCTCGGCAAGCGCGTAGCGGACGGCCGCGGTACCGCCGGCCCCGGCGAGGTAGGCCCGCTCCGAGACGAGGACCAGGTCGAAGGCGAGGCCACGCAGCTGGTCGAAGGCAGACTCGCGGACATACCGGGCGTCCGGCCACCACTTCAGCTTCGGTAGGCGGCAGCGGTCAAGGGCGTCGGCGGCCTTGAGCACGTCGGTGATGCGCTCGGCACGTGCGTGGTCGGTCCTGTCGTCGGCGGTGAACGCCTCGTACGGGACATCGTGGAGGCGGATGGCGGTGGCCGCCTGCACGATCCGGCGCGGTGTGGCGGTGAGGCCGAAGTGTCCCCAGACTGTGTCGGCGTTCGCGGCGAGCCAGATGGCCGCCCGGGCGCCGTGCCCACGGTCGTCCTTGTCGTTACGGCGCTGACAGTCGTGCACGGCGGCTGCAAGGATCGCCGTGGCGGTGTCGGCGTCGTCCAGGCTGTTGGCCTCCGCGAGGACGGCGGCTAGCGCCGCCGTCCTCATGGCGTGCCTGACGCCGTGGAGCGACGTGTACAGGCGGGGGTCGGCCAACCAGAGAGTCGGCAGCCCGCTCCGGGTGAGGAGTCTCTGTGACAACGGGCGCAAGGCCGGCTGCGTAGCCTGGGGGAGGTCGGGCCGGTTGTCGCTGATCCACTCGATGGTGGCCTGGTCCATGTGCTGGTGGAGCGGCAGTTGCCCTCGGGCAGCCAGATCGATCAGATTTGCGGTCGACGGGGTCGTGCTCATGTGCCCACCCCCTTGGTGGTCTCTGCGGTGATGTCTCTATCGGATGGGCGTGGCCTGCTGCTCGCGTTCCTTGCGCTTCTTCTCGGCGGCCTCGAAGGCGGCGGTGAAGTCGGCCAGCTCTTGCTCGGTCATCAGGGTCACGCCCAGCGCGGTGGCGACGTCCGTGATCTTGGCCGCTGCTTTGTCGCGGGCTGCATCCGAGGCGTCGTCTTCCAGCAACACCTCGAACTCGGCGTGGTAGCCCCACGCCTCGCTCCACTTGACTGCGATCTCGATGCCGTTGAAGCGGAAGTTGTGGCGGAAGTTGAACGCCTCGTGCATCACCGTCTCGAAGCCGAGGGCGTTGAACACCTTCACCGCGGCCGGGACGTCGGCGGGGGCGATGGCGAACTCGGTCTCTGCGAAGGCGGTGCCCTGTCCGATCCTGCTTCCCTTGAGAGTGATCTTGGCGGTGCCGGCGGCAGTGTTGTCGGTGACCTTCAGGAGCTGGTCGGGGAGCACGTAGAAGTAGATGTGCTTGTCGTCGGGTCCTAGGTCCTCTCCACCCGCCGTCAGGCGGGTGACGAGCTGGTCATGGGCTTCCTTGGTGAAGCGGGCACGCATCTCGATCTCGATGGCCACGTGGTACTGCCTCTCGATTCAGGCATGGCGAAGCCAGCCGGACCCTTGCCAAGGGGGCCTGTCCGGTCGGGCGAACGCTGTGAGGTTGATGGTAAAGCGTGGGGTGATGCGGCCGAGCCGGTGCCGGCCGCATCACCCGAAGTGGAGCTGTGATGTCAGCCGAGGTCGCCGAAGCGTCCCTGGACGACGCCCGCGTGCAGATAGGTCGGCAGCTGGACACCGCCGACCGACGTACGGCTGGTGGCGACGTGCTCCTCCGTCTCGCTGGGGAAGCCCTCCAGGAGACGCAGGCACTGCTGCACCCATTCGCGCGACTTGGGCCAGTCGCCCAGGTCGCGGTGGCGTACCGCCAAGGCGTACGCAGTCTCGGTGGCCGCCCACCGGTCGGTCACCAGCTCACGCTGGTAGATCGACTCCAGTTCATCGGCGGAGGCCAGGCGGGTCTGGTTGGTCATGGTGCCCTCTCAGTCAGACGGTCGTGTGCCCATTGGTGATCAACGCACCGGCGTCCCCGCAGTGACGCCGTGACCCGCTGTCAGTAGGTATAGATCTCGGCCAGCGTCTTGTAGTTCTGCAGCTCGTCCTTGTCGAACCACAGCTCCACCTCCTGCTTAGCCTCCTCCGCGTTGCCGGAGGCGTGCACGAGATTCGCGACCGCCTTGCCCGAGGCAATGCTGGCCGCGGCACTGTAGTGCGAGAAGTCGCCCCGCACCGTGCCGGCCGGAGCCTGATTCGGATACGTGCTGCCGACGATCTTGCGGACGGTGGCGATGGCGTCGAAGCCCTCCAGAACCAGGGCGATGACCGGCCCTTGCTGCATGAACGTCGACGTGACGTTGTAGACCTCCGAACCCAGCCGCTCCTCAAGGTCGAAGTAGTGCCGACGGGTGAACTCCTCGTCCATCCACTTCATCTTCGTGCCGACGATCTTCAGCGCGGCTTCCTCGAATCGCGTGATGATCCTTCCTGCCAGGCCACGCGCCAGCGCATCGGGCTTGAGCAGGACGAGCGTGCGCTCGACAGTGTGTGCCTGAACCTCGGCCATTGACTCCCTTTCACCTTGCTAACAACCGAACATGACGGGCGATCAACCGTCACCCGCTGAGGTTACCGGCGCTGGCAGGGGTGTTCGGGCGAGCGGCCACTGCCCTGGACGGGCGAACATCGGCGATGGT
This sequence comes from Streptomyces sp. NPDC102274, assembly GCF_044766385.1. Classification (NCBI taxonomy): domain Bacteria; kingdom Bacillati; phylum Actinomycetota; class Actinomycetes; order Kitasatosporales; family Streptomycetaceae; genus Streptomyces; species Streptomyces sp. NPDC102274. The sequence goes on along the minus strand of NZ_JBIWLW010000010.1, from coordinate 12,642 downwards.
GCCGCTGACCAGCCGACCGAGGCGACTGATTGAGCCAACTTCCCTGTCCCTGTTATCCGCTAGGGGGACGCACCTAGAATCTCCTCGTGGTCGTCTAGCGCTTCCACGCCTCCTGCGCGCCTCCCAGGGATTGAGGCTTCGGCGGTGATTCCTTGGCCCCTGATGACTCCGATTCTTCCGCGGTTTCTTGTACGTGCCCATGAAGTGCCAGTGCAGTGGGGGTGCACTTTCCACGCGCAGGTTCCTGCACCAGAGCGGCGAAGAAGGGGGCAACACTGTGGACGTGGTCGAGCGCTGGAGCGGCCGTCACGCGTGCCTGCTGCAATCTGCCCTACGCCTCGGCAACGAACAGTTCGCCGCGCACCTGGGGATCGCAGTAAGGACCGTGGCCGCCTGGCACTCCGACGCGTCCGTCGTGCCTCGCAGGGAAATGCAGCAGCTCCTCGACACGGCCCACGAACAGGCCCCCGCAGCTGCGCGACAGCGCTTCGCGCTCATGCTGGCGAAAGAGCTGGCATCAGCGGAGTCGACGCCGCCAGGCGCGCAGGCGCTGCGCGTTGCCATCGCGGTAGTCGTCCGCGAAAGCGATGTCCTACTGGTCTGCCGACGGGACAACGAGGCTGCCGGGATCACCTGGCAGTTTCCGGCCGGTGTCATCAAGCCGGGAGGCAAGGCGGAGACCACAACCGTGCGGGAGACCTTGGACGAGACGGGTGTCCACTGCGCGGTCCGGCAGCAGCTCGGGAACCGGCTTCACCCGGTGACCGGAGTGCTGTGCGAGTACTTCCTTTGCGAATATCTGGCGGGCGAAGCCAGCAACACCGACACGGTCGAGAACATCGACGTCATGTGGGTCCCCAGAAAATCGGTGCCCCGCTTCATCCCCATCGATACGATCTTCCCACCCATCCTGGCCGTCCTGGAGGAGCAGACGTGACGCAGCAGAATACGGAGGAGCGACCGGGCATCGCCGCAGCCATCATCGTCCACGAAGGGCGCGTGCTCATGGTGCGCCGTCGGGTCAGCGAGGGGCAGCTCTCCTGGCAGTTCCCGGCCGGCGAGATCGAGCCCGGCGAGGCCCGTGAAGACGCCGCCGTTCGGGAGACACAGGAAGAGACCGGACTGAACGTGGCCGCTGTGAAACTGCTCGGCGAACGGATCCACCCGAAGACGGGCCGGCTGATGTCGTACACAGCCTGCGACGTGGTGGGCGGCACCGCCCATGTCGCGGACACCGAAGAGCTAGCCGAGCTCGCTTGGGTCCCCCATGGCGAGATCCCGCAGTACGTGCCGTACGGGGTGTTCGAGCCAGTGCAGGAATACCTCGACGCAGCCCTGACCACCTGAGTAGTCCAGTCTCAAAGGGGGGCAGTCGTGATTCCGAGCGAGTGCGCTGTTGTCGCCGGAGCCGGAACGGCGGCGCTGACCCCGTGCCGAGAGGCGATCATGCGTCTACGTAGCAGCAAACCAAAACGCCGATTTCAAGCCAACGTCCAGCTCTGTGGGTCACACAGTTCCCGAGAGGCCGGATCACGGCCCTCTCCCCTTCCGATTGAACCGCCCCGGGTTCGGTAGAGATCTCAGATTGTGGTTGTGACCTGGGGTTTCGTGGATTCCATGTAGTGATTGGCCTCGTACTCGACGGGCGGGACGTGGCCTATCTCACCGTGGAGCCGGCGGTGGTTGTACCAGTCGACCCACTCGGCGGTGGCCAGTTCGACCTGGGAGAGTGTCTTCCAGGGCCGGCCGGGTTTGATCAGCTCGGTCTTGAACAGGCCGATCGTGCTCTCCATCAGGGCGTTGTCGTAGGCGTCACCGACCGAGCCGATCGATGCCGCGATCCCTGCCCGGTTCAGGTGCTCGGCCAGCGCGAACGATGTGTATTGCGACCCTGCGTCGCTGTGATGTATCAACTCGCCCTTGGTGTAAGGGAGTCCGTCTCGGTCACGTTGCCACAGGGCCATCTCCAGAGCGTCCAGGACGAAGACGGTCTCCTTGACGGTGGCGGCCGACCAGCCGACGATCCGGCGGGAGAACGTGTCCACGACAAACGCGACATAGACCACCGCTGACCAGGTCTTGACGTGGGTGAAGTCCGCCACCCAGCAACGGTTCGGAGCGGCGGCGACGAAGTTGCGGTCGACCAGATCCGGGGCCCGCTCGGCCTGTCCGCCGGGAATCGTGGTGATGACACGCGTGCCGCGCACCGCACCCTGGATAGCGAGTTCCCGCATCAGGCGCTCGACGGCGCAGCGGGCCACCGCATGCCCCTGCCGGTTCAGCTCCCGCCAGATCTTCCGGGCCCCGTAGACACGGTAGTTGGATGTGTGGGCCTCCCGGATCAACTTCTTGAGCTCCGTGTCGCGCACGAAGCGGGCGGAAGGCGCTTCCAGACGTTTCTTGTGGGCGTAATAGGTGGAGGGGGCGATCTTGCAGTCATGCTCGGTGAGGGTTCTGCAGATCGGCTCGACGCCGCCGAAGCGGTCCCGGTGCTCGTCGATGAACCAGGTGGGGACGATCACAGAGATCCCGACTCCGACAGGCCGAATGTATGGCCCGAGGCTGACGCCACTCACGCAAGCGTACGTCCCTGTTTCGACTTCGATAACTCGTCATCGCGCCCGGCGACGCGCCTGTTCGTCTTCCCAGACCTTTAACAGGAGCTGAGGGTCCACTCCACTAGCGCGCGCGTAGCGGAGCGTAAAGAGTCGGCTGGGGAAGGCGTTGCCAGAGAGGATGTCAGTCACGTACGTAAGGTCGAAGTCGGTCTTCCGTGCCAGCGCCTCGGGTGTCAAGCGAGCCTGTAGACGGATCTGATCCAGGACAAGTCCGATGTGTACCGAGAGACTTCCGGCAGGTCGCTGAGACTGGTGCATGTTCGCTCCAGGGGCAGGCGGGCGGCGAAATGCCTGGGCGCCGCTCATGGCAGCGCCCAGGAAGTTGCTAGGACTGGCTCGGCCCATGGTTGGAGCGGTGCCGTTTCACGCACATGCCCAAGAGAGCTACGGTCACAGCCGTGTTCAGCCAGGTCTGGGACTGCTGGAGGAGCAGCGGCCCGATGCCGTGGCTAACCAGGAGTTGCAGGCAGTCCGCGAGGCAAGTTGCGCACAGTCGTACCGATGGTTTAGCGCGGGGTCGGGCGTGCTTCGGTTTGCTGCGTCGTCGGCGCGGGGAAAGCCCCACCACGTTCTCCTTCGAGAGTCGTCGACACGGGGCCCCGGCTGAGGCTCTCAACTTCAACGCCGGGGTCCTGATGCCGCTCAGCTCGATCGCTGAGCGCGGTCGACGTTAAACGGAGCGTGTCAATATTTCCCGGGCCGTTTCCGCGTCTGCGCTCACGAACGGGCCATAGAGAGAGGCAGATTCACTGCCTGCACCTGACCCCCCGGTACGCCCCCACCCACACCCCTCCCCCGTACTACCATCGGAATTCTCCCTGGTGAGAGGCCCCTAGAGGGGTTACTTGCGGGCGCCGTTCCCATGCCTGCGCGACCTGCCGACCAGGGCCCTGCGGGGCGTCGCGGGCTGCCCGACAGCACGATAAACACATCGGCGCCGTGGCAGCACTTGCACGTAACGCCAGCGGCGAAATCCAGACATTCTTTCCCAACCTCGCATACCTGTCCGACAGGGCGGCGATCCTCCCTTCGTCGGGTCTAGATGCAATTGCATCTAGACGACGGGGAGTTCATTCACCGCAGGAGGTAGTCCGGTGAGGAAGCCGACGAGTGCTGTACGACCAGCGGATGTCGTCTGGCGAAAAAGTTCACACAGCCTTCCCGAGGGGGCATGCGTGGAGATCGCGCAGCCGTTCACGGGGGAGGTCTTCTTCCGCGATTCGAAGGTCCGACGCAGTCCTGTCGTGGCCGTGTCTCACCCCTCTGCTGCGGCCTTCATGTCGGCGTTGGCCTCAGGCAGCCTCTGAGGCGATGCCAGTGCACCGCTACGCAGAGCGTGTGCTTCTGCAACTCTATTGCCGTTGAGGTGGCTCGCCCGGCCCCCAGAGGGGCCGGGCGAGCTGCGCGCTCATTTCATGACTCGCTTGTGACACACGGGTGAGAAGGTCGTTCAGCTTTAGACATCGGCGGTAACCGACCAGTAAGCATGGGAATAATGCAAGTGCATCCTGTTGCCTGGCGCGGGCAGCGGGACACTCGACGAACCTGGGAGACCGCAGTGGGAGACCAGTCCATACCCGAACAGGGCGGCATGGAAGTGGACTTAGGGCAGGACAGGGCTCACAGTGCGCGGATGTACGACTTCTACCTAGGCGGAAAGACGAACTACGCCGTGGACAGAGAGGTGGCCCGGGAGGTCATAAAGGCGTTTCCTGCAGTCGAGACGGTGGCCCGCGTGAACCGCGCCTACATGCACCGCGCCGTGCGGTATCTGGCGCAGCGGGGAGTGCGCCAGTTCATCGACGTGGGCGCCGGCATTCCCACCGCACCAAACGTCCACAATGTGGTGCAGGCGGTCGAGCCGGAATGCCGGGTCGTCTACGTGGACAACGATCCGATCGTCCTGGTCTATGCGGATTCACTGCTGTACGGAACCCCGGAGGGACGGACTGGCTACGCGCATGCCGACGCCAGGAGGCCAGATGAAGTTCTGGCCGCGGTGAGGGCCGAGAACATCATCGACTTCGACCGTCCCGTGGGCCTGTCCCTTCACGCCCTACTGCACTTCGTGCCCGACGAGCAGAATCCGTATGACCTCGTGCCTCAACTCATGGACCAGTTGCCCGCCGGCTCTTACGCGAGCTTGTCCCACTGCACCGGCGACTTCGCCCCGGAAGCATGGCAGGCCATAGTCGAGACATACACGCAGCGGGGAACCCCTCTCCAGGTGCGCTCCCGGGGAGAGGTTCTACGCTTCTTCGACGGCCTGGATCTCGTGAAACCCGGGGTCGCCCTGGCGCACCACTGGCGCCCGGAGCCAGGGAGCGGCCCCAGTCTCGTCAGTGACGCACAGGTGTCCTTGTACGCAGGTGTGGCGCGCAAGCCGTGACTGACGCCTATAGGGGCGGGGGTCAGCGGTAGTAGTTGGATGCCAGCAGATCGCGGAGCTTCTGTGTCGTCTTACCGGGCGCCAGGGAGCGGGCACGAAGAACGTCGAACGTCGTCACCCTACGGTCTACAGAGTCCCCGTCCTGGATGACCAGGCCGCCGTCGAAGCTCTCGGAGTAGGCGATGGTGGGGAGCAGGGTCTCCGCGAAGTCGAAGATGGTGGTGGGCCCGAGTTCCAGAGGGAGGTTGGGGCGGTTCAGCTCGGCGAGCCGGAGATGAAAACGACCGTCCTCGCCCAAGTCGATCAGATGCTCGACTTGTCGGCGCATGATCCCCGCATTACCGACGGTCCGCCGGACTGCCGCCTCATCGATCACGCAGATCAGCTCCTTGCCGGGCGACTCGGCGAACTTGGTCTGCCGCTCCTTGCGGAGCTGTGCCAGGGCGGTGTGATGGCTCCGCGTCCCTCGTCCCCGTTCGATGAGCGCCCGAGCGTATTCCGGGGTCTGCAGCAGCCCGTGCAGGTACAGAGGCTCGTAGGACTTGATGCGCCAGGCCATGTCCTCGAAGCTCAGCACGGCCTGCAGGTACTGAGACGCGATCTTTGACCACGGCTGCCACCACATGGGCCGGTTGGCGATCTGTGCCAGTTCGCGAAGCGGTACTTGCTCAGTCGCGTCGTCTATCTCGTACAGCGAGAACAGAGCCGGCAGATCTTGTTCCTTGACCTTGACCTGGCCACTTTCGATTCGGCTGGTCTTCGACAGCGACCAGTTCAGGCGCCGGGAGACCTCCTGTTGCTGCAGCCCCACAGCTTCACGCCGACGGCGCAGCTCCTTGCCCAGCACCATACGCGGAGCGGACGGTGCAGCCTCATTCTTCAGGAACCGGACCCGGGGGCTGGATTTCCAGTCGACACTATCGTCAGGTTCCTCGGCACCCGCCAACTGCTGGCCCACACGATCTCCTTGATTACCAGTGCGCTCAGTGATGCTCTCGATGCTCATAGTGCACGACCACCAGCCTCCCGGGCCGAGTATCGTAAGAAAGTCCTATATCACCCATCTGAGTGTCCTGAATATGCCGTTGGCCCATCCAGTGCCAACTCGGGCGTGTTGCGAAAGTCCCGCCTGGCTTGCGGGCGGACGGCGCTACTTTCGCAACACGCCCTAGCCTCAATACCGGTAACTTTGGGTTGGTTTGGTCGTTGTTGGTGATGTGCCGAGAGCTGGTCAACTGAAGTCATCTGGTGAGCGGTTGTCCGACCGAGTCGCGGTCGGGGTGCTGACGCAGGCGTTTCCTCAGTCACTTGTGGATGAGGTGTTGGTGGAGACGGGCCGGGTGCAGCAACGGAATCGGTTGTTGCCGGCCCGGCTGGTGGTCTACTTCGTGTTGGCGATGTGCCTGTTCTCGGGGCAGAGCTATGAGAGTGCGGAACGTGAGCTCTTGTCCGTTTCGTGGTTGAGGTTGGGGAAGGACCGCTGGTCGCGGGTGGGGTGTGGTCCTCAGGCGCCGGGGCAGGCGAACAAGCCGGGTTCGGGTTCGATGAGGATGCCCCGGCTGACCAGGCGTTTCGGTTTGCAGCGGATGCCTTCGGTGTTCTTCGGGAGGATCGGCAGGTCGAGGGCCTGGCAGAGGTCGCGGGCGCGCATCGGCCGGCCCGTGTTGGCCAGGGCGGTGAGGATCTGCTGGTAGGCGGGGTGGTCCGGGATGTTGGGGCGCTCCGGTCCGGTGTCGGGTGAGGGCAGTGGGAGAGTGAGGAGGGTCTTGCGGGTGATGCGCAGGTTCTCGCTCTCCGCGTCGAGTTCGCCGAGCTGCCGGGTGAGTTCTTCGATGCGGGCCTGGAACTGTCCGGCCTGGTCGGCCAGTTCGCGTTCGCGGGTTTCGATGTGTTCCAGGATGGCTTTGACCTGTGGGTTCTCGCTCATGCGGTCCTCCAAGAGGTGATGGTGGCTCCGGTGAGGCGGCGGCTCATGACGGAGGTCATCGCCCACAGAACGCGGGAGCGGGAGGAGGCGGGGAGGTGTTCGTAGTCGCGTACGAGACGGCGGTAGAACATCAGGATCCCGTTCGTCTGCTCCACGATCCACCGTTTGGCCTGTGGAACGAAGCCCTTGTCGTCCGGGTTGCGCTCGACGATCTCGACGTCGATGCCCACGTTCTTGCCGTGCTCGACGACCTTCTTCTTGAAGCCCTGGTCGACCAGGGCCTTCTTCACCGTGTCGCACTGCTCGGTGACACCGTCCAGCAGGGCGATGCCGGCGGTGTTCTCGTGCGCGGAGGCGGGCAGGACGACGCAGTCAATGACGAGGCCCAGCACGTCCACGGCCAGGCATCTCTTCCTGCCCGGCACCCTTTTCGCGGCGTCCCGGCCCGTCGTCGTGGCCGGGACGCCCACGGCCACGTGGATGCTCTGCGTGTCCAGGACGACCAGGCTCGGGTCGGCTGATCGTTTCCGCTTCTCCCGCAGCTGCCAGCGCAGCAGGTCGTGAATGTCCTGGTCGGTGCCCTCGTCGCGCCAGAGGTAGAAGTAGTACTTCACCGCTCCGGGCGGGGGCATGTCATGGGGCAGGAACTCCCACTGACAACCCGTGCGGTTCTGGTAGAGGATCGCGTTCACGATCTCCCGCATCGCGTATTTCCCCTGATGCCCGCTGACCGACGGGTGCCGGGCCTTCCATGCCGCGATCACGGGTTCGACGAGCTCCCACTGCTCATCGGTGAGATCGCTCGGGTACGGCTTGCGCATGCTCATGCCACAACTCAAGCGAACCCCGAACTCCTGACCGGCAGCGATGCCCCAACGTCACACCATCGAGCGATGACAAGACCGACGGAACGCCACATCCCGCACTCTGAGGAAGTCGCCCGGCTGCTGACCGCGGGCTTGCAGGGCGCGCGGCGTTGGCGTACGTCGTGGGCGGTGCCGAGTACGGCAGCGATCTGGAAAGCCAGGTCCCGGCTGGGTGTGGCGCCGCTGAGGCAGCTGTTCGCCAGGGTGTGCCGCCCGGTTGCCGCACCGGGTACGCAGGGCGCTTTCTACCGTGACTGGCGGCTGACCGCGATCGACGGGACCACGTTCGACCTGCCCGACACGAAGGCCCACGTGGAGGCGCTCGGCCGTCCGCCCCGTTCCGGGCGGGGCGAGCAGAACGTCGGCTACCCGCAGATTCGCATGGTCGGTCTGGTGGAGTGCGGTACCCATGTCATCTTCGACGCCGCGATCGGACCACTGCGCACCGGGGAGCAGACCCTGGCCCGGGAGGTTCTGGTTTCCCTGCGGCCGGGGATGCTGCTGCTGGCCGACCGCGGCTTCTACGGTGTGGCATTGTGGTGCAAGGCCGCGGCGACAGGAGCAGACCTGCTGTGGCGAGTCCGCAAAGACCTCGTGCTACCCGTGGTCGAGCAACTGCCGGACGGCTCCTACCTCACCGAGATCTTCGACCGCACCGACATTCACCACACCCGCCGCGGACTGCCGGTACGCGCGGTGGAGTACACCAATCGCCGGCCACGAGGGCGCCTACCGGCTCATCACCACGATCCTCGACCCGGACAAGGCCCCGGCCGCGGAGCTGGCCGCCCTCTACGCCCAGCGGTGGGAGTTCGAGTCCACCCTCGACGAGATCAAGACCCACCTCGGCGGTTCCCACCTGGTGCTGCGTTCGCAGCACCCTGACGGAGCCGAGCAGGAACTCTACGGATTCCTGCTCGTCCACCACGCCATCCGACACTTGATGCACCAGGCCGCACGACAAGCCGACCGCGATCCGGACCGCATTTCCTTCACCCGCTCACTGCGCGTCGTGCGCCGCCAGGTCACCGACCAGGCGGCGTTTTCCCCCCGGCAGACTCGCCCGCGCGATCAAAGCCACCCACACTGAACTCCTCGAACGACTCCTGCCACCACGACGCCGCCGGAGCAACCCCCGCGCCATCAAACACAAAGTCGCCAGCTGGCCCCTCAAACGCGCCGCCCTCAACACCGCAGATCGTCCAACCGTCGCGGCGATCACCATCATCGACGCCACCAAAACCAAACGAGTCAAACGCACACCAAAAACCATAAGTTACCGGTATTGACGTTAGCCGCGGGGCTACGGCTCAGTGCTGCGTTGGTCCCTTCAGTGCCCAGCGGGACGGTGGAAGTGCCGTCCGATATCGCTACGCCTCGCGGCCTGCTCGGCCCGCTGCCTTCTGGTAGCCAACCCAGCATGCATATCAACTCACGGCGCTTGCAAGATTGTTGTGGCCACCGCCGACGGGTCGTCGTGACCGCACGTGTGGTGGCGGATCTGGTTACATCGCGTGTCGTCGAGCAAGTTGGCCCGCGGAGGTATGGATGCCAGAGCACAGGATGACGGTCCGGGATGTGGCAGCGCTGAGGGTGACGCGGGTCGGCCGCGTCGAGAAGTGCGATGACCCGCTGCGCCTGTTCCGGCTCGTGGATGCCGATGGCACCGAGGTGGCGGCCGGGACCGTTTCAGTCGGTGTGTCGGTGGGGGACATCAGGTAGCCCCTGTCGGGGAGTTGCGGCAGCTTCGGTCTGACAGCGGTGGTTCAGAGTTGGTGGCGCAGGTCGCCGACGTTGAGGCGCAGCGTCTCGTACTGGGGGCTGCGTTCGGTGACTTCGAGCAGGTGGGCGGCCATGTGTGAGGGGCGTTCCTCCAGGGTGAGCGGGTGTTCGGGGTCAGGGTGTTCCAGGACTGCGAAGCTAAGGGCGCGGGCGAGGATTTCGGGACCGGTGCCGCCATATCCCCAGGTGACGTCGGCGTGAATGTCGCGGGAGTCGGTGGGCAGGATGTCGACCCGCCCGTCGGGCAGGACGATGAACGCAGTCATCTGCCCGTAGGTGGCGAGGATCTGGGCCTCGTCGGGGTAGGGCACGACGGGCACAGTGCGGGGCCGTTCGATGGCGAGTGTGTCGGTGGTGGGGTTGTGCAGGACCATGCGGCCGAAGGGGTCGTAGCCGGTGCGCAGACCATCGAGGTCTCTGTCCCACAGATGTCCACGCAGGGCGGCAGCCCGGTGGGCGTCGCCGGCGGCCGGACCCCACCAGGAGACGGTGGCGAGGTAGGCGCGTTCGGCCTCGCCGGGGCTGGAGATGGCGTGGGGGTCCGGCCCGGGGTCGTCAATCAGGCGGGGGTCGAGCAGGTGGCGGGCGCTGACGAGTCCGGGTTCCGCCGCGGTCAGGGCGTCGAGCAGGGCCGCATCGACGTGCGGTCCGTCGGTGGCGGCCTGGTCGGCGAGCGTGGAGGACAGGGTCCGCACCGTCGTCAGGGCCCGGTGCAGGGCTCCGGCGGACAGGTCCATGCCGGGCAGGTCAACGTAGCGCTCCAGCAGGTTGCTCTCCTCCGCACCGGGCTGGCGGAAGCGGCGTTCGACCAGTGCGGAACCGACGTCGTCGGCCCGGTGGTTCACCTGGTAGTCGTGCGCTGCCGCCATGGCGTCGGGGACCAGCACGCGCACGGCGATCCCGATCGCCTCGGAGGTGCGGGCCGTGCTGTCGTGGCCACCCCGGGCCAGCAGGTCGAGGGCGGGCAGACCGTCCCGGGTGTCGTCTCCGGAGAGCAAGGCTTGGCGGTAGGCGTGCAGGCAGGTGATCTGGCGCAGTTGAGCGCCGAGGCGGTACGGGTCGAAGTCAAGGACGGCGGGTCGTCGTCCGGCGGCCAGGTCGCTGACCACCGCCGCGGTGTAGGTGCCGGGCGGGAAGTCGAGATCAGGGGCGCTGCCCAGGACGCGGGTCAGCTGGGCGGGGGTGACCTTCTGCCAGACCGGACTGTCGAATTCGCCGTTCCACACGTCCTTGCTGCCGCGCCGCAGCAGGGCGTCGAGGAGCCCGCCGGAGGTGGCGGCCCGGGGGAAGGCGAACGAGACGTACTGGATTTTCAGTTCGGGTCGCGGGAAGCCCCTCGGCCAAAAGCCCAGCCACCAGGCGCTGCGCGCTTCACCGACGCCGAGGTGCCGGGCAGCGATCACACGAGCGATGTCCTCGGCGTAGTTGATGATGATGCCGTGGGACTCGGCGATGGCGCCGTAGAGCACCACGGTGCGCCGGGTGCCGACGGCCGACCCGCGCCAGATCCGTACGTGCACCCGCGGCGTCTCGTCGACCCACATGCCGGGCACGGCAAGCACCTCGTCAACGTCCAGACGCAGCGGGGCATCCGGCGCGGCGATGGTGTCCCAGTCGGGAGTGGGCGGCCGTCCGGTGGACGGATCGCTGCCCGCGAGGGCGAGTTCAATGTCGGAGGACCGCCAGAACCGGGTGCGCCCGGAGCGGCCCACCGGCTGCGGCAGTTGCCCGTTCTCCACGAGTTGGTCGACGCGCTGGCGAGTCACGCCGAGCCGCTTGGCTATCTGCGGACTGGTGTACAGCTCATCCAGGCTCACGTCCCGCCTCCTTCCTGAATCGGCGCCACGCCCTGTTGAGTAACCGTCAGGCAAGAGGATCCCACGCGCACTTGCTTTGAAGCAAGAGGCGCCATGAAGTGAGTAGCACTGTCGTTCATTGCTGACTCCCGCACGGGCGTGGATGCAAGGATCGCCGATCACGCCCCGGTTTGCCGCCTGGGATACCTGGACATAATCCGAGGCGAGACACTCCAGCGGCAGCGCAATGCTGTCCGGCGCCGGCGCCATACACACGCACGCGCACCAGCAGGGCCAGCCGACGCGCCGGCTGATCCGCAAGGAAAACCTTGCTCCTGGCACTGCCTCACAGGCAGCATCCCGATGACCCGAGACGCCGGCGGGTTCCCCGTTCCATCACCCGGGGACACTGCGCGCCTTGACCAGCTTGCAGCTCTCTGGCGGGATGTCGACCCCCAGGCGCAGCAGGACGTCATCGACACGGCGGACACGCTGCGCGCCTCCGCTATTCCCGATGGCGTCGTGCGGCTACTGGAAGCCCTTGACCGCGCGGGAGTCGTCCCAGCGAGCGACGACGAGAGTTGATTGGCGTCTCTGCTCTGTCGGGGAGGCAGGGACTGCAGAACTCCATCGTGCGGGGAGCCGCCGAGGGGGTCGCTCGGGAGATGGTGCGGAAGTTCTGAGCGGAGTTCTTCAACGGCTAGGGCTCGATGATCGGGGCGGCCCGCGTTGGCGCGGGCCTCCCCGACTCACTGTCCTGCTCGGTCACTGTGGTGGCGCTCCCCCGCCCGGGCGGAATGCCCGGTCAGCTTCACCTCGATGCCCGTGTGCGCCGCGGCCCGGGTGATGACCAGACGGCAGCCGTCCGGGGTCAGGCGGCCGCTGCGGTGAACTCGTAGTCGACCTTGCTGGCCATCGCCGCGTAGGTGATACCGAGACGCCAGCGCTGGGTTCTCAGCCATTGCGCCAGCACCTCGGATTGCCGGGTGGTCGCGGCGACGGCATTTTCATGCCGTCCCATGTGGGTCAGGCAGTTTCAGGAGACCGCTGTGCTATGCCTCGCAATGAAACGACGGAGCGGCAGGCGACATACAAAGCACCCGCGATGAACTCCAGGGCGCCGATCAACGGCAGTCCGCACGGCCCGTGGGACTAGGGCCTGTTGCAAAAGTGGATCTTGTTCGTTCATGATCGTGTTTTGTGGGACGTGGAGATCTGACGAACGACCAGTGGGCCCGGCTTGAGCCGTTGCTGCCGCTGGGCA